>NZ_JBSSMB010000004.1:0-171037 GCF_053890455.1 Streptomyces yamdrokensis
TCAGGGGGGTTTGACGGCCGGATCCCTCATTCCTGGCGAAGTCCGGTGGTTAATACCAAGGAGAGGGCAGGATCAGCCTGCTCGCGAGGAAGGGGAGTGACTGTGGACGCGATGTTGCGTATCGAGCCCGCTGACACCTATGAGAGTCCGCTGATGGTCGAGGTGGGCGACTTCGCCGAGCACACCCAGGGCGCCTACGGCGACAAGACGGAGGCAGGCTTCGGCAAGTATGACGACGACTGACAAGCGGGCGCCGTGGTCGCTCAGTTGGTGCCGCGGGCGGTAGTGACAGCGGCATGCTGAACCGCGGCCGCAGCATGTGCGGCCCATAGGCGGGCGCGGCCGGTCCGCGCCCGCTCTGTTGAGGGGGAAGTGCGTGGTCGAGGGGTCGGCGGCGTGGTTCGTCGCGGTTCCAGATGGAGCGGTCGCATCCGGTGTCCTGGACCGGTTGCGACGGCACGCTCCGCAGATCGTGCCGCACGTGTCGGGGCGGCCGTGGCTGTTCGGCCGCTGGCCGAAGGAGCAATGGGCGTTCTCGTCGGCCGGGTCGTCGCTGCTGGTGGTGGCCGGGCGGTGTTCGCTCACCGCGCAGGATCTGGGCGTCCGCGTGAAGGGCGTGCGCGATCTGGCGGATGTCGAGACAGCGGTGCGGGGCGCTGCCGGCAGCTTCCATGTGCTCGCGTCCGTCGACGGACGCAGTTACCTGCGGGGCAGCGCCTTCGGTTCGCGCCGCCTGTACAGGGCGACGGTTGAGGGGGTGACGGTGTGTGCGGACCGCGCCCGCACGCTGGCCTGGCTCACCCAGGCGCTGGTGGACCCCGCTCAGCTCGCCGCCCGCATCCTCACCACCGACCCCCCGCCCCCTCCCTTGGCCGGTGGTGCGATGTGGCGCGGGGTGCATGCCGTCGCACCGGGCCGGGCGTTGATCCTGGGGCGGGACGGATGCCACCGCACGAAGGTGTGGTGGCATCCGGCCTCGCCGCAGCTCTCCCTCGCCGAGGGCGCACCGGTCCTGCGTGAGGCACTGCGTGAAGCGGTGTCGCTGCGGGTGTGGCCGGGGCAGGTCCTGGGAGCGGATCTCTCCGGCGGCATGGACTCCACCTCGCTGTGCTTCCTGGCCGCCGAGGCCGGAGCCCGCCTGGTGACCGCATCCCTGCACAGCGCGGCGTCCGGCAACGAGGACCGGCGTTACGCCCCCTACGCGGCGGAGCGCCTGGGCGGCTCGCAGTCCTTGGCTTTCACGTTCGACGAGGTTCCGGGCTACTTCGCAGGGCTGGGCCGACGGCGAGATCCGGCCGACGAGCCCACGGCCGTGACGCGGGGGCGGGCCGTGCAGGAACACCTGGCCCACGCGTTGCGCGACCGTGGCGCGCATCTGCGCCTGACCGGATACGGCGGCGACGATGTCTTGCTGCCGCCCCGTTCCTACCTGCACACGCTGGCGCGCCGCTATCCGCTCATGGCACTGCGGCACGCAGCCGGGTGGAGAGCGCGGTCGCGCTGGCCGCTGCCGGCCACCGCGAAGATGCTGTTCGACGGCGGTTCCTACCGCCGCTGGCTGACGGCGGCCGGCGGCCAGCTGCGCGAGTCCCCCGCCGGCCGGCCCCGCCCCGACAGCTGGGGCACGGCGCCGCGCCTTCCAGCATGGGCCACCGACAAGGCTGCAGACCTCCTGTCCGGCCTCCTGGACGCTGCCGCGCACGAGGCACAGCCGCTGGCCCCCGCACGCGGCCTGCACGGGCGGCTTCACCAGGCACGGGAAGCGGGCAGGATCGCCTCCGTCTTCTCGCACGACTCGACGGTCGACGGGCTGCCCGCGGACAGCCCGTTCTGCGACGACGCGGTGATCGCCGCGTGCCTGGCGGTACGCGCTCAGGACACCACCAGCCCCTGGACCTACAAGCCGCTCCTGGCGGCGGCGATGGACGGCATCGTCCCTGACTACTTGCTGGCCAGAGCCACCAAGGACCACGTCACCCAGGAATGGCACCACAGCCTGCGGGAACACCGCCGAGACCTCGCCGAGCTCGCCTCCGACTCCCACCTGGCCGCCGCCGGCATCGCCGACGAGAACACGCTGCGGCGCATGCTGCACAGCCCCGAACTCCTCACCGCTCAGACACACGGGTTGGAGCAACTCCTGGCAGCCGAGCTGTGGCTGCGCGACCTTGCCGCCCATCCCCTCCCCGCCCACCTCACCGCCACTGAACCCAAGGAGCAGTCCGTTGAGCCGGCTACGCGCTGAAGTCATCTGCACCGCCACCGAAGACGGCATGGTCCTGCTCGACCTGCGCGCCGGCCGCTACTGGCAGCTCAACGCCGCCGGGGCCGCCGTCCTGAAGGCGTACCTGAACGGTTCCACATCCCAGCAGATCACCGATGCCCTGTTCCAGGCACGCCCCGTCAGCCGTGAGCACGCCGAGGCCGACGTCAACGCCCTGATCGGCCAGGTCACCCGCGCCAAGCTGGTGAGCACCCCGTGAGCCGGCAGACACTCGATACCGCCGGAATCCGCCCCCCAGCACTGCGCAGGCTTGCCGCCCGCACCGCTGTCGGCGCTGCCCGGCTTCTGGCACACCTGCCCCCCGACCGCCTCCAAGCGGTACTGCGCGCCGCCCGCCGGGGAGCGAAGAGCGCTTCATACGACACGGCGTCGACCGCACGCGGGGACGTGACCGCGGTCAGCGTCCTGTGCTCGGGCCGCTACTGTCTCCAACGCTCCCTGGCCACCGTGCTGTTGTGCCGCATCGGCGGAACCTGGCCCACCTGGTGCACCGGCGTACGCACCTCCCCCTTCGCCGCCCACGCCTGGGTCGAAGCCGAAGGACGACCCGTCGACGAACCCGCCGACACTGCCGCCTTCCACACCATGCTCACCGTCCCACCACGCTGAACCGGTCACAGCAACCACCGGCCTCCCCCTGGCCGGACACAGCGAGGGACGCCCGGGACCGGACGTTGACGTTGACTTCGTACCTGCCAGGGATGCGAGGTACCGACACATCCACGGCGACCGGTACGCCTACCAGCACCCACGCCGCTGAGGGCCCGGCCCGGCCGCCCCGGTCATCGCCGAAGCGGCCGGGCCGGGGTGAAGTCGATGTGTCTCCCCGCTGGATCCGCGCGAACCCACGTGCCAATGACCATAAGCAAAGCTCAGTGGATGTGCGCGAATGCGTCGAGGATCATGTGCTGCTTTCTGGCTTGGTACTGATGTTTCGTGCGCCGCACCGGTGCAGGGCTCACGTGACGTCGTGACGCTGTGCCGCGTCGGCCCTGCACCGGTGCCGGCTGAGTCAGGCGGCGTAGGGGGCTTGGACGTCGAGGACCCAGGTGACGCCGAACCGGTCGGTGAGCATGCCGAAACCAGGGGTCCACGCCGACGCGGCGAGGGGCTCGATGACGGTGCCACCCGCGGCGAGGGCGTTCCAATAACCGGTGATCTCGTCAAGGGTGTCGGCGCGAACGGACTGGAAGAACGTCCGGTCGGTGATCGTGGCACCGTTCTCCCGGTGCGTGGAGCCGGCCGTCACCGTGATGTCGGTGTCGTCCTGGCCGGGGATGTCGTAGGCCATGACGCGGAACCCGTCCTCGTTCTCGACCTGGCCGAACACGACCTTGTCAGCGCCGGGAACCTCTTTCGGCATGCCGAGGTCGCCGTAGGTGGCGATGACGGGCCGGCCGCCGAACACGGTCGCGTAGAACTCGAGCGCCTGGCGAGCGGTGCCGCGGAAATTCAGGTGGGTGGTCGTCCTGATCGTCATGATCTGCTCTTCTCCTCGATGGGTCCGACCGGCAGGTGTGCCGTCCGGGACGAGCATCACGGCAGAAGGGGTCAGTGGCGGTCCTCTACTCGGAGCACACTGGATTCATGATCGGAAGTACTTCGCGGATGCTTGCCCTGCTGTCCCTCCTGCAGACGCGACGGGACTGGCCGGGGCAGGTCCTTGCGGAGCGTCTGGACGTGAGCTTGCGCACGGTCCGCCGCGACGTGGACCGCCTGCGGGAACTCGGCTACCGGATCGGGGCGGTGAGGGGGCCCGACGGCGGGTACCGGCTCGAGGCCGGCTCCGAGCTGCCGCCGCTGCTGTTCGACGACGAACAGGCGGTCGCGATCGCGGTCGCACTCCAGAGTGTGCCCTCCACCGGGGTCGACATCGACGAGGCGGCAGCCCGCGCGTTGGCCACCGTCCGCCAGGTGATGCCGTCCAGGCTCCGTCACCGCGTCGACGGCATCCGCTTCACCGGAACCGGAACCGAGACCTCCTTTCGTGTCGATCCGTTCGTGCTCGAGACTGTCAGCGCCGCCGTGCGGGACCGGCACACGCTCCGATTCGACTACGGCGGCGGCGCCTCTCCACGGCGCGTGCAGCCGCACGCGATCGTCGCCCGGAAGAGCCGGTGGTATCTGATCGCGTGGGATCTGGACCGGGACGACTGGCGAGTCTTCCGCATGGACCGCATGACACCGCGCACCCCGACGGGCCCGGCCTTCACGCCTCGCACGCTTCCCGCAGCCGACGCGCGCTCCTTTCTCGCCGCCCGGTCCAAGGGATCGGAGAGCAAGGATCGCTGGCCCTGCGTGGGCGAGGTCGTCATCGAGCTTCCCGCGCGTGACATCACACCCTGGATCGGTGACGGTGAAATCGAAGAGCTCACCGCGCGGTCCTGTCGTGTCACGATCGGGTCGTGGTCCTGGGCCGGTCTGCTCGCATCCGTGGCCCGGTACGACGTCCCCTTCACCGTGGTGGGCCCGGACGCCTTGGCCGAGGCCGCGGCAAAGCTCGCCGGCCGGGTGCAGGACTCCGTCTGTCTGCCGTCGCCGGGAAGTTGACCATCGAGCAGGAAGATCCCGTGCGCGCTGGAAGTGGCGGAGAGTACAGGACAGAAGATGACCGCTTCGCGTGCGAGGCTCACTTCATGACGAAGACGAATACGACGAAAGAGGAGCTGACCGGCCGGTTGATCGTGGCCGACGCGCAGGCCTGGCGGGCGTGGCTCGACGCTCACGAGAGCTCATCTGCCGGGGTGAAGCTGATTCTTGCGAAAAAGGGCATCACAAAACCGACGTCCCTGGCCTACGCCGAGGCCCTCGAAGAGGCTCTCTGCAGCGGCTGGATCGACGGCCGCCGCAACGCCGTCGACGCACGCACGTTCCAACAGCACTTCACCCCGCGTCGAACGGCGTCCATCTGGTCCCGGCGAAACGTCGCCATCGTCGCCACTTTGATCGAGCAGGGGCGCATGCGGCCACGGGGTTTCGCGGAGATCGAGCGGGCGAAGGCGGACGGGCGCTGGGACCGGGCCTATGCCGGACAGGCCGAGGCCGAAGTGCCCGCCGACCTCGCCCAGGCGCTTGCCGCGTCGCCCACGGCGGCGGTCCGCTTCATCGCGCTGACCCGCGCACAGCGTTACAACGTCATCCATCAGGTGATCACCGCTCCGAGCGAGACCAGTCGAAGGAACCGCATCACGAAGTCCCTCACTCGTCTGGAAGCCGCCCCAGGGGCCTGACGCTGCCCGGCGGGGCCTTCCGGGGACGGTAGGGAAGCAGAGACTTTCCGGGTCTGTTCCGCAGCCTTCCTGGGCGGCGCTCCGGTCGTTCCCCCGGCGACGCCGGAGGCCGACGTACTCGAGCGCGGGTGGCTGATGGCCGATGTCCATCACACCGGTGTCGGTGCCGGGAGGGGCGGCCCGGTCGATGCGGTCGAGGACATCGTCATCGAGGTGCGCGTTCGCTCCGTCGAGCAGGCCTTCGAGCTGGTCGAGTGTTCGGGGTCCGATGATCGCGGACGTGACCTGCGGGTGTGCGACGACGAACGCCATCGCCAGATGCGTCATCGACAAGCCTGCCGATTCTGCCAGCGGGGACCGGTTCCTCGATCGCGTCGAATTTGTGTGGATCGGTCATGTGGCGAGGTCCCCACGCCTTTCGGCCCGCAGTCACGGGTGTCTGCTGATCCCGGCGGTACCTGCCCGTGGAAAGCCCCCACGACAGAGGGCTCCACGTCAGCACTCCCATGCCGTGTTCGCCGCACACCGGCAGCACCTCGCGTTCGATGCCACGAGCGAGGATCGAGTACGTCGGCTGCTCGGTCCGCAGCCGCGCGAAACCGCGGCGTTCCGAGATCCACTTCGATTCGACGATCGTCGATGCGGGAAAGTTCGATGAGCCGATCGCCCGCACCTTTCCGCTGGTCACGAGATCGGTGAGGGCCGAGAGGGTCTCATCCAGGTCCCTCTGGGGGTCGAAGTGATGGACCTGGTGGAGATCGATGTGATTCACATCGAGCCGGCGCAGGCACTCCTCGACGGCAGTCACGATCCACCGGCGTGACGCGCCACGGCGGTTCGGGTCATCGCCCATCGGGCCCGTGAACTTGGCCGCCAGCACGACATCGTCCCGGCGGCCTTTGAGGGCGTTCCCGACGATCTTCTCCGTCTCGCCCCCGCCACAGACGTCCGACGTGTCGATGAAGTTGATCCCGCCGTCCAGGGCCCGGCGCACGATACGTCGGCAATCGTCAGGGGCCGGATTCCCGGCGGGACCGGACATCATTGTGCCGAGACAGTAGGGACTGACGCGGATACCGGTTCGGCCGAGTGCGCGCATCTTCATGCTGGTTCTCCACAGTGAGCAGGTGACGAGGAACTCCCGTCACACCGGGTGAGCGCACCTCAGGTCTCGCGCACCCGTCTCCTCGACACTGACGAATGACAGGACCTGGGCGATCATTTCGTCAGCGTGGAGACGGCCAACACGGGTGACCAGCCGATCGCCATCACCAGCTGGGGCACCGAGCTCCCCGGTGACCGGCGCATGTCCGTCACGCGAGGGGAGAACTGGGCAACTCCGCTCCCCCACGTGCTTGCCCCCGGTGCCCCTCCCGCGCGGTTCCTGATCCGGGCCGATGAGCTGCGGCGGGTAGAACGGGAACAGCACATCCCGTACACGCAGATGCGACCGTACGTGGGGCCGGCCGACGGAACGGTCGTCCACGCCGACCGCAGCGTGCCGTTGTCCAACTGACAAAAGCCCTTGGCGAAGGGGCGGGCAGCCAAGGTGTGGGCAGCCCGCCCCTTCGTCCTGACTCGGCGGGTCAGGGGTGCCACACACCTCGGGTGATGCAGTGCGGTGTTGCAGTGGTGGCCGGACCGCGCGGGGCGGTCGGCGGCCACCGCCGGCGCGGGATGGTGACCCGGACCTCCGCCAGGACGATGCCGGTCGTCGGGTCGCGGTGTACGGGGACGTACAGGCCCCAGTGGACCACCCCGAGTCCGTGAGCCGGCCCCCGGGCCCACGGGCCCGGGGGCGACATCACCGAACGGCCGCCCACGAGTCGGACGATCACAGCGGTACTCCCATCCGGCAAGGCTCTCCCGCCTTCATCCCTTAGCGGGACTCGGCAGCAGAAGGACAGCACCGAAGCGCACGGTGGAAGGGATCGGGTGTGACGTGGACACTGCCGGAACCCATGCTGAGCACTCCCGTGCCTGAGCTACGGCCGGGCTGGGCGGCGGAGCCCAAGTTGTCGACAGGGTTTTGTGTTGTCCGTTGTCCCTCGCGAGCTCGGCCTCTCTGCCCCGGCCAAGGCGCCTGCATGGGGCAGTGTTGGACTGCCAGGGGGCGTTGTCCGTCGAGGCTGGCACCGTGGTGCTGCGCTCACGCCGGGGCACCGACATGGGGCCGGCCTTCCCCGAGATCGTGGCCGCAGCCGGGCGGCTGCGGACGCGACCGCGATCGACTGCGTCATGTGACCTGTGGGGGCGTCTCAGCCCCAAGGTGTCTCAGGCGGCGCAGCTCCCATAGACGAGACGAGACGTGACGGGCGTCGCGGCCACGTGCCGCAGCGGCCGCTCAGAGGTGGCCGTCCAGGAACTTCCGTACCTCGGTGATGGTCACAAGGCCCCGTGCCGTGCGCCACCGCCTCTCCCTCCTTCAGCAGGACGCAGGACGGGGCTCCGGTGATCCCGTATCGCTCGGTTGCGGCCGGACAACGCGTGATGTCGGCGCGGACGGCCGTCAGGCGGCCCGCACAGTCGTCGGCGATGCCACCCACGACGAGGTCCATCACCCGGCAGGGCTCGATTGCCTTGGGCCATGTCCCGGTGAAGTATGCGAGGACCAAAACTCCGCTCATCCCGAGGATGAAATCGAACTCCGCGTCCTCACGGGGTCGGTGAACCCGCTTCGTCATGGAAGCTCCTGACCTCACGTTCCGTCATTGCATCCCCCTCATCCCTCGCGCGGTGTGCCAGGCCGGCCCGGCCGGTCGTCCGGTTGATCTGTCGGAAGGACGGCACGGGGCCGTCGCAGAACCACGGTGGTCCCCGGCGCGAGCGGCCCGGCCCCCGCCCCTGGGGACCCGGCCCGGCCGCCCCGCCGGTCACCCAGCTGCAGCCCGCCGCGCGCCCGTGGGTCAGCTCGTGCCAGGACAGCGCCCTCCACGACGACATGAAAGCCGTTTTCCGGGGCGTAGCGGCCCAGTTCACCGACCAGATGCTCGATGAGCGCGTCGACGAGCGGGCCGTGCGCATCGTCCACCGGATCCAGTCGAGCCGTATCCGCCACCGCGCTTCTCAGAGGCAGCGCCCCCGACGGGCTTCCCGAGGCCTTGTCTGGTCTTTCACATCAACCCCCGGTCTCAGCCGGCCAACACCGCTCTTCCCCGGGCCGCACGAGCCAGCTGATGGCGCCGAGAACGAGGCACGATTCCTGGACCGCTCGCGGGCGCGGTCGTGGACGGTCGAAGTACGCGTCAGCTGACCCGAAGACCGACCGCCAGCGTCAGTTCAAGGACCCGGTGTGGCGATGCGAGATCCGGAAACAGCTCCCGCAGCTGCGACATCCGGTACCGGACTGTCTGGGGATGGACGAACAACGCCGCCGCCACCTCCTCCCGCCTGCCCTGGTGCAGCAGCCACGCCCGCAACGTCTCCTCCAGCCGCCGTGCGGTCGCGACAGGCAAGGTCCGCAACGGTGCGAGGGCTCGGGCACGCAGGTCTGCGAACGCGTCCACGTCGGCGCTCAGCACCAGCTCGGGCAGGCGGTCCTCGGTGTCGCGAACATCAAAGGAGAGGGAGCGCGCGCGTACGGCTCGTGCGTACGAGGCGGACACACGAGTCCATGGCCGGGCCGGGCCGACCACGGCGGTGCGGTCGGTCAGCTGCCGCAAGAGATGTGATCGGTCGGCATCGGGGACGAGCAGCACACCGGTGGCGTCCGGCAGATCGTCGAGGACGAGGGTGTTCGGGTCGAGCGCGCGGTAGGCAGGCCGGGCCTGGGCGGCGGGCAGCAGGACCGCGGTCAGCGAAACCGGAGGCTGCCACCCGGCCCGTTGGACAGAGGCCAGCAGTACGTCCGGGCTCGCGCCGGCGAGGAGGTCGCGGGCCAGGTGCTCCAGGTGGCGCTCGTGGGCCCTGCCCCGGGCGGCCAGTTCGTCGGCGTGGCCCGCGGCGCTCGCGGCGGAGAGCTCGTCGATGTAGGCGAAGGTCAGCTCGGCGAACTTGGCGACCTCGGCGGCGGGCAGACCTGCGGGTACGGCACCCGCTGCCAGGCATCGCCAGGCCACGCGGGCGCCGACGCGGTAGGCGCTGAGTAGGGCGTCCATCGAACGGCCGTCGCGCACCTCGCCGCGGCCCAGCTCGTAGGCTGCGTCACCGGCGTCGCCGCCTGTGGCGTTCCCGCTCGCGAGGTCCAGGTAGTGCCCCAGGGCGGTACGGACGGCTCGGCGGATGGTGCCGCCCATGCGGCCCGAAAGGGCGTTGGCGTAGGGAGGGACCTCGTCGATGATCGCCTGGACGACCTCGTCGGCGGTGGTCTTCAGCGCGGCCCGAAGTGCGGTGACCGTCGTCTCATTGAGGGCCAGTTCGCTGGCCCTCCGGATTGCATGGCTCACGTTTTGTTCCCTGCGGACAATTCAGCCGACCAGATTTACGTCCTGCGGTCAGGACTTTACGCCTTGAGGCGCAGCAAGCTGGAGTCATGACGAGTGCGGCCCTGCGCAGCAGGGCGTGGAAACTGCTGGAGATGGTCACGACGCCGCTGCTGCCGTCGGACTACCTCGACCTGGTCAGCCCGCTGCGTGCGGGCGCTGACCTGCGTGGGCGCATCGAGGCCGTGCACCCCGAGACGGGTGACGCCGCGACCATCGTGATCAGGCCGGGACGGGGCTGGCGCGGTCACACAGCCGGTCAGTACGTGCGGATCGGGGTCGACGTCGACGGGGTGCGCCTGTGGCGTGCCTACTCCATCACCTCGCCGACAGACCGCCAGGACGGCCGCGTCACGATCACCGTGAAGGCGATCTTGGACGGCAAGGTCAGCAACCACCTGGTCCGCAGGGCGAAACCGGGCACGCTGATCCAGCTCGACCAGGCGACCGGTGACTTCGTGCTGCCGCAGGCCAAGCCCGCCAAGGTGCTCTACCTGACGGCCGGCAGCGGCATCACGCCCGTGATGGGCATGCTGCGCGACATCGAGTTCGACGACGTCGTCATGGTCCACTGCGCGCCACAGCCGCAAGACGTGATCTTCCGCAACGAACTGCACGACCTGGTCGCGGACAAGAAGCTGCGGCTCACCGAGGTGCACACCGCCACGGACGGCATGCTCGACATCGGCCGTCTCGATGAACTCGTGCCCGACTGGGCCGAGCGCGAGACCTGGGCCTGCGGGCCCGCGGGCCTGCTCGACGCCGCCGAAGAGCACTGGACCGAGCACGGCGTACAAGAGCGCCTGCACACCGAACGCTTCCGCCCCGGCATCGTCCTCGCCGGCGACGGCGGCGAGGTCACGTTCAGCGCCACCGGCAAGACCGTCGACGCGGACGGCGCCACGCCGTTGCTGGACATCGGTGAGGAGGCCGGCGTGCTCATGCCCTCCGGGTGCCGCATGGGCATCTGCTTCGGCTGCGTCACGCCGCTCAAGGCCGGCGCCGTCCGCGACCTGCGCACCGGCGAGATCACCGAGGCCGAGCCGGGCGTTCTCATCCAGACCTGCGTGTCCGCCGCGGCGGGCCCCTGCGACATCGAACGGTAGGAGCACCTTGACCGCCATCGACCCCACCGCCCACCTGACCGCGGAGCAGATCGAGGAGCTCGGCCGCGAGTTGGACGCGATCCGCGACGAGGTGATCGCCAGCCGCGGCGAGAAAGACGCCGCCTACATCCGTAGGGTCATCTCGGCGCAGCGCAAGCTCGAGCTGGTCAGCAGGGGTGTGCTGCTGTTCTCGTTCTTCCCGCCCGCATGGCTGCTCGGCACCGCCGGTCTGTCCGTGGCGAAGATCATGGACAACATGGAGATCGGCCACAACGTCCTGCACGGCCAGTGGGACTGGATGCGGGACCCGAAGATTCACTCCACCACCTGGGAGTGGGATCACGTCTCGCCGTCCGAGCAGTGGAAGCACTCGCACAACGAGCTGCACCACACGTACACCAACGTGATCGGCAAGGACAACGACCTCGGCTACGGCATCATGCGCGTCGACGAGGACCAGAAGTGGCACCCGTTCCACCTCGGCCAGCCGCTGTGGAACTTCATCAACGCCTGCTTCTTCGAGTACGGCATCGCAGCGTACGACCTGGAGCTCGGCAAGAACCTGCACAAGCGCCGCCGCAAGAACCCGGAGTTCCGCGCGCGGGCCAAGGCCGTGGGCCGCAAGATCCGCAAGCAGGTGCTCAAGGACTACGTGATCCACCCGCTGCTGTCGGGCCCGTCGTTCCTCACCACGCTCGCCGCCACGTTCACCGCGAACCTGGTCCGCAACATCTGGTCCCACTCGGTGATCATGTGCGGGCACTTCCCCGAGGGCGTGCAGGTCTTCGAGCGCCGGTCGATCAAGGGCGAGACGCGCGGCCAGTGGTACCTGCGCCAGATGATGGGCTCGGCGAACATCAGCGGCAGCAGGGCCATGCACTTCATGACCGGCAACCTGTCGCACCAGATCGAGCACCACCTGTTCCCGGACCTGCCGAGCAACCGGTACGCCGAGGTCGCGGTGAAGGTGCGCGCGCTGTTCGAAAAGTACGAGCTGGAGTACGTCACCGGGCCGCTGCCCAAACAGGTGTTCTCCGCGTGGCGCAAGGTCTTCCGGCTCTCGCTGCCGAACAGGAAGCCCGAGGTCAAGACGCCGGACCGCAAGCAGGGGTTCGCCGCGGCCTGATTCCCGGTATTGGTTCAGACCTTCCGGCCGAACCCGGCGGCACCGCCGGGTTCGGTGAGATCCATTGCGGACGGTGGGCGGCCGCGACGTCGGACCGTACGACACGGGATCCGGGCAGCCCGGTGTCCGGCTGCGCTGCCTGGACGTGCGCCAGGAGCTCAGCACACAGCCCCCGGCGAGGTGTTGCAGTGCGCTGGCCTTCCGTGGTCGGGCGAACCGTCACCGGCCCAGAACCCTCGGCAGACGATGGCTGACGCAGCGAGCCCAGGCTCGGCTCATCGCCAGCCCGGGTTGTCGGTGGGCAGGAACTCTCCAAAGAGTGACTCGTACTCATCCCCGGACTCAGTGACTACCAGGTGGTCCGGTTCCGTCCTCATCACCGCACTCCTCAGCCGGGCGACCAGTTCGGACACAGGCACCCGGTCCAGCGACAAGGCCGCGGCAACCTGCGCCCGATGCTCAACGATCTCAGGCTCGTCGCTCACTCGATCCTTTTCGAGGAGTGCAGCAGCGGCCTCCATGGCCTCCAGCCTTCCACCGCCCGAGAACTTCAGGCAGTCCTGCCACACAGCCAGACCAGTGATGATCTCCAACGCTTGCTTCAAGTCATCGGCAATCAGGCCGCCCTGGCCCTCGGAGCTGGCATACATCACGGGTCGTCGCCCGTCTTCGTCATGGCACAGGAAGAAGGTCCCGCCAGCCCAGTCACCAGCGATGGGCTCCAGCGAGGCGCCAGAGGCCGCGCGGACCACCTCACCGTGTTCATTGCGGAAGATGCCGAACTCGAAGGAGGAATGCAGCAGGTCAGCGACGCCCGGGGTGTCCTGGATCAATGCGAGCAGATGATCGGTTGAGTTCACGGCGCGGACCTTAGGGGTCGTCTCATTTGGTGAGTCGGCGGTAGCAGATGAGGGTGCAGGCGATGCTGGTGAAGGCTAGGAAGTGCTCGGCTTTGCGTTCGTAGCGGCGGTGCAGTCGACGGCAGCCGGCAAGCCAGGCCATGGTGCGTTCGATCGTCCAGCGGTGCCGGCCGAGTCGTTGGGAAGACTCGATGCCTTTGCGGGCGATGCGGTGGCGGATTCCGCGCGTGCGGAGCCAACGTCGCAGGTGGTTGTAGTCGTAGCCCTTGTCGGCGTGGAGCTTGGCGGGCCGGCGTCGGCGCGGTCCGCGACGGGAGCGGATCGGCGGGATGCCTCGCACGAGGGGTTCGAGGGCTTGACTGTCGTGCAGGTTCGCGCCTGAGATGCCGATGGACAGGGGCAGACCGGTCCGCTCGGTGATCAAGTGGATCTTCGACCCTTTCTTGCCCCGGTCTACAGGATTCGGACCCGTCAGCTCCCCCCTTTCAGGGCCCGCATGTTCACCGAGTCGATCGCACAGCGAGACCAGTCCAGCTTGCCGCGTGCACCCAGTTCGTCCAGGACCAGGCGGTGCAGTTTGGCCCAGACCCGGGCCTTGCTCCACTCGCTGAACCGCCGGTGGGCCGTCGGCCCCGAGGGCCCGAACGACGGAGGCAACTGCCGCCAAGTACAGCCCGACGTGGCCACGAAGATGATCGCCGCCAGAACTTCACGGTCTCCGTACCGCCGGCGGCCACCGCCCTGCGGCCGCGAGGGAGCGGGCGGCACCACCCGCTCGAACAGTTCCCACAACTCATCTGGCACCAGACGCTCAACGATCCCCACGACGCCAGACTATCGAACAGACCAAATGAGACGACGTCTTAACAGGAGCCACCGACACGGACCCGACCCCAGAAACAAAGAAGCACCTCGCCGGAAGCGAAGTGCGAACGTGGATCCCTCACTCGGAGGCTATTCAGTTAGTTCAGAGAACCCGTAGTCGGTGACGTCGGGGTCACCAGGCACGAGATTCTGCGCGATGTCGAGCAGCCATCGCTCATCGATGAACAGAGTCAGCGGCATCAGGCTGCGTGGCTGCTGGATCCGTGGCCGAAACGGTCGGCGAAAGCCTGCCCGTGCTCATCGACGAAGGCCTTCGCGCCCTCGAGGAACCTGGTCCGCGCAAGGTCATCGGTCAGCCGGCGGCTCGCGTACTGGTCAGGGTCCTCGTGCCCAGTGGCGGCGCGACGCTGCAACTCTTCGTACGTCTCGTCGTCAATCACGATGCGAATCTCACGGGCCATGCCCCCACGGTAGCGGGGATCGGTGCTCAGCGGGACGGGAATGCCTGCCTCTAGTACTCCAGCCGTAGTTCGGTATCTGGGCTGGTCAGCGGCCTGGTGGCGTGGAGTGTAGCGGGGGCGCCGGGTGCGCGGGAGGAACTTTGCCACCGCGCCCACGAACGAGTGCCTGTGCCGCATGCCTGTGAGCGGGTCCGAGCAATCCCTCGGCATGCTCAACGATGCGCCGACGAGCGCGTGGGACCGGGAACTCGAAGAACTCTTCCTGCGGACCGGGAGCCGCTTCACCCGGATCGAGCCCCGGCAGCGGATGCGGGACTACGTACGCGGCCTGCTCGCCCCGGTCGACCGCAAGAACGGGTGGCAGCTCGCCGAGTGGGCCGGCCACGCCACCCCGGACGGCCTGCAGTACCTGCTCTCCCGCAGCCGCTGGGACGCCGACCGTGTCCGCGACGACCTCCAGCAGTACGTCGCCGACCAACTCGGCCATGAAGACGGTGTTTTGATTGTCGATGACACCGGCTTCGTCAAGAAGGGGATCACCTCCGCCGGAGTGCAGCGCCAATACTCCGGCACGGCCGGGCGGACCGAGAACTGCCAGATCGGCGTGTTCGCCGCCTATGCCACCAGTCGGGGACACGCCCTCGTCGACCGTGACCTCTATCTGCCCAGGTCCTGGACCGACGACCGCGACCGCTGCCGGGCCGCCCACATTCCCGACGACCGTGCCTTCGCCACCAAGAACGACCTCGCCCGCGACATGATCCGCCGGGCCCATGCCTCCCCACTCCGGTTCCGGTGGGTCACCGCGGACGCCGCCTACGGCCAGGACAGCCGCTTCCGCCGCTTCCTCGAAGACGACCTCAAGCTCCACTACGTCGTGGCCGTCCCCAAGTCCCAGCAGGTCCACGGCCCGCGCATCGAGGACCGCATCCGCCGCGAGGCCCCACCGGAGGCCTGGCAACGGTTGTCCGCCGGCCCCGGAGCGAAAGGTGAGCGCTCCTACGACTGGGCCGGCGCCCTCCTGCCCGTCGTTGAGGAACGCGACGGCGACAAGCCCACCCGCAGACGGTGGATGCTGGCCCGGCGCAGCATCAGCAAGCCCGACGAGATCGCCTATTTCCTGGCCAGCGCCCCGCTGGACGCCACGCTCGCCGACCTGGCCCGGATCGCCGGATGCCGCTGGAAGATCGAGGAATGTTTTCAGTCCGCGAAGAACGAATGCGGCCTCGACGAGTACGAGGTCCGCCGTTACACCGGCTGGTACCGGCACATCACCCTCGCCATGCTCGCCCACGCCTTCCTCGCCGCCATGGCCGCCCAGGAACGCGAAAAAGGGGCCCCGACGACGACACTCCCGACCTCGTGGACCTCACGCCGGCCGAGATCCGCCGTCTCCTGGCAGCTGAACCCCCGCACCGCCCCACACGCCGCGGCCACACCCTGAACTGGTCACGGTGGAGACGACGCCACCAGGCACGCGCCCGCCAGAGCCACTACGAACGACGCGGCTACCTATTCGCCGGGGCGCGGTGGCAAAGTCCGTCCCGCGCACCCGGCGTCCCCGCTACACTCCACGCCACCAGGCCGCTGACCAGCCCAGCTACCGAACTACGGCTGGAGTACTAGGACGCGTCGTGCCTGCTCGCGCGGCCCTGCCCGGGGCAGATGAACGCCTTGCCGGAGTCGAGGTCGACAGAGTTGGGCGGTGCACCGGAGTCGGCGTCGTCTCGGAGGACGAGTTGGCGTTCCCGCTCTTGTTGGACGTGTCGCTGTGATGGATGGAAAAGCTCGCCCCATGTCTCAACAGCCGACGCTCCCCCACCGCCATGCTTGCGCCGACGCCAGCCGACCCACGCGAAGAGGGCAAGCCAAAGGGCGATGACGATACCGCCAATTGTAAACAGCAAAGGATGTCGTCTCCCGGACGCCGACGTTTGTATGCCGACAATCTGCTGACCACCGGGCAGCATGTCGATTACCCGGCCAACGATGCGAGCCGAGCCACTAGCGACACGTGCTGATCACAGCCACTCGTTCATGGCCGCGATGAGGACGGTCGCCTCATAGCGAACCGCGAGCTTGTCGTAGCGGGTGGCCACAGTCGGTGACGGTTGAGGCGGTGGATTCCGGACCCGACCGCGTAGCGCTCGCGGTAGTCGCTGAGGTCGAAACGTGGCGGCCGGCTGCCACGGGAGCCGAGTTTCCTGCGGTTGCGTGACTGGTCGGCCTTGTCCGGGATGGTGCAGCGGATTCTGCGACGGCGCAGGTAGGCACGGTTCTTGCGGGAGGCGTACGCCTTGTCGGCGCGCACTCGGCCAGGGCATGGGGCAAGGACGGGTACAGGGGCATAGGACGGTCTCCCAGCAGGCCATCGACAGGGTCTGGCCATCCCACCGCACACCGCTGACATCACGGTCAGTCAACTCTTCACGGAAGTTGAGCCAGAACCGCGAGACGTGAACGAAGCCGGTCTGCCGTCGGGCCGGGCGGCGCGGATCGACTTCAGCGCGACCGGGCTGTCGAGGGTACCTTCGCGGCGGCGGTTGACGCCCCACGGCCGGTCTTCGCCGACGGAGCAGCAGCCGTGGAAGCAGACCACGCCATGGGCACCGCTTCGGCTGGGAACATTGCATGGACCGTGCTTTGGACCCTATCCGGATTCCGCGGTGGGCCGGGACGGGGTACGACGCTGTGGTGCGGATACGGCCGGCGCTACGTCCGGCGAGTAATGACGGGCAAAGAGAGCGGCGACCAGATCACGCCGGCTGCGGACGCCCGTCTTGTTGAACACCGCCTTCAGATGGTCCTGGACCGTGTATGGCGACAAGCCGACATTACGGCTGATGTCGGCTGTAGACTGCCCCCGCAGTACCAGGGCGGTGATGTCCCTCTCACGAGGGGTCAGTCCGTATGCTGCGACGATCAGCGCGATGTGCTCGGCGGGACCGGCCTGTTCGACAACGACGGCGGTGCGGGCCGAGGTCGTCGTGGGTTCGTCCAGGCGCCAGGCGTGCAACCGCACCCGGCCATGCCTGCGACTGTGCATCCACGAGGTGTGGGAGGCCGCGGCCCCGGGAGCCTGCACCGCCGCTGCCACCGCATACACGGCGGGAGGCAGTCCGTGGCCGTGGCCACCGGACGGTACGCCGTTGGCATGAGCCAGGTCGTCGAACCACATGGCCACGGTGGGCGTCACATGAACCACCTGATGGTCACCGTCCAGCAGCGCCAGTCCCGGCGCCACCGCCGAGGCGCTTTCCTCGGCGAGCCGTGTCAGGTGCAGCCGACGCAGTGCGGCTCCCAGCGGCTGGACCAGCGACGCCGCCACAGCCAGGTCCGAGGAGCCGAACGGGGGTACGTCGTCTCCGCGGCCCATGACCAGGGCGCCCCATGCCCCGTGGCGGTCCCGCAGCAGCACACGTAACTCGTCGCGGAAACCCAGGGGTCGCATGATGTCCCGGTACCGGGGACTGAGGTCGAGGTTTCCGCTCGTCTCCCGGCTGAGCAAGCCCACCGGCGTCGGTCTGGCCGCTAGATCCGACAGGTCGTTGGCGTCCCCCTCGCGGTACTCGATGTCGAGCATGCGCGGCATCATGGCGGACGGCAGGCCGTCCCGATAGTCACCGCCGGTGTTCATCAACGTTTGCGGATCCACGGTCACACAGGCACAGACGTCGAACCTCAGCACAGGCTGTATGACCCGCTTCACCGTTCCGAAGAAATCCTCGACGTTCCGCGCGGACTGAACCCCCCGCGCCGCAGCGTCCCCGATCCCGCCGACCCGCGTTACTCCCCCGCAGCGCCTCATGGTCCGAGGCTAGCGTGTACCGCGGTTCCCGGGCCCGGTTTGCGCAGGTGGCTGTGCCTCCGCTTACCGTGCCCGGGAATCGCGTGTGTTCCGAGGCGCGCGACCGACGCCCCAATACGGCGTCAGCGGTTGTTGTGCAGGACGAAGTTGAGCTTCGCCCAGTCCTTGCCGCCGTTCTCCCCGTTGCGGAGCGTGATCTCGCTGACCGTCGAGGTCTGTCCTGCGGGGACGTAGCGGTTGAAGTGGTACTCGGCGTCGAGGTCGGTGTTGGTGTCGTTCGTGCCCTCGTAGAACTGCAGGGTCACATGGATCATGACTCCGCCGTTGGCGTCCGTCTCTGCGGATACGTGCTTCTCCACACGGATCTCGCCCCCGCACGTGGTTTCCCACCACACCGACGGCGTGCGGACCTCGTTCACCCAGCCCTCGGAGGCGACGTTGCCGCTGCAGTACGTACCGGCGGCGAAGATGCCCTCGTCGTCGCGGATCGTATAGGTCCCGGTCAGGGCGATGTTCCGCCATACAGAGGCCGTGACCGCGTTGCCCGCCGCAGACGGGGCCGCAACAGCAGCCGGAGCCCCCGCCACCGTCAGACCAGCGGCTGCTGCTGCCAGCATCCCGATGGCTTTTCTTCGTATGGACATCTCTTTCCCCTCATTGTCGTCACCGAATGCGCCGAAGGCAGCTCATCGCCATCGGCCGGATAAAGAGTGCCGTGGCCGGTCGGCATATCCCATCCCAGACAAGTGGGGGGTGCCTCTTATGTATTTCGTCAAGGCGCCTGGGTTCGGGTTGGGACGGTTCGACTCGCTGGGGTCATGGCGGCGAGTTCGACGTCCTTGGGGACGCGGGGTTCGTAGAAGGTGCCGTCGCGGAGCATGGCGAACAGGACGCTGATGTGTTGGCGGGCGAGGCGGAGAAGGGCCTGGGTGTGGGTCTTGCCGCGGGCTCGCTGGCGGTCGTAGTAGGTGCGGGAGGGCCGGGGCGGCGTTCATGCAGGCGAAGGCGGAGAGGAACATGGCGCGTTTGAGTTGCCGGTTTCCGCCCCGGGGTGCGTGTTCGCCGTGGATGGAGGTCCCGGACGACTTCGTGGTCGGGGCGAGTCCGGCGTAGGAGACGAGGTGGGCGGCGATGGGGAAGCTGGTGCCGTCGCCGAAGGTGACCAGGGGGATCTGGCCGGCGATCCGGGCCAAGGCGATGACCGAGGGCGGCGAGGTGCTCTTCGCCGACCAGCTAGTCAGCCACTCCCGCACTGCGGGGGAACCTCAGTTTCGCCATGCTGAACTGCTTGTGGCGTGCCATCTCGCTGCCCTGGTCCCAGGTGAGGGAGCCGCGCAGGTGGTCGGGCAGGGGCTGGATGGTGCGGACAAGGCCGTCGCGGACGGTCTCGGCGTCGTGGGCTCCGCCGGGCAAGTGGACCAGCAGGGTGTAGCGGGTGCTGCGCTCGACCAGGGTGGCGATCGCGGAGCGTCCGCCGGCGCCGATGATCAGGTCGCCTTCCCAGTGCCCGGGCACGGCCCGGTCCTCGGCGGCGGCGGGACGGTCGCTGATCATCACCATCGGGTCGATGAACCGTGGGGTGCGCCGCTGGGGGTCCCGGCGTGGTTTGCGGCGGGTCCGGCCGGACCGGATGGCTGCCTGCACTTCCCGCTTCAGACCGCCGCGGGCCTGGAAATACAATGCCTGGTAGACCGTCTCCACGCTCACCCGCATGCTCTCGTCGTCGGGATGTTCTCTGAGGAGAGCGTGGCAGATCTGTTCCGGTGACCACCGTCTGCGCAGTCCGTCCTGGACGAAGCGGCGCAGCCGGCCCTCGCGCAGCAGCTTGCGCTCCTTGGGCCGGGGCCTGTGTGCGGCGGCCGCCCGATGGGCCGCGTAGGGCTGGTAGCCCTCGGCGCCGGAGTTCGCGTCGATTTCCCGCTTGACCGTGCTCGCCGGCCGTCCCAGGGCACGTCCGATCGCCCGCAGCGAACGGCCCAGCGTATGGAGATCACGTATCTGTTCGCGCTCGGCCAGTGTCAGAAACCGCGGGTGCAGGTGCTTTTCCAGGGCTTGCAGGCCCACCGGTGCTGTGGTCACGCCGCCCATCGTGACGGTCCCGGTGGTGTAGTCGACACGGCGGCCGTCGGCGTAAGTGCGCGTGGTGCCGCTCTTCTTGACGCCCCAGTCCCAGTCCTTGGCCGTGCGCTCGTTCACACCGACCTGCCGGGCCGCCACCCGGCGTGCGACACCGGCGGCCCGAAGCCGCTCGTACTCGTCCCGCCCGGGGTGCCGGCGCGGCAGGCGCACCGAGCTCCGTCCGGCCTTCCGGGCCCAGCAGAAGGCAGTGTTCCGGTTCACCCCCAGCTCACGCGCCACCACGGTCACGTTCCCCACGGCATCCAGCCGCGCAAGGAAACGCTCCCTCAACCCCGCAAGATCATCACGTCCAACGACCACGGTCCTCGCAACTCCCACAGATCGCGGGTGTTGCGAGGACCGATAGAACCCAAGGAGGAGCGGGGCCTTCTGTCTTGCTACTTGTCGGAGGGCTCGTCGTTCCCCGAACCGCGCAGGTCATGCCACTCGTCGATGGTGCGGCCGATCTGCCGCATCAGCTCACGTAGCTGCGCGAGAAGTAGAAAGAACAGGCCGAAGAGCGGGTCCGACCGGAGTACGCCGGAAACCTGCCGTAGGGCAGTGATGCATCGCGCTGAGCCGGGGATTTTCCTGTCGCATTGATGTTCGTTAAGGTCGTCGCCGCGCGGGGGGCTTTGTCCGGTTGATGGTCGCGGGTGGTGGTTTCGTGGCGTCGATCGAGCGGACGGCGTATCCGCGGTTGAAACACGCGGTGTCGGCACGGGAGTTGCCCACCTCGGCAGCACGAATCCGGGAGGCAACGGCGCTGCCCCGGCTCGAGGCCGCGTCAGCGGCAGGCCGGAGAGGGCACGGAGAGTGGCGGTGCAGGGACTCGGCCGTTCAGCGGCTCCGGTCGACGCGGTCGACGAAGTCGCCGACCGCGGTGGTGAAGGCGGCGGGCGCCTCCTGCGCGACGAAATGCCCGACGTCCGGGATCGTGACCGCGGTGACGTCGCCGGCGACCTGGCGCATCGTCCGCTCGGTGAAGGGGGCGTTGATGCCGTCGACGGCGAGCACGGGAACGGTCAGCGGCCGCGACTCGGCCAGTGCCTGCATCCGGTCGCCGCCGGTCAGGGAGGAACGGTAGAGCCCCTCGGTGCCGCGCCAGCCGCCCGGCCGCGCGTAGGTGCGGGCGAACTCGTCGAGGTCGGCCTCGGTGACCCCGCCCGGCACCATCGTCATCACCGAGACGGCCCAGTCGAGCATCACTCGCTCGCGGCCGGCCAGGAACAGCTCCGGAATTCCCGGGGCGGCCAGGAACCCCACGTGCCAGGAGCCGCCGTTCCTCACGTCGGCCAGCATCTCCCAGCCGTACCCCGGAAGGGTGGTCTCGACGCCGGTGAAGCTGAGGACGTCGCCGGGGTGCGTGGCCGCGAACGCGAAGACCGGCCCGCCGCTGATGTCCTGGCAGGTCACGTGCACGGGCCCGACGCCGAGGTAGGCGACCAGCCGGTGCAGGTCCTCCGCCATGGTGGCCAAGTCGTGGTCGCCGTCGGCGATGCCGGAGTCGCCGAAGCCGCGCAGGTCGACGGCGAACACCCGGTGGGTGGCGGCGAGCAGCGGGATGACGTCGCGGAAGGCCCACCAGGACTCCGGCCACCCGTGCACCAGCAGGATCGGGGAGCCGGTGTCGCCCGCCGAGACGTAGTGCAACGTGGTGCCGTTGACCTCGGCGGTGTGGTGCGTGACGCCCGCCACGGCGGGCGAGGCGGTCACGAAAGAGCTGGTCATGCGATGACTCCCAAGATAGACAATCAGGTTGACTGTAGTGTTGGTCAACCTGGTTGTCCAGGTCAAGGGAGGATCTAGACTGTGGTCATGTCCTCACGATCCGGCGCCGATCTCGCCCTGCTGCTCCTGGGCAGCTATCGCAATCTGGTGGACGAAGTGGTCCGGGAGCTGGCGACCCGGGGATACCCCGACGCCCGGCCGTCGCACGAGTACGCGATCCGGGCCATCCGAGCCGGCGCCGACAGCGCCTCGGACTTGGCCCGCAGACTCGCCATCACCAAGCAGGCCGCGGCGAAGACGATCGCCGCGCTCGTCGAACGCGGGTACGTCACCACCGAGACCGACCCCGCCGACAGCCGCCGCAAGAACATCCGGATCACCGATCACGGGATCGGGCTGATCACCGAGGGCACGGCGATCTTCGACGAGGTGCGGGCCCGCTGGGAAGTGCGTCTGGGCGCCGCCGAACTCGCCGAGTTGGAAACGCAGCTCGCCCAATTCGTCGGCGACTCGCCCATCAACCTCGACGCTCCGGGCTGGGCGGCGGGACAGGAACTGCGCTAGCGGTCAGCCGAGGGTCGTGGTCGGCCGGTCGGCGCCGCGGCCGGCGGCGCGGGAGTGGTGCGCATCAGGTGGGGTCGGTGCGGTGAAGTGGACCGGTTGAGGGCGACGCGTTTCTCCTTGACCTGAGCCGAGGTCAAGGAGAAACACGACGGGCGCGCACCGAGTGGATGCGCGGCATCGCCCCCGTCGATGTCGCGCACTCCCACACGATGCTGTCCACTCCACCGAGTGAGCCTCCGCCAACCTGAAAGTCCCTGGTCAGCAGGGCTGGTGTGACTGTGTTCCGGGGTACTCGTGCTGATCGTGGGCGGAAGTCTTCGTCGTAGATCGTCTGTCAGCGGTTGATCTCGAGGTTCGTCAGGACGAGCAGGGCGCGCAGGAGCTGGGTGGCGTGGGCGGGGTCGGTGCGGAGCTTGGTGAGGATCCGCCAGTTCTTGAGGTGAGCGAAACCGTGCTCGACCGGTGCGCGTCCGACGGCGAGTACGCGGTTGGCCTCCTTCTGACCGGGAGTGAGCTTGTGGGTGCGGCTGGAGTGGTAGCCGGTGACGATCACGGGGTCGAGTACGTCGTTGTTCAGGCCGCGAAAGCCGAGGTCCGCCAGCGCTCCGAGACCGGCGGCGTGTAGGTGGGCCAGAATGTGGTCATGGCGGGCCGCGGTGTTGTCATGGGTGCGGCCGGGACGGGCGGCAGAGATCCAGACCAGGCGGCCTCTCTCGTCGGTGAGGGCGAGGAAGTGCAGACCATGATGGCGGTGCTTGCCGGAGTAGTTCTTGCGGTCGTCCTTCCCGGTGCGGCGCTGGGTATGGACCAGGGTGCCGTCAATCAGGACGACCTCTCCACCCTGACGGGCGATCTTCTTCAGCGCGCGGTCCAGGCGCGGAGCCTGCACGGCGAGGAGAGCGATCACCTCGTCGCGCCAGCGACGGACGGTGGACTCGGAGACGTTGTTGCCGCCGGCCATGTCGACCAGGCGCTGGTCGTGGCGCAGTACGGCCAGGACGATCACCGCGATCTTTCCGGGCGGCAGGATCCGCCACCTGGACCCGATCGCCTTCAGGTGACGCCGCAGCAAGTTGGCGAGGTGGTTCACGGTGCGCGTGGACAGCGACAGACGGCACTGATAGAGAAGCGGGAAGGTGCTCTCGGTGTGCTCTTTGGTTATGGTCACACATTTCCAACAGCCACCGGGGGCACCCCGGTTACGGCCGCTCAGCACCGCCCGCGGGCAACGCTTCCATGGTCACAGCCGGGTGGTGAACCGTCCGTCGGGCTGTTTCCGCAGCCAGCCGCGGTCGGCCAGCCTGATCAGTTTCCCGCGCAACGGCTCCAGCTTGCTCTTCACGCCGATGTCCACCCCCAGCACTTCGCCGACCTGCCGGGCCTTGACCGGGCCGGCGGCCTGCCGCACGACGGAGAGAATGCGCTGGTAGTCCGGCGGAAGCATGGTCTCCTCCACATTCGCCGCACGGTGCGGGATGACCATCACCGTCCGGCCGCCCACCTGCCCAGGGACCGGCGCGAACACTGCCCGTTCCTCGGCGATCTGCTCGCTCATCCGTTCTAGGATCTTCTCAGCAACGGCGAGCTCATCGCGCTCGGCCCGGACCTCTATCAGCTGCTTGGCCAGCTGCTTTTCGAGCTCATCCAGTTCCGCACGCCGCGCGGTGATCCGTTCCAGCAACTCGGGGTCCAGCATGCACCGGATCGTAGAGGGTCATCCAGACCCAGCCGGTGGGAATTGGCTGTACGGGGATGTCGGGCGTCTGGATCAGCGGGGCGGGAGGAAAGCCAGAGAACGGTCCCACTGATCAGCCGCGCGAAGCAGCGCTACGGCGTCCAACCTGACCTCTACAACGTACTGGTAGATGTCAGCCCCGTCCTCACCCTGTTGCCACGGAGGCGCCGACTCCAGAGACAGATGAAATCGAATCACCGCGGTCCCACCTGCGATTCGATTGCCGAGGCTGAAAGCCAAGACCGGCTCGATGAACGACAGGTCCGGCGACAGCTCACCTTCGGCATCAGGTTCGGTGACGTCCACCGTCCCCGCGGCCACCGCGCGCAGCCACGCGGATACCTGGCGGGCCTCATCGGTGAGCAGACACGGATCGGCGAAGAACCAGTTTCCCTCAGGAGTCATCACCGTGCCGTCAATGACCAGCCAGTTGTCGTCGTACGAGTCGCCCCGAACGGTGGCGAACTGATAGCGCACTGGGCAAAGGTCGACACTGCTGGAGCGATCGTTCAGGAGCACGGAGCCAGGATGGCATGCACCGGCCAGCAGGACGAACTGTGTTTCCCAGCCCAGGTGCACGGACCGGAGCGCTGTTCCGGACCCCGCTTCGGAGACAATCCCGACCTCTGGCAGACGATCTTCTCGATGGGCTCCCGCCCACAAGTAGCGTGAGCACCACGAAAGCCGGTCACACCAGCCCTGCTGACCAGGGACTTTCAGGTTGGCGGGGGCTCAGTGGATTCCACTCGGTGGAGTGGATGCCGGGCATCGTCGGTGCGCACCACGGCATCGGGTGGGCGGCATCGGGTCCACTCAGTTGCCGGCCTCCCGGCCGCGGTGCGGTCCGGGCTCCTGCGGGCGGTGCGCCTGCTGGTCGTCCTGGCGCACCGGCCGCACTCCATCGGCATCGTCCTGTTCGGCATAGCGGTCCGCGCGGGTGCGGGAGGCGTCGGCCGCCTTGGAGAACGCGTCCTGGAGGTGGTGCAGCCGCTCGGTAGTGAGATCGAGGGCTTCCACGTCCGTGCGGGACTCCCTCAAGGCCCGCAGCGCCGTCATGTCGATCGCCTCCCGGCGTCCGGCCTCCGGCTCCTGGTCGTCGCGCTCGGGGTCGGCGGCCGCGGGCGCGAGCAGCTGCTCGGGTATCGCCGCCTGCTGGTGCGCGACGACGTCGTACGCCCGGCCCCGCACGCGGGCGGTGGTGGTGGTGCGCAGCTGCTCCCGCACCACCGCACCGGCGAGGACAGCTCGCTCGTACTGCGGCGGGAGGCGGGGTATTTCCCACTCCCCCGTGTCCTGGCTCGGGGGCCGGGGCGCAGCCGGCTCGCCGGGATCGGCCGGGGGTTGCCGGTCCGGGTCGGGTGCGGGGGTGGGTGGGCGGCGCCGGGCGGGGGGTCGGACAGTGCCCACCGGGCGGTGTAGAGGCGGTAGTCGGCCTCCAGGCCGCGCACGGTCTTCGGCTCGCTGATGTCCAGGCAGTACGTGGAGATGGCGGCGGCCACGATCTTCTCGTCCAGGCCGGGGTCGCGGCGGCGGCCGCGCAGGACGAGGGCAACCTCGCCGCCCAGACCTTCGACGAACTCCTTCGAGCGGTGAAACGCAAGCTGAAATCACTCCAGTACCGGCCCGACATCATCGACGGCTGCCTCGCCGGAACCGGCCTCAACATCGAAGCAGCCCTGACCGACAACACTAGTTAAAGATCAGTAGTTAAAGATCAGTAAGCAGGTGATGTTGTTCAGGCCAGAGCCCCGAGGCCGGTGACGCGGTTCTCGTACTCGCGGCGGGCCTTGCGCTGTGCCGAGGCCGCCGGGATGCCCTGGCCGCCGTCGAACGGCTGGCAGCGGGCAAGGAGCTGGCGGTGGACCGCGGGCGCGGTGCTGACGCGCAGGGTGTAGCCCTGGCCGCGCCGCACGGTCACGCCCTGGTCGAGGGCGGCCCGCTCGGCGGGCTCCAGCTCGGCGGCGCGGAGGAATTCGGCGACCTTGCCCGGCATGTCCGGCGTCGAGGATCAATCGAACCGTGGTTGGCGCTGAGATTGATCATGGGTTCTGCCGGGATGATGGCCTGAGCTTGTCGAGGTCGGGGGCGTAGACGGTCATCCAGTGCGGGTTCAGCCGGTAGTAGACGACCTCGCGGTTCCAGTCGAAGGCGTCGTCGTCGTAGAAGTCCTTCAAGTAGGCGAGAAGTTCCTGCCAGTCGGCCGTGGTCGCGGCGTCCTCGGGGTTCATCTCCTCCACCGTGCCGTGGGTGAACACGCCGAGGTCCTCGCCGCGCATGTGAGCGACGCTGGCGGCCGGACGGGCCGCGAGATGACGGGCCTTGGCGGCGTTGCGCGCCGTGCCGAAGTGCCACCGGCCGTGCAGGAAGTGCCCGTCGGCGCCGCTGATCCGCGGTTCGCCCTTTGCGGTCACCGTGGAGAGGGCGAGCGTGCACATGCCGGTGAGGACCCCGGTGAGCTGCGCCGCCGTGATGGTGCGGCCCTCGACGATCGAGCGGAGGTGTGCGGTCGAGCCGGAGAGGGAGGAGTCGAGGAGGGACTGGAGCTTGTCGAGTTCTTCTGGGGTTTCGCGCATACATCCATCGTCGGCCGTAAACCCGACACCCTCTGTCGCTATTGATGAAGCAGCGGTGAGGTTGCTCCGCGCGGGTTGGGGGTGCCGTAGTGGTAGGAGTCTGTGATCAGGTGACCTGTAATCGAGGGCTTGCACTGCTTCCGATTACTGTGAGTATCTGTCAGGGCGGCCTCGGGGAGCCCTTTGTGTTGCGGTGTCGGGATCGATGTCTCGGTGCCGTAGCCGCGCGCGGACCCTCTCCCACCGCTCAGCGGGCAACTTCCACCCGATCGCTGATCCCGTGTCGCTTGCGGAGAAGGAGACTCCTGATCCCGTAGGCCCCCAGATCTCTGCGGAGATGGTGTGCGGCACGAGGGTGATGAACCATTCGCGCTGCCGTTCGTCCGTCAGGTCCAGGACTACGGCGGTCTCCCCTTCCCGAGCCCCCGTTGCGTCGGCGATGGCGGTGAGGGCGGCCTGGGCATCCGAAGGCCAGGGGAGGTCGGAAATGAGATCAATGTCCGTCGAAGCCGCGTCAGGTGCCACCTCCCGGATCACCTCTTCCACCACTGTCCGCGCTGTTTCGGGGGCGGTGCCTTCCAGAAGGAAGAGGTCAAGCGGACGTGGCCTCTGGCCACCGTGGCTTCCAAAGGGCCGCGCGAATTCGGTGAGTGCGCGCGTGAGTGAGCGTTTGGCGGACATGAGGCTGCTGTCTCCTCCGGTGAGGTTCTGCGCGGATCGTTTCATCGGGTGTGGTCGCCGGGTGCGTACTTCTTCCAGGTCCCTCCGGCTTGGGCGGCGACGGCCTCGGTGTGGACGGCGTGGTAGCCGAGCACCCCCGCGATCACCGATGGCGGCGCCTGGAGGACGAGCTGCCGCAGGGTGGCGGTCCGGCCGTGGAGGGTGGGGACGCCTGCGGTGGTCAGTCGCTTGCCCAGGGTGGCGGGGTCCATGGGCTGTCCGGTCCTGCGTCCGGGGAAGAGCCAGTCGCTGGCGGGAAGAGTGCAGCCTGGCCGATTCGGGCGTCCGTCACGTATGTAGCCGAGTAGTAGTTTGGCAAAGGGCTCGGGAACTGGTGTGGGCGGGGCGCCGAGGAGGAGCGCGACCTGGTCACCGTCGTGCTGGACATCGTGGACGGTGAGCCGGACCAGCCGACGGACGGGCTGGGCATAGAGGAGGATCAGGGCTGCCGCGATCCGTTCCATGAGCGGGAGATCGTCGCTGGTCATGATCTTGCGGATCAGGGCGATGCGGTGGTGCTGGCTGATCGGGGCCGGGTTCTCCGTACGGATCGTGGGGACGCCGCCTGCCCCCCGCAAGGCCGCCCCCGCCACTCCCGACGCACTGCGCGAGATGCTCGCCACCCTCGACCGCACCACGCTCGCCGGGCAGCGGGACGCCGCCCTGCTGCTGCTCGGCTACGCCTGCGCCGCCCGCGTCTCCGAGCTGACCGCGCTCGACCAGGCCGACGTCGTCGACACCGAGGACGGTCTCCTGGTCAGCGTCTACCGGCGCAAGCTCAAGCGGCACGACGAGGTGGCCGTGCCCTACGGCTCTCACCCGGGCACCTGCCCGGTGCGGGCCGTCCGCGCTCTGCTCGCCACCCTCTCCGTCGAAGGGCGCGCCGCCGGGCCGCTGTTCGTCCGCATCGACCGGCACGGCCGCATTGCCCCGCCGATGACCCGCCACGGGCGCACCATCGGCGACCCCTCCGGCCGCATCACCCCGACCGCGGCCGCCGCCGTCGTCACCCGCGCCGCCACCGCCGCCGGGTTCGAGGGAAAGTGGACCGGTCACAGCCTGCGCCGCGGGTTCGCCACCGCCGCCCGCCGCGCCGGCCACACCCTCGAGCGCATCGGACGCCACGGCGGATGGGCCGACGGCTCCCGCGCCCTGCTCGGCTACCTGGAGGAAGGCGACCGCTGGGAGCGCAACCCCATCGCCGGCCTCTGACCCCGCCCCGCCCACCACACCGGAGGAACCGCCAAGGACGCCACCACCTAAACCGACCACAAGGGCTGCACCCTTTCCGAACGCGTCGTCGCCGTGCATTGGTACGGAGACCCCGTCACCCCCGCAGAGCGCGCGGCCGCGGAGCAGCTGCTCGCCGTCCTGCTCGCTGCCGCCGAACAGCACGGGGTTACCCTCGAGGACTTCGACGCTGTGGTCGACCTGCCCGGCGGCTGCCTGGACGTCGTGCTGAGCAAGCACCGCCGCCCCTGACCACCCGCACCACCGGAGAGCCCGCAGCTACCCCGGCCGCGGGCCCTTCCCATGCCGGCCCTGTTCTCGAGAGACCCAGGCCGAGTTAATGGTTACGGTTCTGTAGGTGCTTCCGCAGGTTGTGGCTGTGCTCCTGGTGGCGGATCTGGTGGTGGTTGAGCTGGTGCAGTGACTGTTGGGCTGCTCAGCTGCTTGTAGCTGATAATTGCCTGGATTCTCTGCTGGGGGTCACTTATCTCTTTCAGGCTCATTGTGAACACTTCGTCAATCGTGCTCCCTTTTCGTTGCCTGGAATGTTCGAGCAGCATGCCGGTGAGGGGAAGGCCGAACGTCGTTGCGGCAAAGAGAGCCATGATGAGCCACCAAGGCGCGCCTCCGAGGGCGCCGGCGAGTGCCGCGGGGACGCCGGTCAGAAGGCCCGAAAGCGGGCTGAAGAGAGAGGTGTTCACGCGGCAGCGCCCTTCTGGCACGCAGCGGCGACCGCGCCGCCTCGTGCCTGACACGCCAGGCCGAGGCCGGCAGCAAGCTGACAGGAGACGGCACGGCCCCACCTTGCGATGAGGGCACGCCAAGCGCCGGATTCGCCAATCAGGGCGGTCCGGTGCTTTGTGGTGGAGCTGGTGTTGAGAGACTGGCCGGTGCGGCCACTGCCCTCGGAAGTTACTTCAGATTTTTTGCGAGGGGGGGAGTTTGATCCGGTTTTTGGGCAACCTGGTCTTAGGTTAGTCCCTAATAAAAGGAGGGAGTGCCCTCATTTTTTTCCGGTTCAAGCTCTCTCTGTCTCTCCTCTTGATCTTCTCGCGCCACCTCGGGCCCAGGTGCTTCTGGGCATGGCGGGGACGCCCCCAGTGTATGGCAGACCGAAGCTGGTGTGTACCCCCAACCGAGGTTTCCCGTGGAAGGCGTCGGCCCTTGAGGGGGATCGGAACGGGACAGTGAACCGCTCGACCAGGGGGATAGGCGCGATCTCGCAGGTGAGGTAGCCCGGCAACCTCCACCGGTTGCCGGGGCTTTGTGCGTTCGTCAGTCGACGAGGTAGTGGGCTTGGATGTAGGCGACGGTGGAGTCGTACGGCTCCCCCACCGGCTTCAGGACGTGCCGGCGGAAGACCGCGGCGGTGGCGCGGCGCACGCCTCGGTTGCGGGCGTCGGCGTTGTCCCATGACCGGGCGAGGGTGCGGGTGACCACCTGGTCGATCTCCTCGGCCGGGTTCCTCTCCGTGACGGTGAGCCCGGACGGTGCGTGGTCGTGGATGATCCGCGACAGGACGCCCACGTGGTCGTCGTCCAGCACGATGACGGCTTCGGCGGGATGCTTCTGGGCATCCACGATGGCGCGGGCGACCCGGAGCGCTCGGACAGGAACGCCAGGGCGTCCTGGGCATTCTGGATGAGCCGGTCCCGCAGCTGCTTGATCCGCTCCGCGAGGGCGGTGTACTTCGCGGAGCCCGGCTCGACGCCCTTGTCGAGGGCGGCCTTGATGTGCTCCAGGATCTCGGTCGCGGACGGCGGCATCTTGTCCAGGCTGTCGTCCTTGCCGGGCGTGGGGCGGACGAGGGCCAGCAGCTCCTTGAGTATGGCTGTGCCCTGGGCGTCCAGGACGAGGGCTTCCTCCTGGGAGGCGACCACGGAGAAGGAGTGGACGTGGGCGTTGATGATCTCCAGGACCATCGGCCCCAGCTCGTTCAGCCGCTCCTTGCGCTCCTCGTCGGAAGACTTCTTGAACAGGGTCGTGTACACGGACCCGAACAGAGCGAAGCCGTCCCGGTGGCGCTGTCATGTTGTTGGGTACGTGGGTATCTGACGTGGTGCCAGGGTGTGGCTGGCTCAAGCCTTCAGTCCTGATTCAAGCTGCGGTGGGCTGGCCGACGGTGCCGGTGATCTGGTCCCAGATCGCGAAGCGGAGGGTCATCTCGGCCCGGTAGTCGTGTGCGGTCATCAGGTGGCGGCGGGGCCGGAAACGAGGGGAGATGCCGCTGAACGCCGATAGGAACCGCTGCGCCCCGCCGACGGAACGGAAGCCCTTCATTGCCCTTTCACGCTGCCGCGTGGGCTGGTGGCTGTTCTCTGCCCGGTTGTTCAATCCCTTGTGACAGCGGTGCTCGACGGAGGGCATGACCTCTCGGTGGGCGGCGCGGCAGGAGCGCAGCTTGTCGGTGACGACCACCCGCGGCACCACACGCGTCTTCTTCATCAGGTGGCGGAAGAACCGCCTGGCGGCGGCCTTGTCCCGCCGGTTCTGCACGAGGATGTCGAGGACGTTGCCGCCGGCGTCGACGGCTCGCCACAGATACTTCAGCTCGCCGTTGACCTTGATGAACACCTCGCCCACATGCCTTTTGTCCCCGGGCCGGGGCCGGCGGCTGCGCAGTCCGTTCGCATACGCCTGACCAAACTTGGCGCACCAGCGGCGCACGGTCTCGTGCGAGACGATGACGCCGCGCTGCAGCATCGGCTCCCCCACCTCACGGAACGACAGCGGGAAGCGGAAGCACAGCCACACGCAGTGGGAGACCACCTCGACCGGGTACCGGTGCCCCTTGTACGACGGCGACGCACTGTCCACGGACGATCCTTCCCAGCGTGATCAACCCGAAGATCATCCCAGGCCGGTCAGCCAACGTGACAACGCCCATGACATAGATCTGGTACGCCTGGACCAGGTGCTCCGCCCAGTGCTCGACAACGATGAACAGGAGTAAGCGCAGGCCGAGTTGATGGTGGCGACCGTTGATGGAGTCGATTCCTCCCCGCAGCGTACGCGGTGGCGCTCCCGTGCTGATGGCCATGCTTGAACCTCCACGGTCGGGGAATCGTGGCTCATCACATCAGGCTCGCGCGGGGGCTTCTTCCTCCGTGCTCTTCACGAGGACCGGTGCGCGGACACCCGCGTGCTGCCGAGCGGCTCGGCGCCGCGCCTTTGGTGTGCGCTACGCCGGCCGCCCCGGCCCCCGCCGGGCAGATGCTCCTGCTCAGCGGCTTGATCGCGGGAGGACCGATTGTCCTGTCCCCGCACCGGGCCGGTGGTCCGCCCATGACACAGAGGCGTTTCCGAGGCCCGGCGCAGAGTTGCCACCGACGGTCCGGTTCACTAGCTTCCTGGCATCAGGAGGCCCTGTCGCCCCGCGGCGCGCCGCTCTCACCGGCCGCCCGTCTCCCCCTTTCGGAGGAAGAGCCGTGCCCCACATCGCACTGGATAACGACCTCCCCGGAATCAGCGGCCTGACTGACGGCCCACTGTCCCGACACCGCCGCGCCGCTGGGTGGCCTCGCGAACGAGCTGCTGCGGGCGCTGTCCTCGCTCAGCCCGGGGGAGAGTGAACTCATCGCGGCGTATGTCTCGCAGCTCAACGGCGCCGAGCTACCGGGGCGGGCCCGCGCAGGGCGGCTGAGGCAACCCACCCAGGAAGGGACGACGGATGAGCACCCGGCGCAAGTGGAGCACGGCCGACATCCCGGACCGGACAGGCACCACCGCGGTGGTCACCGGCGCGAGTTCCGGCATCGGACTGCGCACGGCGGAGGAACTCGCCCGGCGAGGCGCCCACGTGGTACTGGCCGTACGCGACCCGGACCGTGGGGCCGCCGCGGCGGCCCGCATCCGGGCCCGTGTACCCGCGGCCACCCTGACGGTCCGGCGGCTGGACCTCGCCAGCCTCGCCTCCGTGCGGGACGGGGCGAAGGAACTCTGCGCGCAGTTCGCCCGCATCGACCTGCTGATCAACAACGCGGGTGTGATGTGGAACGACCGGGCCCACACCCCGGACGGACACGAACTGCAGTTCGCCACGAACCACCTCGGTCACTTCGCCCTCACCGGCCTGCTCCTGGACCCCTTGCGGGCCGCACCCGGCGCACGCGTGGTGACGATCAGCAGCTACCTCCACAGGCTGGGGCGCATAGACTTCCGCGACCTCCACGCCGAACGCGGCTACAGCCGGTACCGGGCCTACAACCAGTCCAAGCTGGCCAACCTCATGTTCGCCCTCGAACTCCACGACAGGCTGGCGGAGTCGGGCCCGGGCCTCGCCTCGCTCGCCGCCCACCCAGGGCTGGCCGCGACCGGCCTGGGCCGGAACTTCCCGGCCCCCGTGCGCAGGTCCGGCTCCGTGTTCGCGCCGCTGTTCCTCCAGCCCGCCCACATGGGGATGCTGCCCGGTCTGCGTGCCGCCACCGACCCCGGGGCGCGGGGCGGTGAGTTCTACGGGCCGCTCGGCGTGACCGAGACACGGGGCGCACCCGGACTCGTCCGTCCCGGCAGGGCCGCCCGCGACCCGGAGGTCCGGCACCGCCTGTGGGAGGAGTCCGAACGCCTCACCGGCGTCCGCTACCCCTTCTGACCCCGCCACCCGCCCGTGCCGGGGCCGGTTTCATGCCGGCCCGGCCCGGCGGGGTGCGCAGATCCGGCCGCCGATCCGCACCGCGGTGGTCAGGGCGGCGTAGGACGTGAACTCGATGAGTTCACGGTCGGTGGGGAACCGGCTCCTGAAGGCCGCGACGTCCTCCGGGAGGGTCTGGTACGGCGCGAAGGCGGTCAGCAGTGCGAGCCGGGCAGCCGGCACGTCCTCGGCCGGCAGCGCCGACACGGCCTCATCGAGCCACCCCCGGCCCAGCCCCGGGGCGGATCCGTCCCACCGGTCGAGGCGTGAGCGCAACCGCTCCCGTACCGGTTCTGGCACCCAGCGCGCCCCCTGGTCCACGGCGGCGAAGGCCCGCCCGAAGGCCTCGGCCACGGAAGGACTGCCCAGGGCCCACTCCAGTCCGGGGGGCAGGGGCGCCGGGGGCAGCAGGCCGAGCGAGTCGCCCGGCGCCAGCGGGCCCGGGGCGACGGGACGCATGGCCAGGGCGGTGGTGCGCATGATGGGCCCACGCAGGGGCGTCGGCGTCCGGGCGGGCATGGGGGAGTCGGCCAGGAAGAGGGTCACCATGCGGTTGATGTAGTGGAACGTCACCACGACGCCGCAGAGTTCCGGCGCCTGTGCGTCCGGGAACGGGAGCGGGGCAGCGCTCGCGGCCGAGTCTCCCGGGGCGTGCCGTCCGGTCGCCCTGGCCCACTCGGCGATCCGGGCGACCGTCCTGTCCGGCGGCAGCGTCCCCAGGACCGCCTGGTGCACACCGACGCAGTACGGGCAGTCATTGGCGCGTGAGACCTCGGTGGCGACCGTCTCCTTCACCGCGCGGCTCACCAGGCCGTCGGCGAGCAGGGTCTCACGCAGCATCAGCCAGGTCGCCGCCAGCGATGTGGCAGCCGGCGAGTGGAGGGCCACGGGCGGTGCGAGCACCCCGAAGTCCCGCTCCGTGCGGCGGTACACCTGCGCCACCAGGCCCCGGGCGCGGCGCGGGGCGATCACATCTACGTACCGCACCTGCCGCAGGGAGCCCCGCAGCACGGCCCGCACGAGCGGCCTCATCGCCGCTCCTCCCTCTCCTGTTTCACATGGGTTCCCTTCCCCGGAGACCACTTGCCCCCGGTATGTTCTGCCCGGCCCCGTGAAGGGCGCCCCGGCCCACCGGCCGGGCCCTGCACTCCCGTTCCCGGAGTTTCGGTGCGGTCCCTCGGCGCGATGCCGCCAGGAGCCAACCCCAGCTGCTCCATCAGCAGACGGATCAGCGCGGTGGCCGTCTCCTGAGCGGTGGACGCGTTGTACGCGGCGGGCGAAGCCGCCGCCGCGCCGAGGACTGTGCCGGCCGACGGCTCCGTGGTGGGTGCTGCTCCGGCCGGCACCCGGGACACGTGGTCGCTGTCGCTGGTGGGCTGCCTCCTCACAGGGGTGGGCCCCCGGTCCGTCCGGTCCGTTTGCTCCGTCCGGTCCGGCCGCACTCGCGGCGGACGGGGCCGGACGCGAAAGGGCTTTCTCCTGCGGCCCGTTGGGCGTTTCCGCTCGTCCATCAGCCCGCCGCGCTCACTGTCATCGGCAGTCCGCCGCGCATCCGCAGCGACAGCATGGGCTCGGCGACCGCCCGGTGCCCGGGGAGGGTACGCAGGTCGAGGTCCCGGGTGACCAGCGCGGTCACGAACACCGCTTCCATCATGCCGAGGTTGCTGCCGACGCAGAAGCGCGGTCCCGCGCCGAAGGGAATATAGGCGTACCGGGGGCGGCTGGCCACCGCCTGCGGATCGAAGCGCTCGGGATCGAAGCGCTCGGGGTCCTCCCAGAGACGCGGATTGCGGTGCATGATGTACGGGCAGATCAGGACGTCGGCCTTGGCCGACACCGTGTATCCGCCGACCTCGTCCAGCTGCTGGGCTATCCGGGGCAGGACCCACACCGGCGGGTAGAGCCGCATGGCCTCCTGGACGACCATGGTCGTGTAAGTCAGCCGGTGCAGGTCGTCGACGTCCGGGAGACGTTCGCCCAGGACGTTCCTGGCCTCCTCGCGGACAGCGGCGCGGACCTCGGGATGACGCTCCAGCAGGTGCAGCGTCCAGCCGAGGGTACTGGCCGTCGTCTCGTGCCCCGCGAGCAGCAAGGTGACCAGCTCCTCCCGGAGTTGTCTGCGGACCTGTTGGGGCCGCCTGTTCCGCCGTCGGGCGGCCTCGATGATCCGGGACAGTGCATCGTCGCCGGGCTCACCGTCGGCCATCCGCGCGCTGCGGTCGGCCACCAGCAGATCCGCCACCCGGTACAGCTCCCGGCGGGCCCGGCGGAAGCGGGCCTGTGCAGGCAGTGGGAGCCAGCTGGGCACCATGCCTTGGGAGACCATCTCCAGCATCGCCTGGTCCTGCACCTCTTCGAAGGCGGGCGCGAGGGTGTCCTGGGAGGTGAGGTCGGAGTCGAGCAGGGTGCGGCCAAGCACACCGAGGGTGAGCCCGGTGACCTCCTGAAGGACGTCGACCGGGCCACGCCCCTCATGGGCGCGCAGGAGGGCGACCAGTTTGGTGCCCTCCTGCGCGACGGCGTGCGCCTGCCGGTTGATGCGCCCCGGCTTGAACGCGGGCTGCACCGTCTGGCGCTGGGCCCGCCACACCTCGCCGTCACTGGTCAGCAGGCCGTCGCCCAGGACCCGGCGGGACTGCACGAGGCCGATGCCCTTGTGGTAGTTGGTGCTGTTGTCGGCGAGGACGTGTTTGGCGTAGTCGGGCCGGTTGAAGATGTAGAGCTTCCTGGGCCCCATGGAGACCCGCACGGCGTCGCCCAGGGCGGCCGCGTCCTTCATCATCCCCAGGCGGTTCACCGCGAACTTCCTCAGCAGCCCCGGCAGGGCACTGACCGGCGGGCCCGGCGGGTCGATCCTCATGCCACCTTGCCTTCACCGTGTTCAGGGGCGAACCGCCGGAAGCGGCCGCCGGAGAACAGCAGGGCTTCACGGAACGGCCAGCGCACCGCAGAGAGCACCTCGCCGAGAAAGATCGTGTGGTCACCGCCTTCGTACAACTTCTTCTTCTCGCACTCCAGATGCGCCACGGCACCGGCGATCAGCGGTGCGCCGGACTTCGGTCCGGGCTGCCAGGCGACGGCGTCGAACTGGCCGGCTCCCACGGGACGGGAATGGTCGGCGAAGTGGCGTGCCACGGCCTCCTGGCCGACGTCGAGCACCGACACCGAGAACGTCTGCGAACGGTCCAGGCTGCCGTGCATCAGCGCGTCCTTGCCGACGCAGACGAGCACCAGGGGCGGAGAGAGGGAGACGGAGGTGAACGAGTTGGCCGTCATGCCCCGCGGGGAGTCCCCGCCGACGGTCACCACGGTGACCCCGGTGGGGAAGGTGCTGAACGCGCCCCGCAGTTGTTTTCGGTCCTCCAGGTCGACGAGTTCCATGGACGGAACAGTTGTCGGGCTCATGTCTGCCTCCCTGTCAGCGGCCGGGATCCGGCCGCGCAGGACGCCGACGCTCGTGCCGGCGCATCGGGGATCAGTGCGGGTACGGGGGCGGCGACCGGGAGCCGGCCCGTGCGGCGGCCCGTCCGGCCGGTCATGGCCGGGTCCTGGCGGCGGTGACGGCGCCGTCCGGGCCTTCGGCGAGGAAGGCCAGCACCGCCGGTTCCAGGGCGTCGCGCAGCGCCGTGACAAAGGTGGCGATCCGTAGTCCGCCCACGGTGAGGACCACCCAGTTGTCCTTGTTCGGCGGAGCCAGTGTGAGGGGCGCCCCGGCCATCAGTCCGGCCTTCCTGAGACACTCGACGGCGCCCCACACACGCGTCGCCGCGGTGTCGGGGGCCTCGCCCGTCTCCTTGGCCACCAGAGCGGCCAGCTCGGCGTGCTCACCGAGCAGCCCCGCCCATTCGGTGGCGCTGCGTACGCAGACCGCCTCGATGTCGCAGGCCACGGTCTGCGCGGCGGCGACCCCGAGGGTCACGCCCAGGCCGTGGGCGGCCGAGATCCGGCGGTCGTCGGCGAGTTCGGGGCGTCCGTCGGGCCGGTAGCGCACTTCGGCGCTCTCGCCCAGTGCTCGCTGAACGGCCCGTGCGGTGGCCGCACGTCGCTCGTCCTTGGACTCCCCGGCGCCGGGCAGGTCCGGTTCGACGGCGATGTCGAGATGGGTGCCGAGCACCTCCTCCAGAGTCCGCTCCAGGTAGGAGCCGAGCAGCGGGGCGACCCACGGCCCGGAGCCGTCCGTCTTGCGGACGGCATGCAGGGTGAGCCCCTCCCACCGTTCGACGACAGTGCCGTCGGGAGTGCGTACCGCGATGTCGTACACATAGGTGTCGCCGTCCCGGTGGCGCTCGGTGGCGCAGTAGCGCACCTCCTGCGGCAGGTCGTCGCCGGCGGCCATCGGGTACAGCCGCTCGATGCCGGACGGCAGCAGGGTCGCGTCGGGGACGCACACCTGGTTGCCGTGCATCAGCGCGTCCCGCATCCCCGGATCGGCCAGCAGCAGGGTGCCCGGCAGGAAGCCGGCGAACCAGCCGGACGGCGCGGCGATCGCCACATCGGCGTCGACGTGCCGGGCGGCCGCCCGGTGGAAGCGGCGCAGCCGCTGGAAGCGCTCGCCCTGGAAGAGGACACCGCCGTACAGGTCGGCCGCCGGGTCCAGCGGGGCGGCCGGGACGTCCGGGCCGACCTGGGCCGGGGGCCCGTCCGGGATTCCGGCGCCGGAGTAGACCAGCCGGGCCCGGAAGTGTTCGGCGACGAAGCCGGTGTCCTCCGCGTGGATGGCCACGTCCACGGTGTCGGTGTCGGTGACGGTGGCCGCGATCCGGATGCGGGTGGTCCCTGCGGGCGGCACCACGATGGGCCGCAGGAACTGCGCCCCCTCGATGACCGGTACGTCGCCGCGTCCGGTGACCGCGGACGCCACCTGGACCATGGCCTCCATACCGATCACCGCGGGCATCAGCATGTTGTCGTCCAGGAGGTGGTCGGCGAGGTAGAGATCGGTACCGCCGTTCAGTTCGGCCTCGGTGACGAGTTCGACGCCGTGGTAACGCACCAGCGGGGTCCCGGTGAACCGCAGCAGCGGCATCGGCGGGAGGTCGCGGCGTACCGTTCCGATCCCTTCGGTGCGTCCGCTGATCACCGTCACCACGGGGGCGTCCGGGTCCGAGATCAGCCGCAGCAGGATCTCGACGCCCTGGTCGGGCGAGACCGGGACGATGCCCTCGCGGGACAGGGACTCCACGACGGAGAGCTTCTCGCCCATGCCGACACCGGACCACACGGACCATTCCATGCACAGGGCACGGCAGTCCGGATTGTCGCGGGCGACCTTCTCGGTGAGGTCGGCCAGCCATTCGTTGGCGGTGGCGTAATGCGCCTCGCCGCGCAGTCCGGACCGGCCGATGATGCTGCCGAAGGTGACGAGGAGTTTCAGGTTCTCCTCGCCGACGGCGTCCAGGACGGTGCGCAGCCCGTCGACCTTGGGGGCGAACGTGGCGTGGAAGGTGTCCATGCCGAGGCCGGTGAGGGGGGCGGGCTCGTTGCGGCCTGCCCCGTGGAGCACGGCGGTGACGGGGCCGAGCGCGGCGGTGAGTTCGGCGACGGCCGCGGTGACGCGTACCGGGTCGGTGACGTCGGCAGCGGCGTAACGCACCGTTGCCCCGCTGTCCTCCATACGCCGCAGGTTCGTGGCGAGGTCCTCGTCCAGGGCGGGGTCCGACCGGCCGATGACGGCCAGCTTGACGCCGGTCTGCCGGGCCACAGCCAGGGCGCACTCGGCGGTGATGCCCTTGCCCCCGCCGGTGACGAGCAGGACGTCGGAGTCCTCCAGGACCTGGTCGGTGCGCCCGGCGCGGACCGGCAGGGCGCGTAGTACCGGGACACGGCGGGTGCCGTCCGCGGCGAGATGGACCTCGCTGAAGCGGGTGGTCGCCGCGACCTCGGCGGCCACCCGCTCCGCGGCGCCGTCGGCCACCGGGGTGTGCACGACGGTGGTCCGCAGGTGGGGGGCCTCCAGGTGAAGAGTCTTGGCCAGTCCGGCCGCGCCCCGGCCGTGCTGCACCAGGACGAAGCGGCGCTCGCGGTCGCCCGCGAGGGCGGCCCTGGCACCGTTCAACGCGTGTTCGATCTGCTCCCGGGTGCAGGCGGGCGGTAGGCAGACCAGGACTCCGGAGCCCACCGCGGCGTTCTCGAGGGCGCTTCGCACGTCCTGAGCGAAGGGGTGGTCCTGGGTGGTGAACAGCTCCCAGGAGCCGTTGCCCCCGCCCAGTACGGGGGCGGGCAGCGGGACCTCGTCGAGGTCGACGGCGAAGGGGCGGGCCCACGCGGCGGCGCCGGCCACGACGGGTGCGGCGCCCGTACCGCTGTCACCCGTCTCGGCGAGGGTGGTGAGCGCTTCGGCCAGTTCGGTCATCGTCGCGGTAGCGAAGTTGGTCGGTACGTGGGCGGCGGTGAGGCCGAGCTGGACGGCGGCCTGATTGACGATCTGGCCGACCGTGATCGAGCTCATGTGCAGGTCGTCCAGGAGACTGCTGTTCTCGTCGACCAGCTCGGGCGGCAGTTCCGCCCGTTCGGCGACCAGGGCGCGCAGCACGCTGAGCGCCGACTGTCCCGCCGAGCCGCCGGCCTGTGCGGTGACGCCGTTGCCGGAGTCCTCGGCCCGGGGGCCGCGCGTGGCGGGCAGGGCGACATCGGGCGCCTGCTCGCAGGGGTTGGCCAGGAAGCTGAACTCGGCGCCGACTTCCAGCGGCCGGGTCAGCCGGTCGTTGAAGAGCCGCTCGTGGATGAGCGGGGCGCCCAGCACATAGGCGGTGCCGACGACCTGGAGCAGTCCACGCAGGGACTCGTCGTCGGTGTTGAGGGCGACAGCCGGTACCTCGGCGGTGGCTGCCGCCATGCCGGCGAGCACCCGGCCGGGGCCGACCTCGACGAACAGGTCGACATGGGGAGCGGCCGACTGTACCGCCTGGGTGAACAGCACCGGGTCGGTGATCTGCCGCCGCAGCAGCTTGGACAGGTCGGTGTCGCTCTCCAGTTCGCCGCCGGTGACGGTGGAAACGACCCGGCGGTTCACCTCGTCCATGCGCACTCCGGCGAGCCAGGCGCCGAAGGCGTCGGCGGCCGGAGCGACCAGGGGCGAGTGGAAGGCGTGCGAGACCGCGAGGTCGGTGCAGGTGACACCGGCTTGTCCGGCCCGTCCGGTGACAGCTGCGACGGCGTCGACACTTCCGGCGACAACGGTCTGGTGGGGGCCGTTGTAACCGGAGATGACGACAGGCAGCTCTTCGATGAGCTCCCCGGCCTGCTCGGGGGTGGCGGCCAGCGAGACCATGGTGCCCGAGGCGCTGTGCTCGGCCATGGCCGCTCCGCGGACCCGGGCCGCCTCCAGCAGAGTGGTGGAGTCCAGGGCGCCCGCCCAGTGCAGGGCGGAGAGTTCGCCGAGGCTGTGGCCGACGGCGATGTCAGCCTCGATGCCGAGCGCATCCAGGACGCGCAGTCCGGCGGTGGAGCCGGTGACGATGCGGGGCTGAGCCACGTCGGTGGCGACCATGTCGCCGGTGGCGGGCAGCTTGGCCCGCCTGTACACGTCGGCGGCCTCGGTGAAGCGGCGGGCGAGCGCGCCGCCACCGGTCGAGGTGCCCGAGCCCTGGCCCGGGAAGAGGAAGCCGATGCGGGCGCCCCCGGTCGCCCGGCCGAGGATGGCACGGCCGTCGGAGGAGAGCGTGATGCCTTCGCCCCCGTTCGGCGCGTCGGCCAGCCGGCGCAGCCGCAGTTCGGCGTCCTGCGGTGAGGTGACGACGGCAGCCGCCCGGTGGGGCAGTTCGCGCAGTTCGCGCTGGAGGGTGGCGGCCAGGTCGGCGAGCTGGGCGTAGGAGACCGTGCCGGCGAAGTCGGCGACCTGGATGAGGCGTTCCTTGAGCGCCTGCGGTGATTCGGCATCCAGGAGCAGCAGTTCGGCGTCCTGGAGCGAGTTGGCCAGGGTGGTGGCGCGGCGGCTGGTGACCTGGCGCTTGGCGGGGGCGGCCTTGTCGAGTACGACATGGGTGTTGATCCCGCCGAATCCCATGGCGGTGATCCCGGCGCGCAGCGGTGTGTTCTTGGGCCAGGCCTCCGCCTTGCGCAGTACCCGCAGGTTGGCCGACTCGGCGGTGAGTAGCTCGTGCGGGTCGACGCAGCCGATGGCGGGTGGCAGCATCGCGGCGTCCAGGGCCATCGTGGCCTTGATCAGTCCGGCGATTCCGGCGGCGGCCTTGGTGTGACCGATCATGCCCTTGATGGAGCTGATGACGGCGCTGGGGGCGTCGGGATCGGCCTGGGCACGGGCGCCCATGATCGCCCTGAGTTCGGTCGCGTCGCCGACGGCGGTGCCGGTGCCGTGGCCCTCGAAGAGCGGGACGGTGTCGATGCCGAAGCCGGCCCGTTCGTAGGCGCGGGCCAGAGCGAGCTGATAGCCGCTGACCTCGGGGCGGGTGATGCCGCCCTGCCCGTCGGAGGAAACGCCCCAGCCGGCGATCGAGGCGTAGATACGGTGTCCGGCGGCGAGGGCGTCCTCTTCGCGCATCAGGACGACCATGCCGCAGCCCTCGCCGGGCCAGAAGCCGTTGGAGCCGCGGTCGTAGAGCCGCATCTCGTCCTTGGCGAGCGCTCCGGTCTTGGCGAAGCCGATGATCTCGAAGGGGTCGATGGACAGGTCGACGCCCCCGGCGACAGCGATGTCGAGGTCCTCGTACAGCAGCGAGGTGGCGGCGGTGGTGACCGACAGGAGCGAGGACGAGCACGCGCCGTCGACGGTGTATCCGCCGCCGTTGAGGTCGAAGTGGTTGCAGATCCGGCCGGCGATGGTGTTGGACAGGCTGCCCGCGAGGGTGTCCTCGTCGATGGCGGGAAACGGCTTCTTGTAAGCGTCCTCCACTCCTTCGAGGAATTCGCCGAGGCGCTCGTCGCCCCAGTCCTGCCCCTTGAGGGCGTCGGCGAGCACCCGGCGTACGTACGGCCAGCGCAACCGCATCATGTTGGCGCGGGCGAACTCACCGGTGAGGGTGTTGCCGACGACGACGCCGGTGCGCTCCTTGGGCAGCCCTTCCCCGGCCGGGAAGCCTGCGTCGGCCAGCGCCCGGGTGGTGGTGTCGAGCGCGAGCCAGTGCGTGAGGTCGGTGGAACGATAGGTGCTGCCCGCGATGCGGTGGGCGATACGGTCGAACTCCCACCCCTCCAGGACGGCGGCGTTACGGGTGTAGAACTTGTCGGGGGCCGTGGGGTCCGGGTCGTAGTAGTCGTCCAGGCGCATCCGCACGTCGGGCAGTCGGCGAAAGGCACGCCGCCCGGCGACCGCGTTCTCCCACAGTTCGCGCGGGGTGGTGGCGTCGGGGTAACTGCACGACACGCCAACGATCGCGATTCGGCTCATCCTGGCATCGCCGCCTTCTTCTCCTGCGCCGCCGCCCGGAGGGACGCGCACTTGCCGTGGAAGCAGGTGCCGTCCTGGCACGGGTCACCGGTGCGGACCGCCGTGACCGTGGCCGCGCGTACGGGAGCGGGATCCGGGGCGGGGGAGGCCCCGGGAGCCGGTACGGCGGCGACCTGCTCTGCGGGCTCTGTCGGGGTCCGCTGTGCCGGGGCCTGTTGCGCCAGGGCCTGCTGTGCCGGGGCCTGCTGTGCCTGCTTGTCCGCCGCCGCACGCTGCTTCGCCATGAAGTGCAGGCCCCACAGGTAGCCGCCGCGGATCAGGCAGACCAGGGCGGTGGCGAAGAAGATGCCGTACGCGATGCCGAGCCCGGTCAGCACCCCGTACATCGCGGCGACGCCGGCGCCGAAGGCGATCTGGGAGGAACGCTTGGAGGGGGAGGTGCCGGGGTCGGTGACCATGTAGTTCGTGAAGAGGATGAAGGCCACCCCGGTCATCATGCCCAGCGCCGCAGGGATGGAGGTCCCCATCACCAGGCCACGGATGATCGCCTGGAGGGCGAACCCGACCAGCCAGGCGCCGATCAGCCACATACGGCCCGTCAGCTTCGCGTTCAGCATGGTGCCCAGAACCAGGATGATCGCCGGGAGGACCCAGTCGGCGGGGCCGTACAGGTACTCGGTGAAGTGGTAGGGCGGGGCGATGCTGGCCCACGGGAAGAGCAGCAGGATCACCGCGATGCCGAAGTTCGACGGGTTCATGAAGTGCCGCATACGCCCCTTGAGCGGGGCTCGCAGCACCCATTTGGTGCCGACGGCCACGATGACGCCGAACACCAGGACCCAGACGCGGTCATTGACGTACGTGAGCATGTTCACCGCGAGACCGGTGATGTGTGCGGGGAAGAGGAACTCCACCATCCCCTTGAGTCCCCCGCCCGCGAAGCGCGGTGCGCGCTTCTCACCCCTGGCGCTGACCACCTCCAGGCCGATTTCCACCACGTAGGCGGTGAAGACCGCGATGAACGGCCACAGCCATGGCTGCTCGAAACCGAGGAAGGTGTACCCGGCAATGTTGAGGATCGAGATCGAGATCGCGAACCGGCGGAGTGCGGTAATGACCTTCACATCGTGCCGGGGGGCGGCAGCCGTGTTCGCCTTGGTTTCGGGCACGGTCACTTCTCCTTCACGTCGGCGCCGAGTTCCAGCGAGTGCCGGCCGGGGGCCAGCTGGAGATCCTTGTTGTGCACCTGCCCGGTGCGGTCGCGCCAGGTCAGGTGGGTCCGCACCGGTCCCTCAGCCTCCTGGCCGAGGCCGATGTGCACGTCCTGGCTGCGCTTGCCGGAGTGGCCGCTGCCGCCGTCGACACGGCCCAGGCGGGTGCTGCCGTCGGAGAGGGTCACGGTGACCTGTGCGCCGATCACGGGCGAACCGGCCTTGTCGGTGAGACTGAGGTTCAGGTAACCGCCGGTGTCCTGGCTCGTGTTGCAGTAGAAGACGGGGTCCTCCCACTGGCGTGCCACGACCATGTCGAGGCGTCCGTCGCCGTCGGCGTCGCCGGTGGCGATACCCCGGCTGGGCACGGGTACGGCCAGGCCGAGCTGCTTGGACAGGTCGCTGTAGGCCTCGCCGTCCTTGTCCTGGACGAAGAAGCGCAGGTGCTGGTCGCCGGCGAGGTCGTCGCCCTCCTCCACGCGGGGCCAGAAGCGGGGGTGCTTGACCAGCGAGTCGTTGGCGGTGGCGAGCTCCTGGAGCTGGGCCCAGCGGTTGCGCTTGCCCTTGACGAAGCCGACGGCCTGGGTGATCTCCTGGATTCCGTCGTTGTCGAAGTCGCCCATCTTCACGTCCCAGCCCCATCCGGACCAGGCGAGGTTGAGCGGTGCGCTCTTGTCCTTGTAGGGGGCGACGCCGTCGCGGAAGCGGGCACGCAGGTCCGACTTGTCACGGGCCGTTCCGATGAAGGCGAAGTTCGACTCCTGGATGCCGAAGGACGTGGTGATGTTGGAGACGAAGGCGTCGTACAGGCCGTCGTTGTCCAGGTCGCCGAAGTCGACGCCCATGCCCTTGAAGGAGCTGCGGCCGATCTCCTTGGACTTCGGAGTGGTCGCGGTGTGCTTGGCCTTGACCTCGCTGAACTTGAACGTGCCGGGGGTCGACCTGTTGTAGAGGAGGGCCGAGGTCCCGAAGTCGTGCGCGAGGTACATCTCGGGGCGCTGGTCCCCGTCCAGGTCGGTGGCCGAGACCGCCAGCGTCCAGCCCTGGTCGATGTCCTTCGGCAGGACGTTCTTGACCTGCTCGTAGCCGGAGGGGGTCCAGCGGAAGAAGTGGCCGCCGCCGCCGTTCTGGGCGTGGGACAGCGAGTCGTTCATCGTCACGCCGCCGTGCACGGTGTCGTCCAAAACAGGGCTGTCGGGGAAGTAGTTCCCGATGTAGATGTCGTTGTGCCCGTCACCGTCGAAGTCGGCGACGGTCGCGGCGTTGGAGTTCCACAGCGGGCCGCTGTAGTCCTTGCCGCCGTTGCCGGGGACGAGCTCGACGGGCTCGAAGCACTTCGGGTCCATGATCGTGGTGTCCTTGCCCGGCTCCTTCTTCGCCTGGAAGATCACCGGGGTACGGCCCCAGTAGTAGACGAGCAGGTCCATCGCGCCGTCCTCGTTGAAGTCACCGGGGACGCAGCCGATCGGGGCCATGATGTCGCTCTTGGGCAGCGGCGACATGTCGAGTGTGAACGGCGCGTACGACGCGCTCCTGCGGCCGGGCACCGGCGCGGGGGTGACCACGACCTGGTCGATCTGCGGGTCGGTGATGCACAGGTCGTTGGGCAGGCCGTCGCCGTCGATGTCGTTCATGGCGACGCCCGCGCCGACCGAGGAGATCCACGCCTCGATATGCTTGTAGGCCTTGTTGACCTTGCGGACACTCTGTTTCGTGTATCCGCCCGGCATGGCTATCGCCATCGGCTTGAAGGCGAACTTCTCCGCCAGCTCCGCTTTATCGGCAGCACTCGACTCATGCGGCTTCACCGCGTAAAAGGTGCCGACCATGAGAATGAGTGCGATGACTCCGGGCGCTTGCTTCCGCAGCCAGGAAATCGGGTGTGTCATGCCAGCGCCTTTCTACGCGTGCGGAACGGAAGTGATTTCTGCGGCGATGTGCTGCCGCCAGATCTCGAATGCGGGGATCTCGCCGCCGTCGCAGCCCTCGGGCGCCGCGTCGGTACACACCCGAGCGGCTTCCTCGGGTGTCCGGCCGCCGCACAGGACACGGGCGGCGACATGCGTGTGGGCGATCGTCGTACCCGCCCGCTCGCGCGCCTCGCAGGCGAACGCGGAGCCCTGCGCCAGGTTCGGCCGGTGCTCACCCGCGTGCTTGGCGAAGCGCCGCAGCTCGTCCTCGTCGGCGCTGCCCGCGTAGGTGCAGGCGAGCCCGGCGCCGGCGTACATGTCGCCGTGACGGTGGGCGGGGTAGGCGTCGATGAGCTCGGCGACGACGTCCGGGTCGGTGCCGCCGACGAACCACAGGGCGCGGCCGATGCCCTGGTCGATGACGCGGGCACTGTAGGCGTCCGGCCCTCCCTTCCAGCTGAAGGGGTGTTCCGGGCCCGGGTCGCGGACATAGGCGTCGGTCTTGAAGTACGCCTGGTGGAAGCCGTACCCGTCCAGGATCAGCCAGCGCAGCACCGGATCGGAACGGGTCACGTCGGGCCACATGAACCGCGGCAGTCTGGCCATCGCCCAGCCGACGCCGACATAGATCATGTAGTTGTGGTGCCGGCCCCTGCCCTCCAGGATCCCGGTCAGCCGCTTGTTGCCGCCCGTCAGCGAGTCCAGCATGACGGCGCCCATACCGGCGCCCTCGTACGCGAAACCGCGGAAGGCCCGGGGGACCGTCTCCAGCCAGTCGGCGGCCTGGTCCGCGGAGCGTGCCTCGACCGCGTAGGCATATCCCTGGAGGAAGCTCTTCCCGACCGTTTCCAGCTGCTGCTTGGCCTCCGCGTTCTTGATGTGGAACCCGCGTGTTTCCAGTTGCGTTTCCCGGACATTGGGCGTGAGGACCCGGCGCCTCAACGCACGCATCATGGACACCTGAAATACCGCCCCTCGATCCTTTGCCTGAATTTCCCGTTCGTTAGACGAAGATATTCGACAGAGGTACCCGTGTGGCTACTCCAGGAATGCTTGACGGGTATGCGCGAGAAGTTGTTCACGCACCGCGCGGCGCCACAATTCATAGGTCGGGACATCACCCGCCACGCCCGGTTCGGGCGCGGCGGCGTCGGCGAGCGCGGCCGCCGCCTCGACGGTGATCCCGGCCAGCGCGTGCAGCGCGGTCCGGGTGTGCTCGGGGACGGTGGCGGAGAAGTGGCGGGCCTTCGCCGCGAAGACGGCGCCCTGCGCCACATGGCCGTGCAGCTCACCGGCCTCGGCGCGCAGCGCGGCCAGTTCGTCGGCCGTGGAGCAGCCCGCAAAGGTGGCGGCGAGTCCGACGCCCGCCCACAGATCCGGCTCACGTTCGGAGGCGAACCTGCGCACGGCGGCGCTGACCTGCCCGACGTGCGCACCGTGGATGAACCACAGGGCACGGCCGATGCCCTGGTCCACCGCCCGCCGGAAGTAGTCCGGGTGCCCGTCCCACGCGTAGGGGGTGTCCGGACGCTGGTCGTCGACCCAGCGGGCGGGGTCGAAGTAGGCACGGTCGAAGCCGTACCCGTCGACGGCGAGCCAGTTCATCGGCGGGTAGAACTCCTCGCCGTCGAGCTCGTCGGGCATGACCTTCTTCCACAACGGCCGGGGCAGCTTGGCCATGGCGAACCCGATGCCGATGTAGTTGAGGAAGATGTGCCGCCGTCCGGCGCCCTGGAGGAGCTCCCGGGTGCGTCCGCCGCGGCCGGGCATCGCGTCCCGGATGACCGAGGCCATGGTCGCGCCCTCGTACGCGAAGCCCTGCACCTCCGGGTCGACCAGCGAGAGCCGCCGCTCGATCTCCCACAGGTCCTTGGACTCGATGCCCCATTCGAAGCCGGTCACCACGGCCTGCGGGATGGTCTCCAGCTGCCTGGTGGCAGCGGTTTCGGTCACCGGGAACCCGCGTCCGGCGAAGCTCACGTCACGCAGGGACGGAGCCATCAGAAGTCTGCGCAGAGAGCCCATTGCCGTTGCCACGCGGCGCCTCCTCGGTCGGCCACCAAGGAGGGTGGCGAGGGCCTCATCGTCGATCGGCGGCGAGGATCACGGCATCTTCGGGAATGCGCACACCCTTGCTCGCGATCGTGGCCGGGCGGCGTCCGATGCTGTCAGGCCGCCCAAGGCGCGATCGGGTACCAGGGAATGATCTCGCGGCGCGCGAGCAGCCTGACGTCCCAGTACAGGACGGTGAATACGCCCGCGACGATCAGGGTCACCGCGGTCACGGCAGCCATCCGGCCCGGCCTGGCCGTCATCCAGACGGACAGCCGGCCGCCGGCGAAATAGGCCATCAGGAAGAAGATCACCGCGATGATCACCACGTTGCCGACCGACTGCAGCACGAACGCCGCCGCCCCGTACAAGGGGTTGCCGCTCTCGGCCGCATCACGGAAGAGCTGGCGGAAGAGCGGATACGGCCGCCCGATGAGGAAGCCACCGACCAGGACACCCATGAACACCGTCTGGGCGTGCGGGAAGCGGCGGGCCGACCTCGCGAACGGATCACGGGTGTACCCCAGCGCGCTGAGCCCCAGCCAGAACATCGACAGCCCGATCACCCCGAACGTGACCATCGACTGCACCGATCGCCCCGACAACTCCCCCGGAACGGTCTGCGCCTCGGAGAACTGCGGCATCGACGTCCCCACCAGACCGACCACCGCCCCGTACACCGCCGAGACCACGACCATTCCCAGGAAGAGCCAGCCCAGCGGTCTGAGCGCCTGGACGGCCCGGCCCGCACGACTGTTCACGGTCCCCAGCATCGGAGCGACCGTGCCGAACACCGCGATGTTGCACGCGGTGAGAGTCCCGGCGAGACCCGACGTGAAGGCGAAGGCCGTCCCGGCCGCCACCGAGGCAAGCGGGGCAGTCTCCGGATCACGACCGAGAATCGACCTCGCCACATTGCCGCCGACCGTCTGGTCGACGAACTCCGCCGACCAGATCACGGTCAGCAGAAAACCGGCGACCGTACCGAGGACCAGCAGGAGTCCGCGCCGCCGCACCTCGTTCCCTCCGGTGCCGACGCCGCTCCCACGAACCGGTAATCCATCGATGCCTGCCACAACAGAGCTTCCTTGTCAGCCGTCGGATCTGGCGACAGCGTAAAGGGGACGGGCGGCGATTCCTTCTTCCCGGTTGCTGGATCTCCGGACGGAGAGCGGAAGGGAGCAGGGGAGGTGATCAGTGCGCGGCGGCCGAACCGAATTGAGCAAGGGAGGAGTTGGTCGCGGACGACGCTCTCAGGAGCATGGACGGGTCTACCGCTCGGACGACAGACGAGGACATGCCCATGCCACATATCAAGACCGGCAACGACGAGCCCGGCATCCGCGGTCTGATGGCCCACCGCCCGGACACCGCCGCGCCGCTCAACCACCTCGCCAACGTGCTGCTGCGGGAGCCGGCCTCCCTGAGTCGCGGGGAGCGCGAGCTGATCGCGGCGTATGTCTCCCACCTGAACAGCACCCCTTTCTGCGCCGGAACGCACGGCGCGGCGGCCGCCGCCCAGCTCGACGGAGGCCGGGACACGGTCAGGGCCGTGTGCGCCGGCCCGGACAGCGCGCCGGTCACTCCTCGGCTGCGCGCCCTGCTGCGGATCGCGGCCGAGGTGCGGCAACATGCCCGTCCGGTGTCCGACGACGCGGTCGCCGCGGCCCGCGCCGAAGGTGCCGAGGACAGCGACATCCACGACACCGTGCTGATCGCCGCGGCCTTCTGCATGTACAACCGCTACGTCAGCTGTCTGTCCACCGATGTCCCGGCCGAGGAGGGTTACTACGACGCAGCGGCCCACCGCATCGTCGGACAGGGCTACGGCACAGGCCTCCACCAGGACCACGTCCCGGACATGTCCGTCGGCACCTCAGCCCTCGCGAACGGAGGCTGAGGCCGGTACCTGCGCGGCGTACGGTTCCAGGGCCAGCCGCAGGGCCTCGGGCACCCTCGTGGGCCGGGTGTCGCCATTGGGGCCGCGCATACAGGCCACCCGCTGCCGGCCACGGGCCACCAGCTTCTCGGTGCCCTCGTGCAATCGCACGTAGTCGAAGGTGAAGGCGATCTGCGTCTGGGTCAGCTCCTCCAGGCGCATCTGGATCGAGAGCTGGTCGAAGGCGGTGATCTCGGCGAAGAATTCGCAGCTCACCGAGACGGTGAACAGCTTCAGGTCGTCGCGAATGTCGTCGAGCACTTCGGGGGCCATGTCCAGCAGGAACATCTCCCGGCACCGGCCCTGCCAGCGAACGTAGTTGACGTAGTAGACGTTGCCGACCAGATTGGTCTCCTCGAATCCGACGAGATAGCGCAGTTCGTAGTAGGGCCGCACGTCGGCCATCAGCGTTTCCTTTCCTTCGTCATCAGGGCAGGCGGCCACCGGTCACGCCTGTTCGTTCCAGCGCGGGATCTCGACGGCGCCCCATGCGGGCCCCGCCGCCAAAAGGCCCCCTGTCCCGCCGGGTGTGGTGACCGGCGGACACATCGCGAAGACCGGTGACGGCACGATCGGATCCACCACAAGGCCTGGTTCGAATCATGGGAAGGGATCCCACAGATACGATTGAGGATCGCCCAACGGCCGGCATCTCCCGGCTTGCTGAGGGATCTCGGGTCCGGACAACTGCCCTGCACAAAGCGCGGTTGACGGGAGCCGGAGCAATCCCGAAGTGGTACGCCACCAGGAGAAGCGGCGGTGAGGGAAGAAGGCGACAACCGCCCAGCGGTCTCGTTGTTTCGGCAGACTGCGGGGACGGGGGATTCCCACCACTACCGAGGAGAGGCATCACATGCCGCGGATTCCCGTCCACACCGTCGACAGCGCGCCCGCAGCCGGCGGGGAGACCCTGCGCCGCCTGGAGAAGCGTTTCGGGAAGGTGCTCAACATCCACGGAGGGATGGCCCACTCACCCGTGGTCCTGGAGGCCTATGCGGCGATCAGCACGGCCATCGCAGAGCACGGCACCTTCGACGCCCGCACACGCGAGGCGATAGCCCTGGCCGTGGGCGCGGTCGACGCGTGCGCGTACTGCCAGTCGGCGCACACGGTCTCGGCGAAGACGGCGGGCTTCACCGAGGAGGAGACCGTGGCGATCCGCCGTGGAGAGGCGGGCGACGACGCGAAGCTCGCCGCCCTGGTCCAGGTCGCGAGGGAGATCGCCGGCGAGGTCGGCGAGGCCTCCGACGCGGCGTGGGACAAGGCCGTGGCACAGGGCTGGACGGACACCCAGCTGACAGAGGTGTTCGTCCACGTAGCGGTGAACCTCTACACCAACTACTTCAACCACTACGCCCGTACGGAACTCGACGTCCCGGCCGCACCGGGCCTAGACGGCTGATCCCACCGGCCGCGCGCTCCGGGTCGTTTTGGTGCCGCGCGGCCACACCGGCGAAAGAGCCGGTCCCGCGGGTCACCCCATCGGGTCTCGACGGCCGGCAGGTTCGGGATTCGTCCGCGCACGTTCGCGATCGCTGCTTGTCCCGGCATCAGAACCATGCCCCAAGGGCCCAACCACACGAGCAAGTCGACGTTTCATCAGGCAACTTCCACTCAGTACGCGGCACCGGCGGGGCGGCACTGCCGGGAGCCCTCGGTTCAGCGGGGAGGCTTCATGAGTCGAACGGACGTGCGCCCCAGAGTGCTCGTCGTGGGGGCCGGTCTGGCCGGCACCGCAACGGCGATCCGACTGCTCCGCTTCGCGCGAAGACCACTTGAGATCGTCCTGCTGGAGCGGCGCCCCGACTACCGCTCCGCCGGAGTCGCCTACCACCGTGACGGCAACCCCTGGGACCACGTCTTCAACATCCAGGCCGGCCGAATGTCCGTGTTCCGGGAGGACGTCCTCGACTTCATCCGCTGGGGCAACCAGGAGGCCGACCGCCGGGACTGGCCGCAACACTGGGCCGCGCAGGAGTTCACCGAACAGGGCCCGGCACCCCGCCGAATCTTCCAGGACTACCTCGACGACCGGCTGGCCGAGGCCAGAAGGGAGTCCTGCCCCGGCGTCGACCTCGTCGAAGCGGACGGTGAGGCGCTCGACATGGACGCGTGCGACCGGGGCTTCGAGGTGACGGTGGGCCACCTCTCCGCGAACGGCCTCGACGGCCTGCGTCCCGGGCCGCTCCCGGACACGGAGGTGCTCGGCACGGACCACGTCGTCCTCGCCACCGGCCTCGAACTCAAGGAGCCGCCCTTCGCCGCAGAGGTCACCGGGCACCCCTCCTTCGTACGGAACCCGTACTCCGCGACCGGAATCCGCAAACTCGCCCAACTCCCGTCCGACGCCACCGTCGCCATCGTCGGATCCGCGCTGAGCGCCTACGACTCGGCAGGCATGTTGCTGCGCAACGGCCACACCGGGCGGATCCACCTCATCTCCAAGTCCGGAACGATCTTCCGCACCTACCCCAACACCCACGAACACGGCGTGCTGCGACTGCCCCGCCCCGACGCCCTGCTGGAGCCCTACCGCAACCGCGAGGAATTCCTGGCCAGGGTCAGGACCGCATGGCGGACAGCGTGCTCGACGGTCCGGGAGAATCACCCCGACATCGCCTCCGTGATCATCTCCGAGCGCGTCGCCAAGGCGTGGGAGCCCTACCTCCCCGAGGCCATCGAACGCATCCCCACGGACGAACTGCGCTGCCTGCTCGATGAGTTCGCCACCACCATCGCGGCATTACGCGTCGGTGCCGTGGAGCACACGATGGGGGTCATCGAACACGCGATGCGGCCACCGGACGGGCCGGTGGAACTGGTTCTCGGAAAGGTGCGGGCGATCACGCCCGCGCAGTCCGGGCGGCTGCTGGTCTCGGTCGCCGCACAACACGAGAAGCACAGCGTCGAAGCCGACCTGGTGGTCTCCAACTTCGGCAGGGAGTCCGACTACGCCAAGGTCGGACAGCCGCTCTGGCGAAACCTCCTTCGCAAAGGCATCGCGGCCCCCCACGAGCGCACCGGGCGCGGCCTGGAGGTCGACGAATGCGGAACGCTGCTGGGCGCCGACGGGCGACCGGCAGGTCCGATCTCCACGGTCGGCGCGCTGAGGGAGGGCGACGAGATCGTCCGGCACGGCCGAACCGGCGCGTTCACGTTCAACCTCGCCGCTATCAAGAACCACTCGGTATCCGTCGCGGCCCACGTGATCGAGCAGCTGGAACTGCGGCAGGACGGCTTGAACGACATCGCGGCCCGGCATCCCCACTACCGGAGCTATGCCAGCAATCCGGAGGAAGCGGCCCGGGCGGCCCTGGAGGAGTCTGTGGTATTGGAAGTACGAAGGCTGGCCACGCGTGAACGCGAGCAAAGAGAAGCACTCGACTCCCGCCTGAACGCGAGCATTCTTTCCCTGGGCGGTCTTCCGGCACTTCCGACGGATGTCTCCCGGCCCGACCGCCTGATGAGAGCAGTCGTCAACCGGGTCGCTGTGGAACGGCTCAACGACGTCTCCGTGACGCCACGGCAGCTACGTCGGCAACTGGGGATCGGGAACGTCGAGAACCTGGAGGGTTAGTTGAACGGGAACGGGCGGCGGATTCTGGGATTTCTTCTGGCCGGCGGCACCGAGAGCGTGCTGCATGGCATCTGTAACCGAACAAGAAGTCCACGCGAGGGAACCATCCTCGTCGCCCCTTCCCTCGAAGCCGGGCTGTACGACGCCATCGTGGCCGCGCGCGCGGTGGTCTGCGGCTCCGGCGGGCTGACCGGTCACATGCAGTCCCTGTGCCGCGGCAGAGGGATACCCGTGCTCCGTGTCGACGAGGCGGACCTCGCCGATCTGGTCGGCGAGGTGACGCTGTACCTGGAGAGCGCGTCGATCGTCGTCGGACCGAAGCCGTCCGCGGAGTCCGGGGCCGGGAGTCCCACCCTGGACGACCTCGGCTCGGCGTGCGCGGTCATCGCGGACCTGCAGGACATCACCACCGTCAACGCCTCCGGGCCGAACGCCGGACAGGTCGAGTCCTTCTTCATCCGCGAGGAGTTCCTCTGCCTCGCACTGGGTCTGAGCCCGCTCGACGCCATGGCCGGCGGCCCCGCCGACATCACCGCCTACGGACAGGCCATCGGAGGGAGGCTCTGCGGCTTTGTCGAGGCGCTCCTGCCCGGCCAACGACTGATCCTGCGGATGCTCGACCTGCGCTCCGACCATGCGGCCGACGTCACCGAGACCGCCCCGGTCGCGGTCGAGCCGAACCCCGAGATGGGCCTGCACGGCGCACGCTGGCTGCTCGGCTCCGTCGCCTACCGCGACGCATTGCACGCCGTGCTGTCCACCCTGCGCAAACACCTCGGCGACGAAGCCGACCGGGTAGGGCTCTCGGTGCCGTTCGTCAGCGACGAGACGGAGTTCTCCCAGCTCAGATCGCATCTCGACCTACCGGACGGCGCTCCCCTGTCAGCGTTCATCGAGACGCCCTCCGCCGTACACGCCACCTCGGCGATGTGCGCCGCGGGCGTCAGCGAACTGTTCGTCGGCATCAAGGACCTGGTGCAGTTCTACCTCGCGGCGGACCGGGGCAACCACCTGGTCGCCGACTCCTACCGCACCCGTCACCCGGCTGTCCTGGACGGGGTGCGCAGGGTCGTGGAGTCCGCCCGCGCCGCGGGCACCCCGGTACGGGTCTTCTCCCTGGCATCCGATCTCGACCACTACCTCGAGAACCTGCCGACCCCCGACGGCTACATGATGTGCACCGCCGAACTCCAGCAGATGCTCCTGCAGCCCCACTCCCGGACCTGATCGCCGCGCCGTGCCCGCATCCGACGTGCCGGACGGCGCCTCTCCCCATGCCCGGGGCGGCCGCCCACGCCCGCACCTGGGAGTTCGGCGTACTTGATCCGGCCAACCAGGCATTTCGCACCGTCATTCGATGGCCGGCGGCACAGCGGGCGGCTGTGGATGGGGTGCCGGTAAGAACGCTGTCATCGATCCTGCTGGCTTGTTCCGTGCCCGGCAGGGCTGGCAGCCCGTCGGTCGGGACAGCAGCGGACGTCTTGGCGATCCCGGTCGCGGGTGGAGTGTGGGATGTCGATGCGGCCGGGGCCGTGGCCGAGGGTGCCTGAGCTGACCGCGCAGGTGGCACGGGCTGTGGCGGCACGGGGCCCGTACCCGTTGGCGATGCGGGACCGTGACGAGCTGGGCGAGTTGTTCGCGGACGCCGAGTTCGCCCAGGCGTTCGGAGCCGGAGGGAATCCGGGCTGGCCATTGGGCCAGCTGGCGCTGGTGACGGTGTTGCAGTTCACCGAGAACCTCACCGACCGGGCGGCAGCGCATCGGGGGCGGTACGGCATGGACCTGAAGTACGCGCTCGGCCTGGAGCTGGATGATCCCGGGCTCGACGCCTCGGTGCTGTCCGAGTTCCGCACGCGACTGGTCGAGCACGGGATGGAGGAGAAGGTGCTCGACCTGCTGCTGACCGCCCTCAAGGACCGGGGCCTGGTGAAGGCGGGAGGCAGGCAGCGCACTGACTCCCCCCGCGTGCTGGCGGCGGTACGCGATCTGAACAGGCTGGAGCTGGCCGGGGAGGCGCTGCGGGCCGCGCTGGAGGCGCTGGCCTGCGCGGCCCCGGACTGGCCGGCCGGGGCGGTGTCCGTTCGGGAATGGGCCGACCGCTACGGCCCGCGGACTCACTCCTGGCATCCGCCGGCTTCCACGAGCAAGCGCGAGGAGATGGCCCTGGTCTACGGCCGGGACGGGTTCGCGCTGCTGGAGGCAGTGCATGCCCCTGGCGCGCCGGCCTGGCTGCGCGAGCTCCCGGCGGTGCAGGTCCTGCGCACGATGTGGGTGCAGAACTACCACCGCACCGTGACCGAGGCCGGAGCGGAGGTGAAGCGGCGGGAGAGCAAAGACCTCCCGCCCGGCCGACTGCGGCTGGCCTCTCCGTACGACACCGACGCGCGCTACGGCCTCAAACAGGGCTCCTGGTGGACCGGTACAAGATCCACATCAGTGAGTCCTGCGACGATGCCGATGACCAGGACTCGGCTTCCGGCGGCCAGGCTCTGATCCCTGGAGCCGACGGACCGCCGCCGCGCTTGATCACCGGCATCGCGACCACCGACGCCACAGTGACCGATACGGAAATGACCGAACCGGTCCATCACATGCTCGCCGCCCGCGATCCCCTGCCCGCCGAGCACTTCCCCGGTTCCGGTTACGCCTCCGCCGAGCTGATCGTGGGCATGAAGAAGAACTTCGGAGTCACCCTGGTCACCCCGGTCCTGATGAACAGCTCACCCCAGGCGCGTGCCGGCGCCGGGTTCGACCGCACCGCGTTCGCCGTCGACTGGGACAAGCGGCAGGCCACCTGCCCACGCGGGGACACCAGCACCTGGTGGAGCCCCGCCACCCTGCGCGGCACCAAGGCCGTCGTCATCAAGTTCCACAAGGAGACATGCCGCCCCTGCCCGGTGCGCGACCAGTGCACCCGCTCGAAGACCGGCGGCCGTACCCTCTCCCTGCAACCCCGCGAACGGCAAGAAGCCCTCGACCACGCCCGCCTCCAGCAGGGCGACGAGCAGTGGCGAGCCAAGTACGGAACCCGCGCGGGCATCGAGGGAGCCATCCACCAGGCCGTCGCGGTCACCGGGATGAGACGTGCCCGCCGCCTCGGTCTCCAGAAGACCCACCTGGAACACGCCCTCTCCGCCGTTGCACTCAACCTCATCCGCCTCGGTGCCTGGTGGAACGGCCACCCGCTCGACCGCACCCGCGTCAGCCACCTTGCCCGACTCGACCTCTCCCTTGCCGCGTGACCGAATGGGGGTCTTCCTGGTGTGATCGCCTAATCAGCTGTCGCCGGTTCCACGAGGAACCCAGCCAGTTGGTGACCGACTGTGGTCGCCAACGGCGTATCGGCTCCGGGTCCCACCAGCCTCGTTGCGGAGCCGGGTGGTGGTCTTGCCGTGGGGGCGAGAACGCCCGCGGCGACGGGCGCGGGATTCGGCACGAGGCGGGAGAACAGCTGCGAACGGTGGGTGTTAACTTCCTTCCCGTGGTGGAGCACCAGGACGAGACCAGAGCGGCCTACGACGGGGTCGTCGAGCTGTATGCGTCGATGTTCGCTGATCGGCTGGAGACGCAGCCGTTCTCGCGGAACATGATCGGCATTTTTGCCGAGCTGGTGCGCGGGACGGGGAATCCGCGGGCGGCCGATGTCGGCTGCGGGCCCGGACATCTGACGGCCATGCTGCATGACCTGGGGCTGGATGCCTTCGGGCTCGACCTCTCCCCAGCCATGGTCGACCACGCCCGGCGGGCCCATCCGGCGCTGCAGTTCGACGAGGCGCGAATGGAGGCCCTGCCGGTCGAGGACGGCGCGCTCGGCGGTGTGCTGGCCCACTACTCGATGATTCACACCCCTCCTGGGGAGCTACCCGCGCTGCTCGCCGAGCAGGCGCGTGTCCTGGCACCAGAGGGCCTGCTCCTGGTCTCGTTCTTCGCGACCGACGGGCCCGAGCCGGTCCGCTTCGACCACAAGGTGACGCCCGCCCACAGCTGGCCGGTGGACCGGTTCGCCGAGCTGCTGGCCCGGACCGGGCTCGTCACGTTCGCCCGGCTGCTCCACGACCCAGCCTCTGAGCGGGGCTTCCTCGACGCCCACTTGCTGGCCCGCAAGTCGGAGGACACCGTCGAGGCCACCGCACAATAAGCCGGCAGGACCGGTGACAGCGTTCTTACCGGCACCCCTGGATGCACAGGAGGGCCGGATGAGGCCGGGCGTGATCCGGGGGCGGGGCGCAAGGCTGACGGCATGACCACCCGCCGCCCGCAACGCCGCCGCCCCGCGCCGCCGTCGGCGGCGCGGGGCGGGGCGGCGGTCCTCGGGGGCAGCTGAGCTTCGGCCCTGCCGAGCCGATCCGGGTCGAGTGTCCTGTGCGTGCCATCCCCGTCGGACGGTTCCTCGGTGATGAGGCTGCGGATGGAGACGGGGACGGTGATTACGCCCGCGGTGTGGACGGCCGGCCTTCGCGGCGAGGATACGGGCCGAGAAGGGGACGGCCCGAGGGAGACGTTGACCATGCGGTTGAGGCAGTGGAAGACCACGGCCACACCGAGGGCCTCGGGCACCTGCCCTGGGGCGGACGCGGGGGAGCGCTGCCCGCCCCAGGAGCCTTCCGCCCATTCGGCGAGTCTTCTCGGCCCGCCGTCCGGGAGCGCACGGCGGGCACCTCGGCCCGGCGGGGTACGCCCCGGCTACGGGGGTCTCGCCCCCGGCGGGACATGCCCTGTCTGCCGTTGGGACTGTCCGCTACTTACGGGCGAGCAGGGGGAGCTGCCGTCGGACGCCGGCCCGGCCGGAGGTGCTGCCGTCGGGGGCGGGGGCGCCGTAGGTGACGTCGATGCCACGTTCGCGGGCCGCTTGGACGATCCCGGGAACGGCGCGTTCGGCGAGCGCGGAGATGGTGAGCGCGGGATTGACGGTGAGGGCGCCCGGTACCGCGGAGCCGTCCGTCACGAAGATGCCGGGGTGGCCGCGCAGTTCGTGCCGGTCGTCCAGGGCGGAGGTGTGCGGGTCGTCGCCGATGCGGCAGGACGCGAGTGGGTGGACGGTGTAGGCGCCGACCACGTCATTGGTCCAGGGCGTCACGCGGGACAGCCCGTCACGTTCCAGGATGTCCTTGACGACCGCGTCGGATTCGTCCCAGCCGCGCAGGGTGTTGGCGCTGGGCCGGTAGGAGATCGGGCCCCGGCCGAGCATCTGCTGCGAGATCCGCACGGCGTTCCCGGTCGGCGGGGGCGGTCCGAAGACGCCTTCGTTGTCGTCCTCGACCATCGTGAAGATGGTCAGCCAGGAGCGCCAGCGCCGGACCATTTCGGTCTTCTCCGCGCCGAACCAACTGGGTTTCTGGGCGTCGGGGACCTGGGCGAGGATGGTGCCGAAGCCCGGCGGGAAGTAGAGCTGTTCGAGGGAGAACCGGGAGTGTTCGGGAAGGTTGCCGTCGAGGTTGTCCCAGCTTGCCACGACCGGTCCCTTGCCGATCTGGTTGGCGAGGTAGGCGATGTCGTCGCCGCGGTCCAGCCCCAGGAGGTCGCGGGCGCGTTCTTCGTTGATCACTGCGTTGTTGAGCCGCTCGCCGTTGCCGGAGAAGTAGCGTCCGACTGCATGTGGCATCCCGCCGAGGTCGGCGGCGGAGCGCTGCAGGATGACCGGGGTGGCGCCTGCTCCTGCGGCCAGGATGACGATCTTGGCTTCGATGACGCCGCTGCCGTTGCTCAAGCGGTAGTCCGTGTCATCGATGGTGTTGTAGTGGACGCGGTAGCCGCCGTTCTCGGTGCGGGTGAGTTTCTGCACCTCGTGCAGCGGCCGGATCTCGGCCCCGTGGGCGCGCGCGGCAGGGAGGTAGTTCAGCAGGAGTGAGCGTTTCGCGTCGAATCGGCAGCCGGCCATCATCCAGTTGCAGTTCGTGCACTTGGAATTGTCCACCGCGGTGGGGACGGGATTGGCGGTCCGGCCGGCGTGGTCGCAGGCCGCGGCGAAGAGACCGCCGGCATAGCTGACGTCCTCCCAGCTCTGGGTGGTTATGGGGAGGGCCTCGCTGACCACGTCGTACCAGGGGTCGAGGACATCGCGGCTGATGGCGGCCGGCCACATGCGGCGGCCAATGCTTCCGGTGCGGTCGAAGACGAAGCGGGGTGCGCGGGGCATCGCGGCGAAGTAGACGACGCTGCCTCCGCCGACGCAGTTGCCGCCGAGCAGGCTCATGCCGTCGCCGACGGTGAAATCAAAGATTCGGGTGTAGGAGGAACCGAGGAGGAAGTCGTGCTCGAAGTCGTTTGACTCCAGCCATGGGCCCCTCTCCAGCATGGTGACCTTCGCCCCGCCCGCGGCGAGGTGGTACGCGGTGATGGATCCGCCGAATCCGCTGCCCACGATCAGCACATCGGTCTGCTCGATCGCATTCACGCCAGGCTCCCGGAGGGTGTGGTGTCGGGGTGGAGACGGGCGAGGGGGCGACCGTAGGAGAATTCGGAAAAGCGCCACTGCCCGTCTTCGGAGGGGGGTGCGAAGCCCAGCGCGGCCAGGCCCGGGTGTCCGGCGGCGATCGCGTCGGCGGTGTGCAGATGGGCGCCGGTGTCGAAGGCCATGTTGCTGAACAGGGCAAGACTGACCCAGATATCGCGTTCGGGGTGTCCGGGAGCGGTCAGGACGGTTACCAGGTGCGTTCGCTCGGTGTAGGACAGGGCCACGAAGGGCGGCACCGCGGCGTCCGCGTCGGCCGGTTCCGCGTCGGCGTACAGCCGGGCGTGGGCGTTGAGGGCATCGGCGAAGTCGTCCAGGGAGTCCGACAACCCGGTGGCGGCGGTCTGGAGCAGTTCCAGGGCTCCTGCCGCCACTGCGCCGGGACCCGGTACGACGCCGGCCACCGCCCGGTCCCCCTCGTATCGTTTCGCACCGGGGACTATGGTGTCGGCGAAGGCCTCCAACGTGCTGACTTTGTCCTGTTCTAGCAGCGGTTGAATGGATGGCATTCCTTCTCCATTTCGACGCGTGGGGCGGCATGGAATCGGCTGCGACTCGTCATACGAGAACCTCTCCGCACAGATCCTCCGCCGTGGAGGTTGGCCAAGCATCTCCGTCATTGCTGTCGTCTGTCCGCCGAAAAGATCTGCATGTGCCCATGGGCCGCGCATGGCAAACATCGATGTCGTGGTTGCTCGGACCCTCATCAGCCGTTAATAATGTCCGGCAGTGCCGACGATTTCACTTCGCGCGAACGTTCGATACGTGGGCGTGACCGGCCGGTATCCGTCTCGGCGTCAGAGCGGCAATGTGCAGCGACAGGGATCGAGAGGGCCGTCGAGCGGTCGGTCCGCATCATGCGGAGCAGGCTCCCGGATCGGATCCCTTGAGCATGGACGGCATGGCGTGATTCGCAATGTGCGGCAAATTCCATTTCTCCCGCGAATTCCATCGGATCGCCAGGATTTCACCGAAACGCTTTCTCTCCGCGCTGTGAATACAGGAAGCCAAGCGACTCCTCCTGATCACCGGCGTGATGGTCACGGACATCAGCTGCACGGTTCTCTGCCGGCTCGGACCGTTCGAGATGCAGAACGTGCCGCCGAGTGTCTGGTGTCTGCTGGGTGAGCTGCAAGTTCTCCGGCTCGTTGCCGCTGCTGCAGATCCGCCGGCCCCGCCCGTCACCGCGGACCGGAACCTAAGACGTCGTCTCATTTGGTCTGTTCGATAGTCTGGCGTCGTGGGGATCGTTGAGCGTCTGGTGCCAGATGAGTTGTGGGAACTGTTCGAGCGGGTGGTGCCGCCCGCTCCCTCGCGGCCGCAGGGCGGTGGCCGCCGGCGGTACGGAGACCGTGAAGTTCTGGCGGCGATCATCTTCGTGGCCACGTCGGGCTGTACTTGGCGGCAGTTGCCTCCGTCGTTCGGGCCCTCGGGGCCGACGGCCCACCGGCGGTTCAGCGAGTGGAGCAAGGCCCGGGTCTGGGCCAAACTGCACCGCCTGGTCCTGGACGAACTGGGTGCACGCGGCAAGCTGGACTGGTCTCGCTGTGCGATCGACTCGGTGAACATGCGGGCCCTGAAAGGGGGGAGCTGACGGGTCCGAATCCTGTAGACCGGGGCAAGAAAGGGTCGAAGATCCACTTGATCACCGAGCGGACCGGTCTGCCCCTGTCCATCGGCATCTCAGGCGCGAACCTGCACGACAGTCAAGCCCTCGAACCCCTCGTGCGAGGCATCCCGCCGATCCGCTCCCGTCGCGGACCGCGCCGACGCCGGCCCGCCAAGCTCCACGCCGACAAGGGCTACGACTACAACCACCTGCGACGTTGGCTCCGCACGCGCGGAATCCGCCACCGCATCGCCCGCAAAGGCATCGAGCCTTCCCAACGACTCGGCCGGCACCGCTGGACGATCGAACGCACCATGGCCTGGCTTGCCGGCTGCCGTCGACTGCACCGCCGCTACGAACGCAAAGCCGAGCACTTCCTAGCCTTCACCAGCATCGCCTGCACCCTCATCTGCTACCGCCGACTCACCAAATGAGACGACCTCTAAGTGTGAAAGCCGCGCCGCGGGAAGGAGACCTCCGCGAGGGGCGGCGCGAACAGGGATCAGCCCGTCCCACCACGACGCGCCGGCATCTGCCCTCCACGGTCACTCACGGCACCGTCGTGCCCCTCGCCCAGGCGGAGGCCGGCGCGAAGACGAACGAAACCACACACTTGCGCCCGCTGCCGGCACCGCTGGACCTGACCGGCACCGTCGTCACCTCCGACGCCCTGCACTCGGTCAAGGCGAACATCTCCTGGCTGGTCGAAACCAAGAAGGCCCACCGCACCACCGTGATCAGGACCAACCAGCCCACCGCCCACCGTCGGCTCGCGGCCCTGCCATGACCGGCCACCCCCGTCCAGCACACCACCCCGCGCGCTGGCCCCGGCCGCCGGACGCGGCGCGGCGCGGACCGTCACCTGACGCCGGGGCAGCAAGTCCACCAAGAACAACCCCCGCGCCGCGAGGCGCTCGCGCTTTCTGGCCCTGCGGGTCCGCCCCGCCAACCGCACCATCCGCCGAGGCGCCGACACCCCGCTGCGCGAGCTGGTGCGGATCGCCAAGATTCGCTGGCGGGTCGAGCACGACTACCGGGAACTGAAGGACGGCCTGGGCCTGGACCACTTCGAGGGCCGCAGCTTCTACGGCTGGCACCGGCATGTCACCCTCGCCGCACCGGCGCAGGCGTTTTGCCCCCTGCTGCGGCTCGATCCAAAAGCCCCTGCGCCGGCCTGACCCTCCACGCGGTCCTCCACCAGCTCCAGGCCCTGCTGGCCACCTGGACCGGCGCATGCTCGACATGCGGCCGGCCTGCGCCGACCCCACAACCCCACCGCAGAACCTAACAAGGCCCTATTAGGAGTGGAATTCGCCCGCGTCGACGTTGAGACTCTGCCCGGTGATCGCCCTGGCCAGGTCCGAGGCCAGGTACAGCACCGCGTTGGCGACGTCGCCCGGGTCGGGCAGCCGGCGCAGGTCGAACGCGGCCGCGGTCTCGGCGTAGACGTCCTCCAGCGTCACCCCCCGCTCAGCGGCCTGACTCGCGAACCAGCCCTTCAGTCCCTCGGTCCAGATGTAGTTCGGCACCACGGTGTTGACCCGGACGCCGCTCGGGCCCAGCTCGGTGGCCAGGCTGCCGGCCAGTGAGTGCAGCGCCGATTTCGAAGCCTTGTAGGCACCGAAGTTGGGGCGGGAGTGGTGCACCACAGCGGAGCTGACCATCACGACCGAACCGGCGTGTCCGGTCAGGGTCGGCGCCAGGAGCTGGACCAGGCGCAGCGCGGCCAGGGCGTCCGTCTCCAGCGAGGCGCGCACGGCGTCCAGGTCCATCGTCGCCAGGCCGCCCATCGCCGGGGGCGCGAAAGCGTTGCTGACGAACACGTCCACCCGGCCGAAGGTGTCCAGGGCACGCTCGGTCAGCGCTCGGCAGGCGTCCGGGTCGAGGATGTCGGTGGGGACCGCCAGCGCCCGGCGGCCGTGGGACTCGACCTCGGCGGCCACCGACGTCAGGACCGTCTCGGTGCGGGCCGCCAGGACCACGTCGGCTCCGGCCGCGGCGCCGCGGACCGCGATCTCGCGGCCGAGGCCGGGGCCGACGCCGGTCACCAGCATCACCTTGTCGGAGAGCATCTGTGCCTTCCTTCCTACTTGAGAACGCAATGGAATACATGGGTCACGCCGGACGACAGCTCCACGCGCGGCGTCTCCAACGCGATCGTGGGACCCATGGGCTCTGCGAACAGCGGGCGGCCGCCACCGAGCAGCACCGGCACAACGTGAAGGCGCAGTTCGTCCGGCACACCGGCGGCCAGGGCGGCGGCCGGTGCGTCACGACGAAGACCGGCACGCGGAACGGCGGTTCGTCGCCCCACGCCTTCTCACCGTGGTCGAACATGCGGCGGCCGGTCACGGCGGCGCCGGTGCGGGTGAAGTACTCGCCCATGATGTCGGCGCCGGCGACGAAGTCGTCGAGGCAGACGGAGATGTCTGCGATCACCTGGGGCACGTCTCCGACGATCGCAGGGCACGAGGTCCTGGGCGTCTTCCTGCGTGCCGATGTCAGGGCACGATCACGGTCTCCGGCATCGCGTCGCCCCGGAACAGGCCGTCGGGGTCCACGCGCGCCCGGACCCGCTCGACCGCCCGGACATCGGCTTCGGACAGATGCCCGCGCGGCCGGTCCAAGCCCTTCACGAAGCCGGGCGCGGTCTGGCCCGTATCCCACGGGCCCAGGGCGGCGCGCACCTTGTCGCAGTGTTCGATGATCTCCTCCGGCGTGCCGCGCAGCTCCGGGACGCCGGCGCCCATGTAGGCCAGACGCGCGTCCAGGCGGTTCAGCACGCCACCGGCCGGGGCGGCGACGGCCAGGCGCCCGCCGAGCTGTCGCAGCTCGGCGGCGATCAGGGGCGAGCCGGATCCTTCGCCGGTCATCCGCAGGAATTCGGCGATTCCTTCGCGGCCCGGCTCGGCGAGCAGCAGGTGGTCGCCGATGAAGGCGCCGGGCTCGTCGGGGTCCATGTGGACGTCCGGGACCAGTTCGGGGCCGCAGTCCTGCCAGGTGTCGAGTACCGGCTCGCCGATCTTGCGCAGCGGGTCCAGCAGGTCGCGTGCGCAGGCGGCCGCCAAGGCGACGCCGGCGACGCACACCACCGGACCGCCCTTGAGCATCGGCGGGATCTCCGGCAGGTCCGGCAGGTTCATCACGCGCAGGGAGGTGGAGACGTCGTCGGGCGCGTGCAGCGTCCAGTCGTACCAGGCTCCGACCACGGCCTCGGCGTGCTGCCACGACCAGAAGGCGGCGCCGGCGACGAGATCGGTCACCGGGAAGAGCTCGATCTCGACGGCGGTGACGACGCCGAAGCCGCCGCCTCCGCCGCGTATGGCCCAGAAGAGTTCGGGGTCCTCGGCAGCGCTCACGCAGCGCACGTGTCCGTCTGCGGTGATGAGCTCGACGGAGCGGATGTGGTTGGCTGCCAGGCCGAGTTTGCGGCCGTAGAGACTCACGCCTCCGTGCAGCAGGTAGCCGATGGCTCCGACGGTGCCCGAGGTGCCGTGGGGTGCGGCGAGGCCGTGGGGTGCGGCGGCTTGGACGACGGCGCTCCAGGGCGTGCCCGCGGGAATGCGGGCCAGACGGCGGTCAGGGTCGATCTCGACGCCGCCGGGCAGGATGGGACGGATCAGGAGGGCGCCGGTCATCGAGGTGGCTGCGCCGGCGGAGTGGCCTGTGGTGTGGATGCGAACGCCCTGGCCGCGCGCCGACGCATAGCTGATCGCAGCCCGCACGTCGGCGAAGCCGGTGGCGGTGAGCGCGGTGGCGGGGTGCGCTGGGCCGGCGAGGTTGAACACGCCGGTGGCGGCGTCGTAGGCGGGGTCGCCAGGGAAGGCGATGGGCGCGGTGTCGAGCATGAACTCCCCTTAGTGGTCCGGGCGGCTCTGCTTCTCAGGGTGCGAGCCGGGCAGCCGCGGGAGCATCCGCCAGAGTGCTCAGCGACAGCAGCGCAGGCTCGAAGACGCTCGCCCCTGTCGCCTGGACCACGGTGCCGGTCAAGCCGGAACTGCTCGCCGGCTGCCGGTCACCGGTTGTCAGCCCCCGGTCGCCGTCCGCCGCACCCGACCAGCCGCGCTCCCCTACCCCGCCCCGTCCTCCAATGCCGCCCCCACCCGCTCCGCCTGCTCCATGAGAAACCGCTGCTCCGGCCCACTTGCCGCCTGCCGTGCCGCGGTCCGGTACGCCTCTCGTGCCCTGTCCAGACCGCCGTCCATCTCCAGCAAATACGCCCGCACCGCGCTGAGCCGGTGGCTGCCGGTCATCCAACGATCCTGCTCCAGCGGCTCCAGCAGCCGCAGGCCTTCGCGGGGACCCTTGACCATCGCCATCGCCACCGCGCGGTTCAGGCGCACCGCCGAGCCGGGCGCGATCTGCTCCAGCAGGTCGTACAGGGCCAGGATCTGCGGCCAGTCGGTTTCGCCGCCTTCCGGGGTCTCGACGTGCACCGCGGCGATGGCGGCCTGCAAGCGGTAGAGGCCGACGCCGGGGCGGGCCAGGGCCTCGACGACCAGCGCCAGGCCCTCCTCGGCGAGGTCGCCGTTCCACTGGGAGCGGTCCTGCTCGGCCATCGGGACAAGGGTGCCGTCGGCCAGGGTGCGGGCTGGGCGGCGTGCTTCGGTGAGGAGCATCAGCGCCAGCAGTCCGGCGACCTCGCCGTTGTCCGGCAGGACGCGGTGGGCCTGGCGGGTGAGCCGGATGGCTTCGGCGGTCAGGTCCGGGCGCAGCAGGTCGGGGCCGGCGGTGGCGGTGTAGCCCTCGTTGAAGATGAGGTACAGGACGTGCAGGACCGCGCGGGTGCGTTCGGGGCGTTCGGGTTCCGGCGGCATACGGAAGGTCATGCCGGCGTCCTTGATCTGCTGCTTGGCGCGGGAGATGCGGCGGCTCATCGAGGTCTGCGGAACCATGAAGGCGCGGGCGATCTCCTCGGTGGTCAGGCCGCCGACCGCGCGCAGGGTCAGTGCTACTTGTGAGGGCGGGGTCAGCGCCGGGTGGCAGCACAGGAACAGGAGCATCAAGGTGTCGTCGTCGACGGAGACCAGGTCTTCGTCGTCGGGGGCCGGGGCCACTGACGCCTCGGCCAGTGCCATCGAGGCGACGGTGACCTCACGGGTGCGGCGGGCCCGGTCGCTGCGCCAGTAGTCGGTGAGGCGGCGTCCGGCGACGGTCAGGAGCCAGGCTCGCGAGTTGTCCGGGACGCCTTCGGTCGGCCACTGCGTGGCAGCGGCTACGAGCGCCTCCTGCACCGCGTCTTCACAGCCGTCGAACTGCCCGTGGCGCCGGACCAGGGCGCCGAGGACCGAGGGCCGCAGCTCCGCGAGCAGGCTTTCCAGGCGTTGATCGGAACGCACCGGCTCATTCTATATGCGGGGCACTCGACCGCCCGGGGAAGTGCGCACACGTTGAGATGCCCGGTGCCCGCCGACGGTGGCACGGTCGGGGCAGAGACCGCGAACCGCTGAGGAAGGCCGCCATGACGGACACGACCGCCGTCGTCGTCACCCGCGACGACCCCCGCTACCCCGCCCTCGTCGAGGGCTACAACCATCGCTTCGTGGGCCGGCCCGACGAGGTCCGGCTCGCCACCGATGCCGCCGACGTGCAGGCCGCAGTCCAGGCGGCCGTGGACGCCGGCCGACGGATCGCCGTGCGCAGCGGCGGCCACTGCTTCGAGGACTTCACCGCGCATCCGGACGTCAGGGTGCTCGTCGACCTGTCCGCGCTGAACCACGTCGGCCACGACGCCGGGCGCGACGCCTTCGTGGTGGAGCCCGGAGCACGGCTGGACCACGTCTACCGCACACTGCACGACGGCTGGGGCGTGACCATCCCGGCCGGCACCTGCTTCGAGGTGGCCGTCGGCGGGCATATCGCGGCCGGCGGCTACGGTCCGTTGTCCCGGCGCGACGGCCTGGTGGTGGACCACGTCACGGCGGTCGAGGCGGTCGTCGTCGGCGCGGACGGCCGCGCCCGGACCGTGGTGGGCACCGACCAGCCCGACGACCCGCACCACGATCTGTGGTGGGCGCACACCGGCGGCGGGGGCGGCAGCTTCGGCGTGGTCACGAAGTACTGGCTGCGCACGCCGGGGACGCCGGACGGCGACCCGGCCCGGCAGCTCCCCCGCGCGCCGCGAGCGGTGCTGCGCCGCGACACCATGTGGTCCTGGGACGCGATCTCAAACGCCGACTTCCGCACCCTGCTGCGCAACTACTGCACCTGGTACGAGGAGAACAGCGAGCCGGGCGCACCGGCCACGGCGTTGTGGAGCAACCTGATCATCACCCACCGCTCCGGCACCATGTTCATCCTGACCTCGGTGATCCCCGACGACGCACCGGATGCGGCCAAGGTCCTCGAAGCCCACACCGCGGCGGTCACCCGCGGAATCGACGCCGAGCCGATGTCGGCGACCTCTGAGACCTCCCCGTGGCTGGACACCTGGCTGCCGTCCTACAGCTGGCCCAGCGATCCGCAGGGCCGGTACAAGAACAAGGCTGGCTATCTGCGGCGCGGGTTCTCCGACGCGCAGATCACGGCGATCCACCGGTATCTGTCGTCGTCGGATTACGAGAACCCCATGGGCTGCCTGGTTCTGACCGGTTTCGGCGGCAAGGTGAACGCCGTCGCCCCGGACGCCACCGCGGTGCCGCAGCGCGACTGCATCCTCAAGGCCTCCTACAGCACCGGCTCCTGGACCGACCCGGCCGACGACGAGCGCCACCTGGCCTGGGTGCGCGCGTACTACCGGGACGTCTACGCGCACTCCGGCGGCGTGCCGGTCCCGGACGACACCAACGACGGCTCCTACATCGGCTACCCCGACACCGACCTGGCCGATCCCGAGTGGAACACATCGGGGATCGACTGGTCTGCGCTGTATTTCAAGGACAACTACGCCCGGTTGCAACGCGCGAAGCAGGTCTATGACCCGCTCGACGTGTTCCACCACGGGCTGTCCGTCCGCCTGCCCTGAGAGGACAGGAGGCCCCTCCCTGTGTTGATAGGGGGTGTCGAGAAATTGCTGGTGCGTGTTGGGTCAATCTTCCGTTGTCGTCGTGTACATGACACAGCGGGCGAGTTCGCTGGGGTCGATGGGTCGGACAGGGAGTGGGTCGCTGTGGTGGCCGTGTTGTTGTAGCAGGGGTCGGGTCTGCTGCAGGAGGGTGCGCATCTGGTTCTCGCCGACGCGGAAGAGGTGGGCGATCAGTGAGGCGGGGAGCCCGCGCTGGTCCAGGACGGCGGCCCAGATGATGTTTTCGAACGCGAGTTTGCGGTGGTGGGGCCTCTGGCCGGGTGCGAGTTGGTCGATCAACTCGCGGTTCTCGGCAACGAGCCGGTCGAGGGCTTGCCGGGTGAGGCCGGTGTCGGCACCGGGTGGGCGGCCAGTGCCGCGTCGAAGGTGTGGGCCTGGCGGGGATGGGCGCGGCGCCCTTGTGGCTGCGGCGGCACGACCGGGACGCCGGGCTGTGGCGGGATGGTGTGGTTCCACTCACCGTGGAGATCGCCGGGGTCGATGCGCAGTGCCGCAAGGTGCTCGGCGTCGATCTCGATCCCGGTGGGATACGTGCCCTCGTCCAGGCGGGCGCTCACACGCAGGCCGGTCGTGGTCGTGGTGGAGGCGATCAGATCGAGGGCGACTTCGTAGCTGGTCAGCGGGCGGGCGCGCCAGTTCATGGAGAGGAAGGAGAACAGCCGGTGTTCGACCTTGTTCCATTTCGATGCGCCCGGTGGCAGGTGGCACACACTGATCTGAAGGCCGGTCTCGGTGGCCAGGACGGCGAGGTTGGCCTTCCGGACCCGGGCGCGGGAACTGTCCGAGCCGCCGCCGTCCGCGGTGATTCAGAAGTCTGCGCGCGTTGGGGTGGGCCGCCCGGCCTTCTTCCGTCCACCAGCGGCGCAGGGCCGCGACCGCGGACGCGGTGGTGTCGTGGTCGGTGCCCACCACGACGCAGCCGGTATTGCGTCCCAGGTCGTGGATGCCGTACGGGATCGCCGTACCGGTCGCGTGCGAGGGGAAATCGTGGTCGAGGACCTTCACCGGCGCACCCGGCGGCACCCCTTCCCTGACGGTCTGCGCGAACGGCCCGATCTGCTCCTTCTTCTTGGCGTCCACGCTGATCACCGGGTCGCCGGAGGCCAGGAACCGGCCCACCGTGTCGTTGAGGTGCCGGAACTGGGCATCGCGGTCCGGGTGTGAACTCCCGCCAGGGCCCGTGCGTTCGCGCGCAGGCTGAACCCGGCCTGTTTGAGCAGCGCGGCGACGGTGTCCCGGCCCGCCGTGTGGCCCTGGGCGGCCAGTTCGCCCGCCAGACGGCGCAGCGGCTTCGTCGTCCACGTCAGCGGCCACATCGGATCACCCTGGATGCTGTCCTCGACCAGGGCCGGCAGCGCGGTCCGCAGTCCCGGGTCCTTCCCGGCCGCGGCCGGGCGGCCCGCGCCGGCCCGGCGGACACGGCCATCCGGCTTGGGATCCTCCTCCAGTTCGGCCAGGCCACGCGAGACACAGCCCTTGGAGACTCCGGCCGCCTTCGCGACGGCGGCGATCCCCCCGTGACCGAGTATCCGGACCTCCGCCCCGTACAGCAGCCGACGCTGACGCTCGTCCAGATGCGGCGTCACCGCCTCCAGCTTCGCCCGCAACGGGCCGATCAACTCATCGAAACGCCCTGTACCACATCAACGAACTGAAGATCTCGAAGCAACCCGTAGAAAATCGACGGCCCCGAAGTGCACATGTTCATGCAGGTCGCCGGCGTTGCCCATGGTTGAGGTTGTCGTCATGGGCAACGGCTGCCGGCGGCGACCTGCGCGCCGTTCAGGAGGAGCTGCTCCGGTCCTTCCTCGCCTCCCGGCGCCGTGAGCGCGGTCCGCTGCCTGATCCAGCGGGCGGAGGAGGACGGGGCCGGCCTGCGCGCCGGCGCGAGGAGGCGGCGGCCTCGGCACGAGCAGCGATCTTGATGCCCTGGTCGCCGCGCTAAAGGGGCAGGCCGCCCAGGCTGCCGCCCGCGTCGAGGAGTTGCACTCGCGCCGCCCGGTGGACGCCGCAGCCGGTGCGCCTGCTTTCGCGACGGCGCACCGGCTGCTTTCGGCTCACGACCACTACATCAGCGGATTCGCACCGCGTGGCCTGGTGGCGAGCTCCTGCTGTGTCTGCTCCAGCAGCAGGTGCGGGTCCTGCGTCTCGACCTGGCCGAGGCCGGGCGGGCAACGGTCCCAGCCGAGCAGCCGCTGCACCTCCTCCGGCAGGGTCAGCACGGTTTCCCGGGAGACGGCGAGATACTGGTTCTCCTCCTGCCGCAGGTTGCCCAGGTCGAGCGCGACGGAGAGGCTGTACCGCGGCGAGTCCGTGGTGTTGGCTCCGCCGCCGTGGTAGACCCCGCCCGGCCAGAGCAGGGCGGAACCGGCGGGCATGACCGCCGGAACCGCCTCGGCGTACGCGGGGGCCCGCTCGTCGTCCCAGTGGTGACTGCCGGGGATGACCAGGGTCGCGCCGTTGGCGCTGGTGAAGTCGGTCATCGCCAGCATCAGCTGCAGTCGGCACGGCGGTCCCGGATGCCGCCACAGATGCATCGCGTCGTCGCGGTGCAACGGCTGCCGACCCTGGCCCGGATCGATTCTTATCGCCTGGGTGAAGCTGATCTGGATGCTCGGAGTCACCTCCATCCGGACCTTGCCGATCCACATGTGCGTGGTCTGCTGCAGCAGGCGCCGGGCCGAGCCGAGGAACTGCGGTTGGAGGACCACGCTGGTCATGTGGCGCGGCGACCGCTGGAACAGGCTGGACAGCCGCTTGGTCTTCTTCCCGTCGTAGCCGCTCTCGCTGTAGCCGGCCGCCTCGAGGCCGAGTCCGAGGTCCGCCCGGAGCGCGGCGAGCGTCTCGGAATCGACGAAGTCCTCGACGATCACCGCTCCGTCGCGTTCCAGGATCTCGACGACTTCGTCGAGCGAGGTGGCAGGGTTGACGTGGGTCAGTTCGGTCATCCCACTCACCCCTCGATACGGGCCAGTATGCCCCGGGTGAGGGTCTCCAGGTCCGGGTCCTCGAACAGGTCGCCGATGTCGAGCGTGATGCCCAGTTGCTCCTCGACCCCCGCGGCGATCCGCACGGCGGCGATGGACTGTCCGTTGAGCTCGACGAACGTGGCACCGGGCCGATCGGAGCCCGGGCCCAGGACTTCGGCCCAGATGGCGGCGACCCGCTGGACGATGTCCGCGGTGGCCGACGGCTGCTGAGTGGTCATGTCACTGCTCCTCACTGCGTTTCATAGGTATGAGGTGTTGGGGGCGTGCCCGCAGGCCACCCGCCCGTACAGTTCGAAGTTCGTGTCTGGTGCATGATCGCGTGCAGGTTCAGCGCCTTGATGTCCTGCTCGATCCGCTGGATCGGCACATCAGGCTGCAACGACGTACCACCGCCGGCACCAGCCGACAGATCGGCGGCTTTCTTCACCTTCGGACACCGCGCCGAGGTCGAGGCGGCCCGGACCCGTTCCGGCACCCGCGTCCGCGGCAGACCCGATCCGCAGAGCGATTCGAGAACCTCAATGCTGAGCCGCCACTGATCCTCCGACGACTGCGCATCGGCCCTCGACAACGGGCCGGGCTCAGCCGCGGCTCGGCGGCTCGGTTCGCGGCAACGTGGTGACTTTTTCCATTGCCCCGCCTCGAGTCCCGACGCGATCGGGTTCGACTTTCGCAGCCGCGGCAACCGCGAAGCATCTCCTGAACTGCCATCTCGCCCAGCCTGCGGGAGCAATAGTCGCTCGACGAGCAGCGCACAGGGTTCCGCGCAGCTCGGCGAACCGGCGCAGCGCGGGCCCTGACGGAACGTCGGCACCGGCCGGGGGTGCGACGAGCACCATGGCGGCACCGTGCCGCGCGGTGAAGTCGGGCAGGTCCATGCCGTCCACCCGAATCCCCGGCATCGGGAGCCAGTCCCTCGGCGCGACGCCGGACCTCACCGGCCCCGAAGGCGGCAGGTGGAACCCCGGTGCCTTCCGGCGCCTGCGCCGGATACCCGTGATCGAGCTGGCCGCCGAGAAGCACGGCCTGGTCAAGCGACCGCGCATCCACGACCTCCGCCACTCCCACGCGTCGTTGCTGATCGCCGTGAAGGTGTCCCTGCCGCCGTCGAACGGGCCGTGGACCGGACCGCCCCGCTGCCTGACGAAGTGGGCGCAGGGTGTCGAAGCCCCATTTGGTGGACGGCGGCATCACGTGGCGCGCCATGCCCGCAAAGAGCCCTGTCATGCACGGCCGATGCCGCGTCCCCTGATGTCCCGGTCCTCATCACGGTCACGGGCTCTTGTCCTCGTTCCTCGCCGGGGTCCGGATCTGCTCGGCGGATCCGGTCGCTGGAACCCGGTCGGCGGGGTACCGGCCGGCTCGGGCGACGTCGGCCACGGCCGGGGGCACGGCGGCCGGCCCGGCCGGGCCGCGCAGCGCGTTCAGCAGGACTCGGACGATCATGCCGGGGCGCATCAGCTGCTCCGGCCGGTCGAGCATCCCGGCGGCGCGCATGTACCCGCGGGTCACCGAGCGGTCGCGGGTCGCCGCTACCTGGACCATCGCCAGGTAGCGCTGGCCTATCCGCACCTTGAGGTCCCGCTTGCCCTCGACGCCGTCGAAGCCCAGGTCGACGGTGCGCGTCATCTCCCACGGCGGGTCGATGACGTCGCGCGCCAGGTCGCGGAAGTACTGCCGCGCGTCCGGCGTGGCGCCGGAGTGCAGGTGGCGGCGCAGGGTGAGGGCGGACAGCGCCGCGACCGTCATGCCCTGCGCGTAGACCGGGTTGAAGCAGGACACCGCGTCACCGATGACCAGCAGGCCGGCCGGGAACCGGCCCATCCGCTCGTACCGGCGGCGCTGTGTGGTGGGGAACCGGAAGGCGACCGGCTCGTCCAGCGGCTCGGCGTGCTTCAGCGCCTCGTGGATATCCGGGACCGGCAGGCGCTTGACGAACCCGTACAGCCCCTGCTGGTCTGTCGGCGGGTGGTCGCCGAGGATGCCGTAGACGGTCATCAGGGTCGTGTCGCCCTCGGTCTTGGTGAAGATGACGCCGCGCGGGACGTCGGGGGAGGCGACAGCGATGATCGCGAGGTCACCGTCGTAGGGGTCGGCCTTCATCTTGTAGTTCTGGGTGACGTAGCCCAGCCCGATGTTGGTCCGCTCCTCCTCGACGCGCGGGTAGCCCATCTCCTCAAGCCACACCGGGGTGCGCGAGCCGCGCCCGGTCGCGTCGACCACCAGGTCGGCCGCGATCGTCTCGCCGGGCGCGCCGCTCCTTTGGACCTTGACCCCCGTCACCTGCGCGTGGTCGGCGGTGGCGACCAGGCCCAGGATGTCGCAGCGTTCGACGAACCGGATGTTCGCCAGCTCGGCCGTGCGTTCGCGGATCCGGCGCTCCATCAGCGGCGCCGAAGCCGGCACCGCGATGTAGCCGATGTCGGCGCGCTTGACCGGGCGGCCGCGGAAGTACCAGCGGACCGAGCCGGAGTAGTCGCCGACCGGGGTGCCGTCGGCGATGAGTTGGTCGGTGATGCCGGGGTAGAGCTCTTCCATCACCACCCGGCCGCGCACGTGCATGGCGTTGATGTGCTTGCCCTGGGGACGTCCGCGGCGCGGCCCGTCGACGCCGGTGACCGTGTCCCGGTCGACGACCAGGACCTCGTCGTAGGCCTCGGCGAGCACACGGGCCGCGAACAGCCCGGCGATGCTGCCGCCCAGCACGACGGCGCGGGTCGGGTCGCCATCGGCCGCCGACCGGGGTGTTTCCTGGGGCATCTTGCCCACCTCCTGGGGATCGTGCTGGGGATGTTGGGAGTCTGCGGTTCCGGGGTTCCGGGGTTCCGGGGTTCCGGGGGTTTGGGCGGTCGCCGGGTGCCGGGCGGACCGGCTCGGTCAGCCGCCCGGCGTGAAAGGGGACCGAGCGGGTGAGCGTGACGTCGGAGCGGAAGAACTCCCGGACCGGCTACGAGCCGGTGATCGCGTCGAGCATCTCGGTGTGGGTGCGGCCTTCGGATCGCGGCGTTGCCCCGGATTCCCGGGGTCGCCAGGCCCCCGGGGCCAGGCCGCCGACCAGGTTGAGCACGGCGGCCTTGGCCGCGCCCCCCAGACGATCGAAGACCGTCTGGGGGTAGTCGGCGAACCGGCTGATCATGCCGGTGACGGACACGCCGGTCGGCACGGTCGGCACCCGGTTGCCCCCGTCCAGCCGTTCCGTGCCGTGGTCGGCCAGGACGACGTTCGCGCCGACGGCCGGCAGCGTGCGTGCCGTCGCCAGTCCGATGCCGCTGTCGCCGGTGATGCGGATCGTACTGTTGTCGACATCGTCCATGGGCTTCACGATGTGGTCTGGGGCCGGGGCCGGGCATCTCTTGGATTGCGGGCCGGTCGCGGCCGGTGTGTGTCCCGAACGCGTTGAGAGAGGCGTAGAGCCTCTGCGGCCGCGGTCTCCTGCTGAGAGCTCGCTTCGGGCACCGTGTCAGTGAACTGGGCTCAACGTGCCCGGAAACCTCGTAACACAGCACTTACGAAGATGCCCGTCAGCGCCCTCAGGTCCGATGCTCAACCTGCGTTTCACCCCAGCCGTGAGAGAGCCGAGGACAGGCATGTCTCAGAACAGGCAACAGACAGGCCTCCAGATGACCCCTCCGGAGGCCCCTGACACCGACCAGCGGCCCGCGGCACGCGCGGAACGGCCTTGGTGGAAGAGGTACTACCCCTGGTACGCCGTCGTGGGCGGGGCTGTGCTGTTCAACCTGCTTTACTCGTTCCCCCACTACTTCGCCACGGACCCCGAGGTCTCCCGGAGCCAGCTCGACCCGGGCTTCCAGCCGCATTTCGCGTTCCTGGTCGCACACGTGGTCACCGGCAACCTGGCCCTGGTGGCGATGATGCTCCAGGCCTGGCCCCACCTGCGCCGCACGCGCCCCAGGGTCCACCGCTTGATCGGCCGGGTGTACGTGTTCGGCGCGGTGATCCCGACGACGCTCATCGTGCTGTTCGTGCTGGTCCCGCACCGCGCCAACCAAGGCAGCACCGGCCTCGCCTGCGGCGCGGTCCTGTGGCTGGGTACGACGCTGTACGCCTGGCGCAAGGCCCGTCAGGGCCGCTACGCCGAGCACCGCCGCTGGATGGTCTACAGCTTCTCGCTCGCGCTGTTCACAACCTACGGCCGCATCGTCGCCTGGATGATCCTGAACTGGGGCCTGCAGGTGAACATCCAGATCCTGATCGAGGCCACCAGCTGGGGCGTGTGGATCATCCACCTGCTGATCGCGCAGGCGTACCTGGAGTTCACGGCGCGCCGGCGCGACAAAAACCTGCACGCCGGGCGGTTCGACCCGGCGACCGGGGCGATCCGGCAGTAAGGGGTCCTTGCACTATGAGCGCCCGATGAGGTCGCGTGGTCCGGTGCCGTGCGTTGCAAGGCGCCACAGAGCCCTTGTAGCGGAGCTACCAGGGCTTTTCGGCAACGCGGCGAGGTGCGGTGCCGGGCCGCGCGACCCGGGCGGGCATAGTGCAAGGACCCCTAAGAGGCCTGAGCCCGAATCCACGGTCGATGAGGGCTGTTGATCGAGCCCTGTACGAAGAGATGCCTTGCGACCTGCGGTGATGGACTTGTTCCGGGACCACCGGCGCACGATCGGCAGGGCATCTCGTCAGGGCATCCTCTCGCGGCCCCCGCGAGGTCTCGGCCGCCTTCGATGAACCGGACCCCAGCCCATGGCCGACGCCGGGCTCGTCCCGCTCGTTCGCCTCGCCCACCGCTCTGGGCTCCCCGCCCTGCTGACCGAGCACCTGCATCTGACCGGCGCGGACAACCACGGCGGTGGCCACGCCGGCGCCGAGGCGATGCTCCTCAGCGGCGCGGGGTGCGCCGGGGCCGACAGCGTCGGCGATGCCGACCGGCCGCGCACCGGCGCCGTGGACACGCTGTTCGACCGGCTGCCGTGCACCGAAGGTTCCTGACCGCGCTGACGCGTCAGACATCGCTGCGGTCCGGCACGGAGAACCTCAACTCCTCGGGACCGAAGCGTTCCTCACGGATGGTCATTGCCGGAAGGCTGTCGCCGAACTCGCGCCGGCCGACGACGGAGGCGAGCTCGGTCCGCCCGCCGAACTCCCCCGCCCGGCCACGGTGGTGATCACGGCGTATGCGGGAGTGAACCAGCAGGATGGGCCCGTGCCGAAAAATCCGCCCGAGTCCATGCCGGACCACCTGCGCCACCGTCTGAACGCCCGCGCCAAGGAGCGCCGGCCCCGGCTCGCCCGAGTCCGGGGGCGCTTCCGCTCCGGATTCGCCCACGTGGCGGGAAAACTGCCGGGCGAAGAGGAACCGTTACCGCTGTGCCGCTTGCGCTTCACCGGCGTCCTACTCACCCGGGGGTCTGCCCTCTGTCGCGCCGGCCGGAGAAAGCACGAGGACGTCTCCTGCCCACCGGGCTGCCCTTCGGCTCACCCGGAAACGCCCCGGGCCGCGCCTGCGGCTTCTACCCCGGCGACCCGACGCCCTGATCACAACCTCTCCACGAACTTCTGCGGGGCAGCACTGGAGGGGGCCGAAGCGGAGCTCGAGCGCCACGCTGTACGCCACCGCGACGCCGTTGGACTTGCGGCATGATCGCCTCCGCTCAACCCGAACTGCTCGCAACTCCGCACGGCTCACGTGTCGGATTCTCGGAATCTGCTCCGACTACCGGGTAACGGCGCCATGCGCGGGTGCCACCCGCGGTGGTGAACGAGAGAGGATTTACATGAGTGACACGACTCAGGACACGGCCCCGTTGGCCGGGCGCCGGCAGTGGCTGGGCCTGGCCGCACTGGCCTTGCCCACGCTGCTCGTCGCCTTCGATATCGGTGTCCTGTTCCTAGCACTGCCCCATCTGAGCGCCGACCTGGGCGCGACCGGCACCCAGCAGCTGTGGATCACCGATATCTACGGCTTCATGCTTGCCGGCCTCCTGATCACCATGGGTACTCTCGGTGACCGGATCGGCCGTCGCAAGCTCCTCATGATCGGCGCAAGCGCCTTTTCCGCCGCCTCGCTGCTCGCGGCGTTCTCGACCAGCCCGCTGATGTTGATCATCGCCCGTGCCCTGCTGGGCATCGCCGCCGCCACGCTGTCGCCCTCGACGCTCGCCCTGATCAGCAACATGTTCCGCAACCCCAGGCAGATGGGCACAGCCATCTCGCTGTGGGCGTTCTGCAATTTCGGCGGTGCCGCCCTGGGCCCGGTCATCGGCGGGGTCCTGCTGCAGCACTTCTGGTGGGGCTCGGTGTTCCTGATCAGCATCCCGGTCATGCTGCTCCTGCTGATCGCCGGTCCGATCCTGCTGCCCGAGTACCGCGACGCCAATGCCAAGCGCCTCGACCTGGTCAGCGTGGTGCTGTCGCTGGCCGCGATCCTGCCGGTGATCCATGGCATCAAGCAGCTGGCCGCCGGCGACGACAGCTCACCGGTGGGGGCGCTCGTGGCCATCGCCGTCGGCGTCGCGTTCGGTGTCGCGTTCACCCGCCGACAGCTGCGCCTGCCCAACCCGCTGCTCGACCTGCGGCTGTTCCGCAACGTCAGGTTCAGCAGCTCACTGCTGGCCATGTTGCTCGCCTCGGGGACGCTGGCCGGGCTGGGCCTGCTGACCAGCCAGTTCATCCAGAGCGTGCTCGGGCTGGAGCCGACCGAGGCCGGGCTGTGGCAGGCCCCGACCGGCCTGGGCATCGCCGCCGGAGTCCTGGTGACACCGGTGATCGTCCGGCGGATCCAATCGCGCACCGCGATTCTCGGCGGACTCGTGTTGTGCTTCATCGGCCTGGTGGTGCTCAGCACGGTGACCAAGACCAGCAGCCCCGGCCTGGTGTCGCTGAGCGTGGCGCTGGTGGCGTTGGGCATCGCGCCGATGTTCATGCTCGGCACCAACCTGGTCGTCGGGGCGGCCCCGCCCGAGAAGGCAGGCTCGGCGGCGTCGATGTCGGAGACCAGCAACCTCCTCGGCTCGACCCTCGGATTCGCCCTGCTCGGCAGCATCGGCGGTGCGGTCTACCAGTCCGGCATGGCCGGCTCTCCGGTCGCCGAGGCCCGGCAGACGCTGGCCGAAGCGGTCGCCGCCGCCGCCAAGCTCCCGGCCGCCCAGGCCCAGTCGCTGCTGGACACGGCCCGCAACGCCTTCACCGACGGGCTGAACGTGGTGGCCGTCGTCGGCATCGTGATCATCGCGATCATCTTCGTCCTCGTGTGGATGACGCTGGGCCAGAAGGCAGCGACGCCGTCGACGTCCGACGACCTGGATCCGGTCACCGAAAGCCCCGAGGCGGCCAAATCCTGAGGAGGCGTTCCGCCCGGTACCCGCCGCATCGGGTACCGGGCGGAGCGCCAGGCTCGGCTCAGCCCGTGGTCGTGGGGGCGTTGACCTCATCGGTATCGACCGCGAGCACCGGCGGCCGGGGTGGCCGGGGCCTGGACCATCTCCGCATGACCGGCATCTCGACGAACCGGTAGAGCAGCCAGGCCAGGACGATGCTGACGGCCAGGCAGCCCAGCAGGAACAGCACCGCCACCGGCGTACTCCACGACGTCCGGTCGAAGGCGCCGTAGCCCATCCACTCCCCCTTGAACGCCGCCTGCGCCGAGTTCAGCACGTTGAGGTGGATCAGGAAGAACGCGTACGAGATCTCACCCAACCAGACCAGCGGACGACGGGCCAGCAGTGTTCCCCGACCGGCGAGGTCGTCGGCGGCGGCGGCCGCGACCAGCAGCCCGAGCGGGAACGAGTAGGGTGCGGCAAACGACCAGAGCTGGGGCAGCCACAGGGCCCCCACGTACACCGCGAGGACGCTGAGCGCGGCCGGACCCAGGCCGAGGCGGACCCACCGTCCGCTCAGGACGATACGGGCGAAGAGGATGCCGACGATGAACTCGAGGCAGCGCACCAGCGGGAACTGGTAGGCGAACCACATCTGCGGCCAGGAGAACTGGTCGTACCCCGGGAACATCGGAGAGCCGGGCAGGAAGGCCTTCGACAGCAGCGGAACCGACAATGCCAACGCCGACACAGCGATGGCCCAGTACCAGAGCCGGTTGGCCCGGATCTTGTTGATACCGGGAATCAGGAACGGGAACAGCAGGTAGAAGGCGATCTCCGCCGACAGCGACCACGTGACCCCGTTGACCGCGAAGATGAGGTTGTTCATGTCCGGCACCCAGGCGTTCACCAGGAAGAGGTTGGCCGTGGCAGGCCCGACCTCGGTCGTGGTACCTGATGCGAACAGCATGGCGACGATGATCAGCCAGACCACGGCGTGACTCGGGAAGATCTTGAAGAACCGCCGGCGCCAGAACTTGCCCATCGTGTCGGTCGGCTTCACCGCCCAGGTCAGTACGAACCCACTGAGCACGAAGAAGAACGAGACGCCGACCCCGCCGGCACTGCTGGTGATGAAGTTGTACGCCTCCTGCACCGAGGTGTCACTGAATATGCCCAAGTAGTGCGCGTGGAAGACGAAGACCAGGAACGCGGCAACGAATCGTAACGCGGTCAGGGAAGGAAGTCTGCCCGGGCTGGGTGCCGTTGCCTCTGTCATGTGTACTTGCCTCGTCGTCAAAGGGCCGGGAGAGAGCCACAACCGGTCTCGGAAGTGGATTGTCCGGGCTCCGCCACGCGCCGGCGTCTTCCAGAGTGCGGTATTCCCCTGCCCCACTTCTTTCAGCGTGCTGGGTCGCTCCGACCTGCCGGGCTCGCGAAGTCCGGCCGGTGATCCGACGATCCGCCCGGTGGTAGGCCCTGGGGACATCACGTGCGCGCCCCTCCGGCGGGGTCATTACGCCGGTCAGTACGTCACGACGGCCCGGAAGCGGACATCTCCCTTCGCCGCCTTGTCGACGGCGTCCGCGACCCTGTCCATCGGGAAAACCTCGGTCATCGGGGTCACCGCACCCTCCGCGACCAGATCGAGCGCCTCGGTCAGATACCGCAGTCCGTTGTGGGTGGCGCCCAGCACGCGCTGGCCCCGCGCCCAGAACGGTGTGGCGGGGTCAATGGTGAACGAACCCGACGGGTCGATGGTGGCCAGCACGATCCGCCCGCCGACCCGCAGTCCCCGGAGCGCGTCCGTGGCGGCCTCGTACGACGTACCGGTCACCAGGACGACGTCGGCGCCGCCGGCCTCACGCAGTTCCTCCCCGTCACGGACAACGAGGTCGGCCCCGAGCCTCGCGGAGAGTTCATGCTTGTCCGACGAGCGGGTGATGGCGACGGTCTCCAACCCGCAGGCCCGGGAGTACTGCACGGCCATGTGCCCCAGCCCTCCGATGCCGAGAACCGCAATCCGCTCGTGCGGCTGCGGTTCGCTCACGCGCAGCGCGCTCCAGGCCGTGTAGCCGGCGCAGAGGACGGGCGCGGCCGTCGCGTAGTCGATCCCGTCGGGGAGCAGCACGGTGCTCGCGGCGGCCACGCAGAGGTATTCGGCATGGCCTCCTTGTACGGTCAGACCGGTCATCACCGGCGCCGCGCACATCATGCCGGACTGGCCGGTCAGCGGCAGGTTGCGCCGGCAGTAGGAGCATCGGCCGCAGGCGGCCTGGACCCAGGTGGTGCCGACCCGGTCGCCCACCTGGCGGGTCGTGATGCCCGGACCCAGTTCGACTATCTCGCCCGCCGCCTCGTGTCCGGTGATCGCCGGTTCGCACCCCGGGAAGGGGAAGACGCCCTGGGCGACCCAGATGTCGTTGTGGCAGATCCCGCACGCGTGCACCTTGATGAGCACCTCGCCGGGGCCCGGCCGGGGGGTTGCGACCTCCTGAATCTCCCACTGGGCGTTGATCGCGGGAATGACGGCTGCTTTCATGGGCGTACACTCTCCGGCTTCAGACGTTCGGGAAGGCTGCGTAAGCCGTTCGGCACTCGGGCAGTGCAGGGCGGCGTCGTAGCCGGTGACGGACCTGACCGCACCGCGCCGGGGCGTTCCACCCGACGACGGGGCCGTGCTCCCGTAGACGGTCGGCTTCCGCGTGGATGTTCCGGCCGGTGCCGTCGGTCATGACGGGACAGCGGCTTTCACAACCGTCTCCAGTGGTCGGCCGATCGGTGAGGCGGGCTGTGACAAGGCCGTCGGACGGGCTGTGACGAGCTCTTTGGAACAGAGGGCAGCCGTCAGGCGGGCACGGCCACGGAGGACCTCTCCGTCTGACGAGCTTCGACCGGCGTCAGCCTCACACCCGGTCAGGCGTCCGGCATCTTCTGGATTGCTCTTGGCGGCCCGCGCCTCTCTCTGGGCAGGGTTCGAACTGCTGCCCCGAGCAGTGGGGGTTGGCCCGAGAAGGTTCTTTCCCGGCAGCGCAAGCCAAGAGATGCGGCGCCCAACAGCGCGCAGCAGGATGCTCTGGGAGATCAGCCGATGGGCTTCAGAGGGGGACCGCGATGGGTGAGCGCATCGGGGATCGTGTGCTGGTGCTGGGCGGAAGCACCGGGGGCTCCGGCCGCACGGGCTCTCGTTCAGCATGACGCCGAGGCCGTCGTCGTGGACCGCGACCGGCTCACCGGCGTGCGGGGACCGCGGCGCGGAGTTCCGCACGGCAGGCACGCGCACGGTCCGGTAGCCCGGGGCCACCAGATACTCGAGTCCTTGTTCCCGGGCCCCGTGACCACCTGCCCGCACCCCGCAACCCAGGAGATGTAACGCACACCGGTGCCTGCGACGGTGATCCAGGACTCCGATCACCGGGCGCCCACCGAACCCCCTGTCATCGCTTCCCAAGGAGAATCTGTGGACACCACTGAGCTTGCGGACTCACCGACCCGCGCCGACCTTGTTGCCCGCGCAGCGAAGTTGGTGCCGACGCTCCGCGAGAACGCGTCCTGGGCCGAAGAGAATCGCCAGTTGCACGAGGGCACCATCAAGGCGATGGCAGAGGCCGGCCTGCTGCGCACCCGGCTCCCCGCCCGCCTCGGCGGTTACGAGTCCGACATGAGGACCCAGGTGGAGGTACTCGCAGAACTGGCCAAGGGAGACGGATCCGCGTCGTGGACCGCCGGCGTGTGGTCCATCAGCGCGTGGGTCGCCGGGCTCTTTTCTGACACGGTGCAGGACGAGGTGTTCGCCTCCCCGGACGACCTGGTGAGCGGCATCATCAGTCCGACGGCCATGGCGGTGCCGGCCAAGGACGGCATCGTGGTCAACGGCAGGTGGGCGTTCAACAGCGGGGCCAAGCACAGCAAGTGGAACACCAACGCGGCGGTGCTGGCCATGCCGGACGGCAGCTACCAGCCGGTCATGACCCTGATTCCGCTGGCTTCGCTGGAGATCGACGACGACTGGCACACCGCCGGACTGCGTGGTTCCGGCAGTGTCAGTACCGTCGCCCACGAGGTCTTCGTGCCGGACGGCTGGTACATCCCGCTGGGCGGCATCCTCCAGGGGCACAGCGGTCACGGCAGTAACGCCGATGCGCTCATCCACCGGGCGCCGATCATGCCGACGGCGTGCGCCACGGTCAGCGCGACCGCACTGGGTCTGGCCAAGGGCGCCAAGGACGTCTTCTTCGAGCGGCTGCCCGGCCGGAAGATCACCTACACCGAGTACACCGACCAGAGCCAGGCCCCGCTCACCCACCTCCAGGTAGCCGAGGCATCGGTCAAGATCGACGAGACCGAGTTCCACGTGTACCGCATCGCCGACCTCGTGGACGCCAAGAACGCATCCGGCGAGCCGTGGACGCTGGAGGAACGCGCCCGTGTCCGGCTCGACACAGGCGCGGCGTGCCAGCGGTCAAAGGAAGCCGTCGACATCCTGAACACGGCGAGCGGCGCCTCGTCGATCTACATCGACGTGCCCATCCAGCGCATCGAGCGCGATGTCCAGACGCTGAACCTCCACGCCATCATGCACCCGAACACCAACCTGGAGCTGTACGGCCGCATCCTGTGCGGGCTGGCCCCCAACACCCAGTACCTCTGAGCATCCTGCTCCTCTCAGCAGGGCCGGGGACTGGGACGGTGGCTGCTGCTCCGTTCCAGTCCCCGCCGCTTCACATCGGGCGTGCAGGTCTCCTCCACACGGCTTTGGACATCGTTCACCGACTGGCACGCGCCGCCGCCCAGCCCCGCAGGACCTGGTTCGGATCGGCGGCCTCTGCGGACGCGGTCGCCGGGCGGGAGACCGGACGACTCCGGCGGACACCGCCACGCGCACCCGCGGGTCAGCACGTACACCACGGCCGTGAACACCGCCCGCTCGTCCTCGGACAACACCGACCCACCCAACGGTCAGCCCATCCCCGCCACAGGAACGGCCTGGATCGTCAACGGCTTCCCGGCACGGGACACCAGGCGTGTCGCGCAAGAGGAGATGGCGCCGCTCCGGTGCGCTGGGCGGCGTCGCGGTAGCAGTCCGCCGCCGGGTCCGTGCACGGCGTGTGCGGGGCCGGCGGCGGACGGACCGGTCGGAAGACATCGAGGACTCCCCGGTCCGCAGTCCCTTCCCTGCGTCCACCGTGCGCAGCTCCGAAGCGCTGTGGTCGAAGAGCCGGGGATGCACCGGAAGTCGAAACTCACGCGGGTCGGGCCGGTCTCGTCGGCCTTGTTCCCGTGGTTTCGGTTCACCGCCGCGAAGACCAGCACCTGCCCCCACATCGAGCTCGGCCGCCGAGTGGTCCTTCGCTCCTTTCTCCTGTTCGCCCCGGGCGGAGTCCGTCCCCCGGGCACGCGTCAGCGGAAGCCGGCAATTGACCTCGCCGTCACGGTGGTTGTCATCACCGTCCGTGTGGAACTCGCCGACGGCGACGTTCACCGGAAAATGAGTCCGGAAAGTCGGAACGCGCTGGAAGCAGAAAACGCCCGTGCCGAGCACCTCCGCCGCGAACGACTTCACGGGGAACCGGTACAGCAGCCGGACCTTCGATTCGGACTCCTGGTAGAAGGCGGCATGGAAGACCGTGGACCTGTCGGTCTTCCAGGTGATCCTCTCCATGGGCGGCCCGGCCGCAGCCCGTCCGGTGCACCGTCCTCGTAGATCGACTGGACCGTGCGCCGAAGTCGAATGCAGTCGAATCATATTCGTACATCTTCGGGCTGCCCGCTCCTCCGCACTCCTCGATCCTCTTCCGTCGATTGCCGCCTCCCTGTCTCGAAAGCTGGCACGGAGAATTTCCCGTATTCATACGTCCGCCCGACAGGAGTACGTTCCGAGAAAGGCGAATACGCACCCGGGTTCCTTCCCCGCTCCTTCCCTTCCCCGGTGCGGCCGCCGTTATTTCGAGCCCGGCCCCGGACCGTTCCGCGATGCAACGGCATCGTCGGAGTTGTCCCGGTGCGAAGAACTTTGCCACGCTGGCGCGGACCGGGAAACACGCGTACCAGAGGGAGACGACAATGCCGAACACGACCAGCTCCACCCGTACCGACCAGGCAGGCGCGGCGGCAGTCCCGCAGCGGATTGTCGCGGCGTGGGCGAGCCACGACGCGAAGAAGTTCGCTGCGGTATTCACCGAGAAAGGCACGATGATCCTGCCCGGGACTTTCAAGAAGGGCCGTGAGGCCGTCGAAGGGTTCATGACCGAGGCATTCGCCGGCCCCTACAAGGGGACGCGCGTGACCGGTGAGCCGATTTCGGTCGAGTTCCTCAGCCCGGACTCCGCGGTTCTTGTCACCGCGGGAGGCATTCTGCTGCCCGGAGAGAAGGAGGTCTCGGCGGAGCGCTCCATTCGGGCCACCTGGGTGGTCGTCAAGGAGGGAACCGGGTGGCAGCTCGCCGCCTATCAGAACACTCCGGTCAACTGAGACCGCTCCGCCGGACGGGCCGGGGGCCCGGGGCCGTCCGGATGCTGACTCTGTCGGGGATCTTGAGGATCCCCGGCGGGGCAGCATGATCAACGGGCATGCTCGGCTCTGTTCAAGGACCGATGCAGTTGTCGAGGTGCCCGTTGTCGCTCCGCCCGCGTTCTGGTGAGCAAGTTCCTTCTCTGACCGTGCAGATGGCTCGGGCGAGCAACCCGGGCGGGACGACGGCGATGTGGGTGAGAGATCACCTGGGCGGGCTGTGGCGGGACGAGGACTTCGCCGACTGGTACCCGCGTGACGGTCGCCCGGGGCTTTCGCCCGCCCAGCTGGCCACCGTCTGTGTGCTGCAGTTCCTGCTCAATCTGTCGGACCGGCAGGCGGCCGAGGCGGTTCGCTGCCGCATCGATTTCAAGTACGCGCTGGCCATGGAGCTGGACGATCCCGGCTTCCACCACAGCGTGCTGGCCGACTTCCGCGACCGCCTCACCGAGGGCGGCCGAGCCGACCGTCTCCTCGACCTCGCGCTCGCGCGCCTGAAGGAGGCCGGTCTCGTCCGCGAGCGCACCACCCAGCGCACGGACTCCACCCACGTCCTGGCCGCGGTGCGCGACCTGACCCGGCTGGAACTGGTCACCGAGGCCGTCCGCGCCGCGCTGGAAGAGCTGGCCGGCACGGCTTCGCACCTGCTGGCCGGCCTGGTCGACGAGGAGTGGGGGCGCCGCTACGGCCGCCCGGTCCGTCTGGGCAAGAACCCCACCCGCCCCAAGACCAGGATCCTCGCCACCGGCAACGACGCCGTCCGGCTGATCGAGCACCTCGGGCAGCACGGGCCGGAACGCCTGTCCGGGCCCCGCGTCCAGGCCCTGCGGCAGATCATGGTGCAGAACTACTACCACGACGGGGCCGGCCGCCTGCGCTGGCGCACCACCGAGGAAGGCGGGCTGCCGCCCTCGGCCGTCGCAGTCGTCTCGCCCTACGACCCGACCGCCCGCTACGCACGTCGCGGACACGTCACCCGCTGGAAAGGGTTCGTCGCGCATCTCACCGAGACCTGTGACCCTGACGGCGCCAACGTGATCACGGATGTGGCCACCACCGACGCCACCGGCTACGACGCGAAGGCGCTGCCCGGCATCCACACCCGGCTCAAGCGCCGCGGTCTGCTGCCTGCCGAGCACCTGGTCGACGGCGGCTACACCTCCCTGGTCCATCTGGAACAGGCGGCCCGCGAACACCAGGTCACGGTCACCGGGCCACTGCCGGTCAACACCACCCGCCAGAACCGCAGGAACAACGGTTTCGGCCGCGACGACTTCCACATCGACTTCGACCGCCGTCAGGTCACCTGCCCGCAGGGCGAGACCAGCGCGGGATGGCACGGCCCTTATCCGACCTCCTCACCCACCGCGGCGCCTCTGATCATTGCGCGGTTCACCAAGAGCCAGTGCCGTCCCTGCCCGGTCCGCAGTCGCTGCACGACCACCGCCGACGGCGCCCGGAGCGTGGGCTTTCCCCCGCGCGAACTCCGTGACCTGCAACTCCGCGTGCGCGCCGAACAGCAGACGTCCGAATGGCAGGCCCGCTACGCGGTCCGCTCCGGAGTGGAAGGCACCATCAACGAGCTCGCCCACGGACACGGCATGCGCCACTGCCGCTACCGGGGACAGCACAAAGCCCACTTACAGCACGTGTTCACAGCTATCGCCACGAACATCGAGCGCCTCAGCCGACAGCCGCCGGCCGGACAAGCACCCCCGTCCCGGCCGCCGACCGCCTTCCAGAACTACCTGGACCAGCACGGGATCCCCCGGCCGAGGTCTTGGCGGTCCGCCCGAGACTGAGCAGACCACCAAGATCCCCGACAGAGTCAGCGTCCCCTCCGCCCCGGGCCCCCGGCCCTTTCCACCTCCGTCACCGCCTCCGGCGGGCTATCCGGGCACCTCGGTGAACTGTCCCGGACGGCGGCCGGGACCCGCAGGGCCGCGGTACGCCTGAGCGATGTCGAGCCACCGGTCGCTCTCGGGGCCGGTGGCGGTCAGGGCCAGATCCGCACGGTGGCGCCGCCGGGTGGCGAGCAAGCACAGGTCCACCGCCGGGCCCTCGATGAGCTCGCGGGCTTCCGCGGGCCCCATCTCCCACACTTCCCCCGAGGGCGCCGTCAGACGGAAGCGGAACCCGGTCGGCGGCGCTGTCAGCTCACGCGACTGATAGCCGAAATCCCAGGTGGTAACCGTGAATTCGGCGATGTGGAGGATCCGGTCGGTGAACGTCCGCCGCACGCCCAGTGTGTCCGCCACGTCCTGGCCGTGCGCGAACGTCTCCATCATCCCCGCCGCGGTGAGCACCGCGGCGGGGATGGGACGCACCAGCCACGGCACGATCTGCCCCGGCCCGACTGCGAACAGCGCCTGCTCGGTGGCGGCACGCTGGGTCCGCCAGTGGTCCAGCAGCCGGGCGGGGCCGTCCGCCAGGTAGGGGTACAGCCCCTGCTGGACCGCCGCGTCGAAGGACGGTCCGAGCCCGGCGACCGTGGCCTCGAAGGCCGGGGCATCGGCGGCGGCCTTCTCCGCCAGCTCGAAGACCATGGTCAGATGTGCGATCTGATGGGCTATCGTCCATCCCTCGGCGGGGGTCGGCGCGTCCCACTCGGCGTCGCCCAACTCCGCGACCAGAGCATCGATCTCGTCCCCTTCCTCGACCAGATCTGCCAGGACGTCCCTCTGCTTCGCCATGTGGAATTCCCTCCACTCGTTGCGGATATGCTCCGGCACCCAGTGTGTGGCAGACCGCCGTCCGGTCCTTCTCTCTCGGTGCTCATCCCGGACAGCAATGGATCCGGTGTGGAAGCCGGTCGAGAACCTCATCGTCGAAGAAGTCAACGCCAGTTGCGCCGCATAGCATCGCAGTTCATGGATGACAGAACGCCCAGAGCGCGCTGTGGAACTACAACAACTCCGTCAAGGTGACCGAGAAGGGCGTGGCGAATCCGGCCTCGTTCAAATCGGATCCGGTCAACTTCGAGCTCCCGCTATGGGATCCGCAGGTCAACGGCGTGCGATATCGCAAGGCGCTCATCTTCGAAATCGCCTCGCGGATCACCCCGGAGAACCGTGCGCGCCTGCGCAGGATCCGCCACCACGAGACCGGGTCTCCCATCGACGTGACCCATGACGGCGACAGCGTCCGCACGGATCACCTGCTCGCGGTCCACGAGCCGGAGTTCATCAGCCGGTACGTCTGCCCGGGCGGCGCGCGTCCTGGAGATCGGCGCGGGCTACGGGCGGACCTGCCACGCGATGCTCTCCCACCACCGTGTCGAGGAGCACTGGATCCCCGATCCGGGACGTGCCCTCCCACTGTCGTGGGAACACCTCCGCACCGTCCCGGGGCACCGGTCCTTCTCCCGCGTCGGGCTCGTGTCGGTCGACGACGCGGACGACCTGGACCGGGCACTCGGAGCGGGCCGCTTCGACCTGTGTCCGAACATCGACTCGACCGCCGATGCGCGGCGCTCTGCGTGAACAATCCGGTCGGCCAATACCTGGAGAAGGAGCTGGACAACCACGCCCAGGGCGCCGAGGTCGTGCGAATGGCGCCGGCGACCGGGCTGCTGCGCGACGTCCTCGACATCCGCGACAGCGGCGCTGTCGCGGCCCTGGGCCCGAAGTTCCTCTCGGCCTACCGGCCGGGCCCCGCTGGGAGACCGTCGCCCATGGCAGGGCCGTCCCGTGGAGCCACTACTGGCAGGCCGTCTGCCGGCGCTGCGAGGAATCCGCCGCGCTCCCCCGCCCGGCCGGGCAGCAGGGCGATGCGGCGTGAGCGGCACCGAGGCTTCGCGGCGCCTCCCGCTGCCTGCCGACGGTCTACGGCCGCGGCGCGCCGTCGGGACGGAGGGCTCACGGGGTACTGGCGGCGATCGTGTGACGGGCACTGGCCGGGGAGCCGCCGACGATGTGGCACGCCGGCCCGGTGCAGTGCGATCTGCTCCAAGTCGACTGCACCGCACGGACGTTGCTCGCCGCCTTGGACCGCCCCGACGCGGTCGCGGGCCGGTACTGGGTGCTCGGAACGGGGCGCGGAGAACCTCTCGGCCGGGTATTCCGGTCGATCTCCGACGGTGTCGCGGCCCGGACCGGGCGTCCTGCGGTGCCCGTGGTCGCCATCCGGACATAGCGATTCCCTCTGGACGGACGGATAAGCCGGGAAGGATTGTTCTGCGGGCGAATTGGCTGTGTCGATAGTCCATGATGCAGGGGCCCGTAACATCTCCGATGTTGCTGTTTCAAGGCACTCCAACGGGCGGGCACATATTCCCATGGCGTACGCATTCGAAACATGAAACGTATGCTTGTTCGGGTGAGAGACGTGCTGCTAATGTTCCTTTCCGCTATGAGCGTTCTAGGTCGTCCGTCGTCCGGTGGCCCCACGATCCCATGGCCCCGAATTCAACCGACCTGGTCGCCTTCTCACTGCCCTGGGAGGGTAAATGGAGAGCGGGAAACGCGCGGTGCCCACTATTGTCGATGCCGTCGAGCGATCCATCGAGATCATGCGGGAGAACCTCTCGGAGCCGCTGAGCATTGACGACATAGCCGGGTTCGCCATGTACAGCAAGTTTCATTTCTCCCGCGAATTCCAGAGGGTGACAGGCGTCTCACCAGGTCGTTTCCTGTCGGCGATGCGCATCCGGGAGGCGAAGAGGTTGCTGCTGACGACCGATCTCACTGTCACCGCCATCAGCCATATGGTCGGGTACAGCAGTGTGGGAACCTTCAGCTCACGATTTTCCGGCAGCGTCGGAATAGCGCCCTCCACCTATCGGCGATTCAATGGATTCGTCAATTCGGTAAAAGTTGCCGGAAAGCGAGATGCCGGGGGTTCGGTGTACGGGTCGGTCACTGCACCCGAGGGCGCGGACCTGGGGCTATTATTCCTTGGTCTTTTCCCTACCCGGGTACCCGAGGGCAAGCCGGTGAGTTGCACCGTTCTCCCTTTCCCTGGACCTTTTGAGATCACAGAGGTTCCGGCTGGAACGTGGTTCTTGTTGGGGCATTCCGTTCCGGGACATGCCTGCGAAGCCCTGACGGAGGACCAAGCGGTTCATGTGGGCTCCCTCGGCCCTCTGGAGGTGCGCCGGGACACGCCACTCGGCCCGACCGATTTCCGACTGCGGGGTATGCGAATTCTCGATCCCCCGATACTGGTGGCACTGCAGCGCGTGCGGTCGGAGGCGTTCGAGGCGGACATCGTCCGGGCCGCCGGATGATCCGGCGCTGCGGCGGGGCGTCGACCCCGCCGCAGCGGTCGCCGCACCGTATGGCCGTCACCGGCGGCCCGCCCGGCATCCCGAGCGAGAGCATCGGCTCCGCCATCACCCGGTGGCCCGGCACCTTCTCCAGGCGCAGCTCGCGGCAGAGCAGCGCCACGGTGAACACGGCCCCCTCCACGGGCCCCGGGCCGCTCCCCACAACGTGCGGCCCAACACGCCGAGCGTCAGGGCCGTCAGTTCGTGCTCCAGGTTCACCGGCCCGCGACCCGCGTGGGCGCGCAGCCGCGCGAGCGGTCCGGCCGCCTCCTCTGCGACGGCACCCGCCTGCCGGGCGATCCGCTGGTGCCGGAAGGCCGGCTGGACGACCTTCCGCTGTCGGCGCCACAGCCCGGCCCTCACTGATCAGGGATGCGTCTCGCTGCGGTCGACGGGTCCCGGCCCGAAAGACTCCAGCGGGAAACCGGGCCAGGGCTTGGTCAAGTTCCTTAGGTGTCCGGATCGTTGGTGATGCCCAGGACGAGGAGTGCCCGGTGGGACTCGTCGCGGATCGCCCGGGTGGTCTTGGCGATGTTGTCGGCTCCGAGGGTTTTCAGCACGCCGATGGCGAGGTCGCGGAGGGTCGCCATGGCCCGTGGTGCGGTCCCGGCGTGGACGGTGGAGGCGTCCTCGGCGAAGGTGACATCCCTGATGTGGTGCGAGGAGTTCTCCACTCCCCAGTGCCCGCGGATCGCGGCGGCCAGGTCGGCGGGGTCGGCCTGGTGGGCGTCGAGGCTGGTCACGGCGTAGACACTCTCAGTGGGCGGTTCGTGAGTCTTTGAGTGGTTCTGCTGTCGCCTGATGGTGTGGCGGCAGGACGGAATCCGCCGGTCCACGGGTGCTGATCTGGTGAGGTGACCGGGTGAGTGAACGCAAGTTGTACCCGAGTGACTTATCGGACGAGCAGTGGTCATTGATCGAGCCGGTGATCACCGCGTGGAAGGACCGGCACCGCTCGGTCAGCGGCCACCAGGGCGCCTACGACATGCGGGAGATCGTGAACGCGATCCTCTACCAGGGGCGAACCGGCTGCCAGTGGGCCTATCTCCCGCACGACCTGCCGCCCAAGAGCGCGACCTACTACTACTTCGCCGCCTGGCGGGACGACGGCACCGACCAGGTCATCCATGAACTTCTGCGCTGCCAGGTCCGTGAACGCGCCCGCCGATTAGAGGACCCGACCCTGGTGGTCCTGGACACCCAGAGTGTCCACGTGGCCGCCGGGGTCCCTGCCGCCACGACCGGCCATGATCCGGCCAAGCGGGTGCCCGGCCGCAAACGCGGACTGGCCGTGGACGTCCTCGGCCTGGTCATCGCAGTCGTCGTCCTCGCCGCGAACACCCACGACAACGCCGCGGGCATCCTCCTGCTGGACCAGGTCGCCGAGCACGCCGGCGGAAGCGTCCGCAAAGCCCTGGTCGACCAGGGCTTCAAGAACCAGGTCGTCGCGCACGGCGCCGGCCTGGGCATCGACGTCGAGATCGTCGCACGCGACCCGCAGGTCAAGGGGTTCGTGCCGCAGCCGAAGCGATGGAGGGTCGAGCAGACCTACGGCATCCTGATACTGCACCGCCGCCTGGTCCGCGACTACGAGCACCGCCCTTCCTCCTCCGCCTCGCGCGTCTACTGGGCGATGACCCACGTCATGACCCGCCGCCTCACCGGCGCGAACGCCCCCACCTGGCACGAGGCGAAGGCGGCGGCAGGGTGAACCTCCAGCCCCTGCTCGACGCCCTGGACCTCCAGGAAGACGCCGCCCGGGCCCTGGCCGACGACCTCCGCACGCAGATTGACGGCCTGCAGACCCGGCTGCGGGAGGCCGAGATGCACCTCGAACACCTCGCGATCACCCGCACGACCGTCACCGGCCTCGCCGACCGGCTCCCGAACGTCGCACCGGACCTGCCCGAGCACCCGGACTACCCCCGCATCCTGACCGCCTTCAACCAGACAACCGGACCGCTACGGGCCAAGGACGTCTGCGAAGCCCTGGGCCACGACCTGCTGCCAAAGAACGTCGAAGGCACCCGCGCCAAGCTGAAACGCCTGGTCAAACTCGGGATCCTCACCGAGGCCGACACCGGCAACTTCGCCAGGAAGCAATAGCCGACGCAACCTTGCTCCAACCTCAGCCGGAAATGGACATCACCCCACGAACCGCCCACTCAGAGGGCGTTTGAAGTGGGCAACTTGCCGTTTACGTCCTAGTACGTTCCTCGCCAGGTGGGTGTCGTCTCGTCCGTTATGCGCCTGGTGAGGTTGCCGATCGAGGCGATGTGGATCATGGCCTCGGAGCTGGTGGTGAGGGTCTCGTAGTCGCGGGCGAGGCGGCGGTGCATCATGAGCCAACCGATACTCCGCTCGACCACCCAGCGCCTTTTTACGATCTGAAAGCCGCGGGTCTCCGGGTTCCTGTTGACGACTTCGACATCGATTCCGAGGCGGGCGCCGTGCTCGACGACAGCGTTCTTGAAGCCGGTGTCGACCCAGCTCTTGGAGAGGGTCGGGTACGTCTCCTTCGCCTGGTCGAGGAGACGGATTCCCAGGGCGTTCTCCGACAGGCTGGCGGCGGTGACGGTAACGGCGAGGATGAGGCCGATCGTGTCGGTGAGGATGCCGCGCTTCCGACCGACGATCTTCTTCGCGGCGTCCGTTCCCTGGCTGGTCACGGGCACGTTGGTGGAAGTCTTCACGCTCTGGGTGTCGATCACGGAGGCGGTCGGTTCAGGCTTGCGCCCTTCCTTCACGCGGGCCAGTCCGGTCAGGTCGTAATTGAGCCGGGCGAAGATTCCTTCGTCGCGCCAGGCCGCGTAGTAGGCATAGACGGTGCCGTGGTTCGGGAAGTCATGTGGAAGGTATTTCCAGGGGATTCCCGTGCGGTTCACGTAGAGGATCGCGTTGAAGACGTCGCGTAAATCGACTTTGGCCGGCTGCCCGGTTGGCCTGCGGTCGAGCCGGGCCTTTCTCCAGGCCGTCAACGTCGGCTCGATCAGGGCCCATCGGGCGTCGGACAGGTCGCTGGGGTACGGCTTGCGCTCGCTCACGACGTAGCGTGATCATGAGCGAGGCGGAATGTTCGATTCCGCTGTTCATTGGGCGATTCCACGGCAACTTCAAACCAGACGGACTTCCAGGCATGGAAGCGAACGAGACGGATGGCTGAGCATCCGCCCTGGAGACCGCCATTCGCCACCTACGGGATGAAGGCCCCCAAAGCAGGGCAGGGGCGAGAGCCGCATTTAGGGCTTAACCTGCATAAACGCCCTCTCAGTGGACGGTTCGTGAAGTGATGTCCGTTTCTGCATGAGGGTTGCGTCAGGGGTGCTGGTCGTAGCGGTGGCTATTGCTTCCTGGCGAAGCTGCCCGTGTCGGCTTCGGTGAGGACGCCGAGTTTGACCAGGCGTTTCAGCTTGGCTCGGGTGCCCTCGACGTTCTTGGGCAGGATTTCGTGGCCGAGGGCCTGACAGACGTCCTTGGCCCGCAGGGGCCCGGGGGCCTCGTTGAACACGGTGAGGATGCGGGCGTAGTCCGGATGCTCGGGCAGCTCCGGCGGGGAGACGGGGATCCGGTCGGCGAGGCCGGTGACGGTTGTGCGGGTGATCGCGAGGTGCTCGAGGTGGGTCTCGGCCTCCCGCAGCCGGGTCTGCAGGTCGTCGATCCGCGCGCGGAGGTCGTCGGCCAGGGCACGGGCGGCCTCCTCCTGGATGTCCAGCGCCTGGAGGAGGGGCTGGATGTTCACGCTGCCGCCGGCTCACGCCAGGTGGGGGCGTTCGCGCCGGTGAGGCGTCGGGCCATCACATGGGTCATGGCCCAGTAGACGCGGGAGGCCGAGGAGGAGGGGTGGTGTTCGTAGTCGCGGACCAGTCGCCGGTGCAGTATCAAGATCCCGTAGGTCTGCTCGACCCTCCATCGCTTCGGCTGCGGGACGAACCCCTTGTGCTGCGGGTCGCGTTGGACGATCTCCACGTCGATGCCGAGGCCGACGCCGTGTGTGACGACCTGGGTCTTGAAGCCCTGGTCGACCAGAGCCTTGCTGACGGCGCCGCCGGCGTTCTCGGCAACCTCGCTCAGCAGGGCGATACCCGCGGTGTTGTCATGGACGTTCGCCGCGAGAACGACGACCGCGATGACCAGGCCGAGGACGTCCACGGCCAGGCCACGCTTGCGGCCCGGCACCCGCTTGGCCGGGTCATGGCCGGTCGTCGCGGCGGGGACCGAGGCGGCCGCGCGGACACTCTGGGTGTCCAGCACCACCAGGGTCGGGTCCTCTAATCGCCGGGCGCGTTCCCGGACCTGGCAGCGCAGGAGCTCATGGATGACCTGGTCGGTTCCGTCGTCCCGCCAGGCAGCGAAGTAGTAGTACGTCGCGCTCTTGGGCGGCAGGTCATGCGGGAGATAGGCCCACTGGCATCCGGTCCGCCCCTGATAGAGGATCGCGTTGATGATCTCCCGCATGTCATAGGCGCCCTGATGGCCGCTGACCGAACGATGCCGGTCCTTCCACGCGGTGATCACCGGCTCGATCAGGGCCCACTGCTCATCCGATAAGTCACTCGGATACGGCTTCCGTTCACTCACCCGGCCAGCCCACCAGACCCCAGCCCCCGGGCCGGGAGAATCCGCCTCACAACCACACCATCAGGCGATAGCAGAATCACTCATACACTCACGAACCGCCCACTCACAGGTCTCGCGTGTGCCGGCCTGCTTGCGGCAGCGGTGGATGCGGATGGCCAGGAGAGCGTGGGAAAGGCGATTCCGCCGAGTTCGTCGGCGATGGAGCAGGTTTTGACCGAGCGGGACTCGTGGCGGCCGGGGCCAGCGCGCGGGGTGGTGTGCTGGACGGGGGTGGCCGGTCATGGCAGGGCCGCGAGCCGACGGTGGGCGGTGGGCTGGTTGGTCCTGATCACGGTGGTGCGGTGGGCCTTCTTGGTTTCGACCAGCCAGGAGATGTTCGCCTTGACCGAGTGCAGGGCGTCGGAGGTGACGACGGTGCCGGTCAGGTCCAGTGGTGCCGGCAGCGGGCGCAAGTGTGTGGTTTCGTTCGTCTTCGCGCCGGCCTCCGCCTGGGCGAGGGGCACGACGGTGCCGTGAGTGACCGTGGAGGGCAGATGCCGGCGCGTCGTGGTGGGACGGGCTGATCCCTTGAGTGCTTTGCCGTCGACAGCGATCACGCGCGGCCGCCCGGACGCGGAGGGTGGCGGCGCCTGGACGGGCTCGGTGGCGGCGCGGTGCCGGCCGGTCGGGTGGGCGCCCACCCGACCGGTCCAGGGCGTCACCGTCGACAGCCCTCGGCTTGGTGGCCGACCGGAGTGTCCGGGGTGAACCGGACGAGCGGATCGAAGTCGTTTGAGATCTTGAAACACCTGGTGTTCGAGGCGTACTTGAGGGGCAGGGCCAACAAGGGTGCGGCGGGTGTCGACGGCGAGTCGATCGAGCAGTTCGAGGCGGACCTGAAGGGCAACCTCTATAAACTGTGGGATCGCATGTCGTCGGGCTGCTGTTTTCCGCCGCCGGTCAAGATGGTGGAGATCGGCAAGCCGGGAGGACGCGGGGTCAGGGTCCTCGGCGTGCCCACGGTCGCGGACAGAATCGCGCAAACGGCGGTGGCCATGGTGCTGGAGCCGCTGGTGGGGCCTGTGTTCCATCCGGATTCCTATGGCTATCGGCCCCGCCGCAGTGCGCTGGATGCGATTGCGGCATGCCGGGAACGGTGTTGGAAGACCGACTGGGTGATCGATATGGACATCCGGGGGTTCTTCGACAGCCTCGACCATGATCTCGTCCTCAAGGCCGCCGGGCACCATACCGACCAGCAATGGGTCCTGTTGTATGTGGAGCGATGGCTCAAAGCCCCGCTTCAGAGGCGGGACGGCAGCTTGCAGGCCCGGGACCGCGGCAGCCCGCAGGGCTCGGCGGTTTCACCCGTGTTGTCCAACCTCTTCATGCACTACGCGTTCGATACGTGGATGGCCCGGGAGTACCCCGGCGTCCGGTGCGAGCGGTACTGCGACGACGTAGTGGTCCACTGCCGCAACGAGGCCCAGGCGCACCATGTGCGCGAGGCCGTCGGCGGGCGGCCGGCCGAGTGCGGTGGTCTGGAGTCACATCCGGACAAGACCCGCATCGTGTACTGCAAGGACCGGAACCGGCGTGGCTCGGCCGAGCACACGTCGTTCACGTTCCTGGGGGTGCGGGTTTCGCGTGAGAAGGCTCCGGACGAAGCGCGGAGATTACTTCCTCGGCTTCAGTCCGGCCATCAGCGACGAGGCCGCCAGGCAAATCCGGATGCAGATTCGTCATTGGCGGCTGCACCTGCGCAGTGACACGACTCTGGAGGAGCTCGCCCGGGAGACCAACCCGGTCGTGCGGGGCTGGATCAACTACTTCGGGCGGTTCCACCCGTCTGCGTTGCTCTCCACCCTCAATCGCGTCAACGATGATCCGGTGCGGTGGCTCGTCCGCAAGTACAAGCGGTTCAAGCGGAAGCGAGCGAGAGCACGAGAGGCCCTGAGCCCTCACGCCAGGCGGTTCCCCGGACTCTTCGCTCACTGGAAACCCGTCAAACCGTAACCCGTGCACGACTGGAGGATGGGGACCGTGTAAGCCGAGAGGTCAACGCCCTCTCAGGGCCGGTTGATCAGATTCTTGAGGTCCGGGAAGGACTCCAGGTCCGGGACCGTCCAGCCGTCCAGGTCGTACTCGGACATGCATTGCTCGGCGAACTTCTCGTAGCCGGCCAGCTGGCCGGAGGCCAGCTGACTGGCGTACAGCTCGACCCGGGTGTTCTCGTGGTTGCCCGAGTAGTTGCGCTCGTACAGCTCGTGTCGGCTGCCGAACTCGCTGCCGATCGCGTCCCACAGCAGCTTCATGAGCTTGACCCGCTCCACGGCCGTGACCCCGCCTGAGCCGCGGACATACTTGTCCAGGTACGGCCGCGTCTGCGGGTTGTGGAAGTCCTCGGCGCTGGAGGGAACGTAGATCAGCCCACTGGCCACGTCCTGCAGGATGATCTCCCGGATCCGCGGGTAACCGACCTGCATGAACCATCGGTAGGCCATCCCGTAGTCCGCGTTGGGCAGCACCGCTCCGTCCTTCCACGGCACCGGGTTGCGCGCGGCCGCGTCGGACAGCCCCCAGAACAGGTTCCGCCAGGCCAGCACCTCCCCCAGCCGGCTCTGCACCCCGCGGAAGTCCCGCGTGCCGGTGACCTGCAGCGCCTTGGACAGCAGACCGGCCAGGAACTCCAGCTTCACCGCGAGCCGGATACAACCGTGGAAGGTGAACCGCTCGGGGAAGCCTGAGCGGGCGGTGAACATCTGCACCTTGCCCAGGTCCCCGTAGATGAAGACGTTCTCCCAGGGGATCAACACCTTGTCCATCACGAGGATCGTGTCGTTCTCATCCAGCCGTGAGGACAGCGGGTAGTCGAAGGGGCTGCCGGCCACGGCCGCGGTCGCGCTGTAAGAAGGCCGGCAGATCAGCTTCACGCCGAGGGCGTCCATCGGCACGGTGGCCACCAGTGCGAACTGACGCTTGCGGATCGGCAGGCCGTAGTGCGCGATGAAGTTGTAGTGAGCCAGCGCCGAGCCGGTGGCCACCACCTTGGCGCCGCTGACCACGAGCCCCTCGTCGGTCTCGGCCTCGACGTGCACGAACACGTCGGCGACCTCGTCCGGCGGCCGGTCGCGGTCCACCGGCGGGTGCACGATGGCGTGGTTCCAGAACAGGACCTTCTCCTGCGACTCGCGGTACCAGCGCCGGGCGTTGTCGGCGTAGGGCCCGTAGAAATCGGCGTTGGCGCCGAGGGTGCCGAGGAAGGAGGCCTTGTAGTCGGGGCTGCGGCCCATCCAGCCGTAGCTCAGTCGGGCCCAGGCCGCGATCGCGCCTTGTGCGGCGACCAGGTCCTCGGCGCTGCGCGGCGTGGTGAAGAAGCGGTGGGTGTACCCGTCGCCGCCGCCATCGACCGGGCAGGTCAGGACGTCGCGGTAGCGGTCGTCGTGCAGGGCGTCGTAGAGCCGGGCGGTCATGCGCACCGGATTGTGGAACGCCGGGTGCGTCGTGACGTCCTTGACACGTTCGCCGTACACGTAGACCTCGCGAGCGTCGCGAAGGCTTTCCACGTACTCCTCGCCGGTCATTGGCCGAGTGGCCATTGCTGTCCTGCCTTCCTGTCGGTCCGCCGGGCCCGGGGCCGGCGGACGCCGGTGTCAAAGCAGTTCCACGCCGCAGTCCTCGACGGCGGTGATGAACTCCCCGCGGGTCAGGGCGGCGGCGACGGTCTCGATGTCGTCAGCCATGTACCGGTCCTGATTCAGCGGCGGCACGAGCGAGCGCACCGCGTCATAGGCGGCGCGGCCGGCCGGTCCCAGGCCGTCGTAGCGCCCGGAGACGTCCACCGCCGAGGCCGCGGCCAGGAACTGCACGGCCAGGATGTGCTGGTTGTTGGCCAGCACCCGCCGGGCGTTTCGGGCCGCGATCAAACCCATGCTGACGATGTCCTGGTTGTCGCCGTTGGACGGCACGCTCTGTGTACTGGCCGGGCCGATCGTCCGGTTCTCGGCGACCAGCGCTGTGGCCGGATACTGCGCCCCGGCGTACCCGCTGCTCAGACCCGGGTCGCCGGCCACCAGGAACTCCGGCAGGCCGTAGCTCAGATGCCGGTTCAGGACCCGGTTGAGCTGCCGCTCGGCCAGCACGCCGAGCTGAGTCAGGGCGATCGTGGTGAAGTCCATCACGAAGGCCACCGGCTGGCCGTGGAAGTTCGCGCCGTGGAAGACCTCGTGGTCCTCGAAGAACAGGGGGTTGTCGTTCGCGGAGTTGAGCTCGGTCTGCACCCGGGCCGTGGCGTGCGTCAGGGTGTCCCGGACACTGCCCAGCACCTGCGGCATCGCCCGCAGCGAATAGGCCTTCTGCAGGTAGATCTCGGTCCGGGTGACGTCCCCGTCGTCCTTGGCCGCGGCGACCTGCCGGCGCAGGTCCGAGTGCTCCACAGTGAGCCGGCTGCCGCGCAGCAGGGCCCGCATGTTCGCCGCGGTGTCGATCTGGCCGGGGTGCGGCCGGGCGATGTCGTGGCCCTCGGGCTGGAACGGCCCCATCGACCCGCGCATCGCCTCCACCAGCAGCGCCGAGACGATCTCGGCGTGCCGCACCTGCTCCAGCGACCGGTCGACGATCAGCGCGCCCAGCCCGGTCATCGCCGAGGTGCCGTTGATCAGCGCCAGGCCCTCCTTGAACTTCAGCTCCAGCGGCGTGATCCCGAGCGAGCGCAGCACCGGCGCTACCGGGCGTCGGCCGTCCGGGCCCAGGAAGTAGCCCTCACCGATGATGGTGGAGGCCACGTGCGCCAGCGGAGCCAGGTCTCCGCTGGCCCCCAGCGAGCCGATCTCCGGGATCGCCGGGATCAGGTCGGTGTTCAGGTACAGGGCCAGCCGCTCCAGGATCTCCGGCCGGACCGCTGAGTAGCCTTTTGCCAGGGCGTTGAGACGCGCGGCGACGATCGCACGTGCCTGGTCGTGAGGGAAGAACGGACCGACGCCGGCACTGTGGCTACGGACGAGGTTGGTCTGCAGCTCGGTCTCCCGCGAGGGGTCGACGAGCATGTAGATCATCTCGCCGTAGCCGGTGGTGACGCCGTAGACCGGGGTCCCGGCGCGGACCACGTCCTCGAACACGGCGCGGCTCTTGCCGGCCTTGGCCAGCGACTGGGGCGTCAGCGTCACCTCGGCCCGCTGCTCGGCCACGCGGCGGACAGCAGGGATGTCGAGCGTCTCGCCGTCCAGGACGGCTGGAGCGCTGATGGGGGTGGTGGACACGAGGTACTCCTTCATCGGGTTCGGTCGACCAGAGCCGCCAGGGCCGCCAGGCTCTGATGTGCGTAGAACTGGGGGACGGTCACGTCGGCCGCGAAGCGCTGGTGCACCTGGTGCAGCAGCTGCGGGACCAACAGGGAGGTGCCGCCGACGGAGAAAAAGCTCTGGTCGACGTGCTCCGGCGGCGTGCCGAGCAGGTCCGCCCAGATCGCGGCGAGGTCTGCCTCGGTACCGGTCGCGGGGTGCCGGGCCGCTGCATCGCGCTCGGCGGCGGCAACGGTACGCGCCAGCTGGGGGCGGTCGACCTTGCCGGTGACGGTACGCGGGAGACGGTCCAGGGTGCGGTACAGGGCCGGGAGCAGCGAGCGGCCAAAGCGTCGGCGCAGGTGGGTGCGCCACTCGCTCGGTGAGCCCTGCGGCTCGCCGTCGGGTGGGCTGCGCGGGACGACGCAGATCACCAGGCGGACGGCCAGGCCGTCGCGGTCGGCGCCGGCGACGACGGCGCAGTCGGCGACGGTGGCGTGCCCGGCCAGGGCCGCTTCGACATCGGTGAGCTCCAGCCGGCTGCCGTAGAGCTTGATCTGGCTGTCCTTGCGGCCGCGGTATTCGAGGGTGCCGTCGGGGCGGCGGCGGGCGAGGTCGCCGGTGCGGTAGCAGGGTGCGTCGATGGACGGGAGGCGGGTGAAGGCGGCGTGGTCGTGGTCGGCGAGGTAGCCGTCGGCGACGTAGGGGCCGGTGATGACCAGTTCGCCGGTGACGCCGGCAGGGCAGAGGCGGTCTGATTCGTCGACGATGAGGACGCCGCGGCCGGGGATGGGGCGGCCTATGGGAACCGGGGCGGCGGCCGGCTTCGCCGGCGTACCGGCTGACGCGCTGGTTGGCGGGCCGGTGGTCGCGCCGGTGACGTGTACTGCCCGCCGGTGAACCGGGTGCCAGGTCGCGGCGACGGTCTCGGTCGGGCCGTAGAGGTTGGCGATGCGGACCAGTGGCAGCGCGGCCAGCAGTCCGTCGGCGAGTTCGCCGGGCAGTGCTTCGCCCATCAACAGCAGGGCCCTGAGTGTGCCCAGTCGTTCGGCGGAACGGCGCTCGGTGAGGACGCGGAGCAGTTCGCGGGCGAAGCTCGGCACGGTCTGGAGTACGCCGATGCGTTCGGCGGCCAGCCAATCCAGGAGGCGTTCGGGGTTGGCACGGATCTTCTCGGGCACCGGGCACAGCGTGGCGCCCGATCCGAGCGCTGCGAACGTCTCGGCCAGGGCAGGGTCGTGTTCGGCGGCCACCCACTGCGCGACGCGTACGCCGGGTCCGATCTCGAACTCGGCGGCCATCCACGCGGCGAACTGCGCGAGGGCGGCGTGACCGTGCGCGATACCTTTCGGGACGCCGGTGGTGCCGGAGGTGAAGGCGACGTAGGCGCGGTCGGTGAGCCTCGGCGGCGGGGGCGGCGAGGAGGGTGCGGATGCTCGCGGCGCCGGGTCGGGCTCTCCCACCGTGACGACCTGGCCGCCGATGGCCATGCGGTACCAGTCGAGAAGTTCGTCGGGGCCGGGGGCGGCAGCTCCTGCGGTTCCGGTCGCTCCAGGGGCCACCAACATCGCCACTGGCTTCAGCGCCTCGAGGACTGCCCGGCCGCGGTCCCCGTTGTCAGCGGTCCCGAACCAACACAGATGTGCGCCGGCCGACAACACCCCGAGCAGTGCGGCGTACTGACGCACTCCCACCGGCAGCCGCACCACAACCGGATCACCGGCCCGCACCCCGGCGGCCCGCAGGTCCTCGGCGACCCGTGTCGCGGTGGCGTACAACGCACGGTAGGTCAGCGTGCCGTCGTGACCGTCAACGGCCACCGCGTCCGGGTCCTGCGACGCGCGCCTGCTGATCGCCTCCACGATCGTGTATCCGGGCGCGCCGTCATCGGCCCGCCGGTCAGCCTCGTCGACGGCGCGTGCCGCTCTGCCGGGACTGTCGAGCGTCAACTCACCGACGGTGGTGTCCGGAGCCCGGACGGCGTGCCGAAGCAGCGTACGGAACTGTCGCAGGATCATCCGCGCAGTCTCCGGCCCGAACTGGTCCGCGTCGTAGAGCACGGTGACGGCCGGCCCGCTCCCGCTGTCGTCGACTCGCAGCACCAGATCGGCCGGTGCCGGCCCACCGTGTTCCGGGCAGGGCTCGACGACCGCACCGGGAATCGTCAGCACCGGCTCCGGCCGTCCCCGATGGTCGAACACGACATCGCCCAGCGGCACCCGCCGCACGTCGCGAACGACCGGCAGCGCCCCGAGCACACGCGCCAGCGGAACGGTGCGCCGCGCCATCGCCTCGGCGGCCAGTGCCGTGCCGCGCTCGAGGACGTCGTTGAAGCTCTGCCTCGCCTCGATGTCGGCCGGCAGGATCAGGACGTTCGCCGCCGCGCCCGCCCCGCCCTGCGAGACCGGTACCGCGACAGCCACCCGGTCGCCTCCGGTGTAGCGGTGCAGGAGGACCTGGAACGCGGTGAGCATCACGACGGACGGGCTGCTGCGACTGGCTTCGGCACAGCGTGCGACGGCGTGGCCGAGCTCCGGGTCGGCCGGGGCGCTGACCGTTCCCCACCGTCCCGAGGCCTGGTCCGGACGCGGGCGGTCTGCGGGCAGCGGAAGTTCGCTCGGCAACGGGTTCAGCGTATTGACCCACCAGGCCAATGCCTCAGGGGATTCGGCCTCCGCAGCGGTCACCCCGCCGTGGGGAGTGTCTGTCAGGAGCGCTCTCCCGGCGCACAGTTCGGACAGTTCCTCGACCAGCGTGTCCAGGAAGTCCTCGTCAGCGAATGCGCCAGGAACCGCCAGCCGGACCCGGTGCTCCTCGGGCCCGCAGCGTGTGACCGTCATCTGTGCCCCCGTCGGCACGCCGACCGGATCCGACTCGCCGTCGCCGGCCGGCCCTGACTCCCCCTCGGCGGCCGATCCGCAGTCCGCCTCATCGGCCAGCCCGCTGTCCACCTCGCGCAGCCGAAACGCCTGCGTCCCGGAACGCGCCCAGACCCTCCGCACCGGCACGCCGTCCCGCAGCACCAGCGCCGACCGCAGTTGCTCGTGCCGGTCCACGAGCGACCGCCACGCCACAGCCAGCGCCGCCACGTCCAGGTCGCCGACCACCCGGTACGTCCGGCATCGCGGCGCCGGCTCCTGACCGAGCGCACGCAACAGCCACAGCCCTTGCTGCACCTCGGTCGCCGGCACATGCCGGTACGCGGGGTCGGTCATGGACAGCCTCCATCAATCACTCGGCACGATGCATGGGAATCGGACAGACCGCACACCACGCCACATCGGGACTCCGATTCACAGCGAGCGGCTCCTTGATCTACACAATGACGACCGCGACCGACAGCGGCATCTCCTGGAGTGCGGCTGTCATCGCCGTCCGCCCGCACCGGATCCGGGTATGCCGCTGGCATCGCCCGGCGCCGATGCCCTCGGCCTCCCGCCTGGTGCGCCGGCTTTCCCGACGGCTCGTCAGCAACCACTCCGCGTCCCGCCGGGCCGGCAGTCACGACGCGCGGACGGCGCGCTCGGCGGCTGTCTTCTTCTCCCCCGGGCGGCGGGTGCCTCTCCTCCCGGCAGTGGCGATGTCGTCACACCTTCCCGGTCATGACGCCGTATCAGTGTGTGGAGGGACCTGCTGTCCTCTCAGAGATGGACCGGCAGCGCGAGTCGGCCGTTCATGATGAAGGTGCCCTGGCCGGCCAGTTCGTCCGGCTCCACCGCCAGCCGCAGCCGGGGGAAGCGCGTGAACAGCTCCTCCACCGCGATGCGCACCTCCATCCGGGTCAGCGCCGGGCCGACACACCGGTGGACGCCGTGGCCGAACGCCACGTGCCGCTTGTCCGCGTGCCGGGCGTCGAACTCCTCCGCGGCGTCGCCGTGCAGTTCCGGATCACGGCCGGTCGCGGCGTAACCGACCACCACTGGGTCGCCCCGGGAGATGGTCGTGCCGGCGATCGTGACGTCCTCCGTCGCGAACCGGAACGGCAGGTGCGCGACCGGCGCGTCGGTGCGCAGCGTCTCCTCCACCACGTCGTCCCAGTCCACCTCGCCGCCCGCTGCCAGGGCGCGCTGGCCGGGCCGGGTGAGTAGCGCCAGCGCGGTGTTCGTGATGAGGTTCCTGGCCGGTTCGGCGCCGGTGTTGAGCATCAGCTGGGCCAGGCCGACCAGTTCGGCATCGGACCCGCCGCCCGCCCCGGGCACCGGGCACCCGCTCGGCTCGGCCGCGATCAGATCGCTGATCAGGTCCTCCCCCGGTTCCCGGCGCTTCTCCGCGACCAGGGCCTCGATCTTGCTCCGCAGCGAGGCGAACTCCACGGCCGCCTTCTGCGGGTTCGGCTCGACGTACCCGGCGCGGTCCAGGATGCCGTCCGGGTCGCCGTCGGGCACGCCGAGCAGCTCGCCGATCACCCGCGACGCCACCGGGTGCGCGTACCGCACCTTGAGGTCGACCGGCTCGCCCGGCCGCTCGGCCGCATGGTCGGCCAGCTCGTCCAGCGCGCGCGTCACGATCCGCTCGACCCGCGGTCGCAGCATGGCGATCCGCCGCGGGCTGAACGCACCGGCGACAAGGCGGCGTTGGCGGGTGTGCGGCTCACCGTCCGCGGTGGACATGTTGTCCATCCGAGCCCAGGCGATCAGCGGGAAGTCCGGGCCGAGGGTGCCCTCGGCGTACGCCGGCCAGTGCCGCCGGGCGTTCTTGGCGAACCGCTCGTCCGCCAGGACCTGCCGGGCGGCGTGGTAGCCGGTCACCGACCAGGCCTCGACTCCGCCGGGCAGCAGCACCCGGGTGACCGGCCCGCGGGCCCGAAGCCGGGCCGCCTCGCCGTGGATGTCGGTCCCGGCCGGATCGATGACGAAGAGCGGGTCGTCGTCCACGTCTGCCTCCTGTGAGGACGGATAGGTACCGGTCACTCCTATGGTGTCCAGTGGGCGCCGCCGCGGGCGTCTTCCACGGTGCGGACCCGGTTCTTGCTGAACGGGACCGATCGCCGTAACGCCGGTGCCGGTCCTTCTTCGGATGCACGGGTCCCGGGCGGACGATCACCGTCCGCTCGTTGCCCCAACCGGCCGCTCCCACACCGGAATCACTCACAAGCCGCAGGTTATTGAGCTACAGCGCGGTTTACCGGAACTCTCTGCGTGGACCCCGGGCGTCCGCCGGTGGATCTCGTACAGTGGCCTTTCGTAAGGTGAGTAACGTGATCCAGCCGATCGCTTCCACCGGACTTTCAAACATTCGTTCGGGTCGTCGCGCGTGAGGCCCGAGGAGGCTGAGAGCTGACATGAAATACCTGCTCATGATCTACGGCAACGAGGAGAAGTGGGCTTCGATCCCGGCCGAGGTCCTGGACAAGGAGATCGAGGAGCAGGACGCCTGGAACTCCCGCTACAGGGCCTCCGGCGAGCTGCTCGCGGCCTACGGCCTCGGCGATAGGAGCGAGGCCTCGCTGGTACGGAACAAGGACGGCGCCCCGTTCTCCACCGACGGCCCCTACCTGGAGGCCAAGGAATTCGTCTGCAGCCTCTACCTCCTGGAGGTGGAGTCGGCCGAGCGGGCCCGCGAGATCGCGGCGGACATGCCGTGGGCGAGCGAGAGCCCGGTCGAAATGTGGCCGATCCTGCATGACGGATTCGCGCCGAAGCCCGACGGCAACGCCTGACTGGGGCGACCGCCGCCCCGGCTCCCGGCCGGGGCGGCGGGGCTGCTCAATCGGGTCTCCCAGCCGCTCGGCATCGCCGTCCATCCCGGCGCACTGTTCAGGCCGGTGCGCCGCCTCGTCGACCGCGGCGGCCATGACCGAGCAGATCGGCGTCGGACTGCCCCGCAGCGGCCCTGCGCCGCGATGTGATCGAAGCAGTCGCCGCTGAGGCCCGCCTGATGCCCCGCCGAACGCCCTTGACGCGCCACCGGTGTGGCCGGGGTGGTTCGTTGGCGTCGAGGTACTGCTGGAACGCCGTCGGCGAACGGGGGCGGTGGGTAGGGGTTTCCGGTTTCTGCCCGATCATCATGCCCTTCCGCCCGAGGACCTCAAGGTCCCCGGCAGAAACCACGCAGGCCGACCGGGGCTTCGGTGACCCCGACGCCTTGGGCCGAGCACTCCGCCGCGGGCTCCGGCAGATCCGGTGCGACAGCGAGACCGTCGACGGCTGCCTCGCGGCGACCGGCCTTACCCGGACGGCGACACCGCTTCGCCCTCAGTGGACGGGCCGGGCTTGCGCAGTCGTCGCGGCGACCGCGCAACCAGGAAGATGCCTGCCACTACCACCACTGTGACCATGGGGCAGGGCTTGGTGGATCTGGTCCCAGCGCGAGAGGAGAAGCCATGGAGAGCGCGACAACCACTGGCCAGACGCCGGAGACGGACGAGATCGCCGAGATGTTCGACGAGTCGTCCGACATGTCGAATGTGTTCAACGACGGCCAGGTGCATCTGGCCTACTGGTACGACGACGAGGACGAGGCTCCGCTGATCGAGGCGGCGCAGCGACTGACCCGCAAAGTGGCGGATTCGCTGCGGCTGCGCAAGGGTGATCGGGTCCTCGACGTCGGTTGCGGCCTCGGGGCCCCGGCCATCCAGCTCGCCACCGAGTACGGGGTGCAGGTCACCGGCGTCAATATCAGCACCCGCCAGGTGGCCGAGGCGCGGGCCCGGGTCCGGGCGGCCGGGCTGGCCGACCAGGTCACGTTCCGGGTCGGCGACTACAGTTCGCTGGACTTCCCGGACGGCAGCTTCGACGCGGTGGTGGCGATGGAGTCCCTCGTCTACGTCGGTGACCTCGAGCACACGCTCGGCAGCCTGCACCGGGCGATGCGCCCCGGCGGCCTGCTGTCCTTGACCGAGCCCACCCGGGAAGGGCTCAGCGTCGTGGCCGCCAGCCAGTTCGCCGCCGACTTCGGGGCGAAGCGGATGCTGTCGGTGACCGAGTGGCTGGACACGTTGCGAGAGGCCGGGTTCGAGCCAACGGAGTACCTGCAGTGCGGGCCGCGGGTGTTCGGGATGGGCCCCAAGTACCTGCAGGCCGTGGATACGCGGCGCGACGAGCTGGTCGGCCGGTTCGGCGAGGCCGCCGTCGACGGACTGCGGCAGACGCTGGAGAACTTCTTCGCACCGGGGGCGGACCAGATCGGCTATGCGGTTGTCACTGTCCAGAAGCCCCGGAACTGACCCGCCAGGACGCGGCGCAGCAGGGATAGGTGCTGACCGGGCAGGAGCGTGATGCCGGCCTGCGGTGGATCGCCGGCCCCGGCCGCGAGCAGCTCCCCCGGACTGGGGCCGACGCCGACGCGACGACATTCTCGTCCGGCACCATCCTGGCGCTCGATTCCTCGGCTCCTTACGGGCACGCACGCCCGTGTGAGCTGCCGGAGTTCCACTCGCACCCGTCGTGTAGAGGCCGGTGCCGTCGGCGCCGACGTATCGGAGGTCCGCCATGGCGTGCGGACGGGCGGCCGTTGTCCTCTGGTCGAATCTGCCGGTCGTGGGCGGTGGGCGGGGGGCGCAATCACGAAGATGCGCGGCCCTCGAAGCGGTGATGAGAATCGAGACGCGGCCACGTAGCAGTGCACTGACCCATCCGTTGCGCCCGGTCGTGCCGGCCGACGACGACCCGCTGTTCTTCACCGACCAGGAGATCTTCCGCGGCGCGAACTGCCCCCGGCCGGCCGATCCGTTCGTGACGGACGTGCGCAGTACCCGGCCACCACGCCGGTCGCGAAGAACCGGACGATCAGCCCGGCCGGCATTCACAGCGTGCCGTCCAACGGCGACGACCGGGGCGTGGCCGGCATGGCCTGGTCGCCGCCGAACTCGAACGCGACACGCTGACCGATGCCCCCGCCCACAACGGCAGCGTCCGCCTTTTCTGAGGAGAGATCCCACATGACCACGACTTCGGAAACCCAGCAGGCAACTGCGGCGCTCTCGCTGCAGCAGCAGTTTCTCTGCATGTTCGCCCAAGGCTTCAAAACCGGGCCGTTCGGGCCGCACTACACGGAGGTCTTCGCGTGGCGGGTCCACGGCCGCGTCGACGTGCGGGCCATGCGTCTGGCGTTGGCCGATGTGGTCGAGCGGCATGAGGCGCTGCGCACCGTGGTGCACTTGGAGAACGGGGGTGCGCAGAGCGTGCTGCCCGCCGTACAGCCGGAGCTGGAGCTGGTCGACCTGGACGAGTCGCCGGGCGCGGACCGGGACCGGCGCGCCGAGCAGCTCATGATCCAGGCGGAGACCCGGCCGTTCCCGGCCGACCAGGTCCCGTTGCTGCGGGCCGTTCTCGGCCGCTTCGACGAGCAGGACTCCGTTCTGGTTCTGTGCGCCCACCACAGCGCCGCCGACGTCTGGTCGATCCAGGTGATCCTGCGGGACCTGGCGGAGTGCTACACGGCTCGCGCGGCCGGGAACGAGCCGCAGCTGCCCGAGGTGGCCCAGTACCGGGACTACGTCGCCGCGCAGCAGGAGGAGGCCGACGGGCCGACGGTGGCCGCTTCACGGGCGTACTGGCGCGAAACGCTGCGCGGCGCCAAGATCCTGGTCGCGCCGGTGCGCCCCACCGGGCAGTCCCCCGCGACGAGTTACCACCGGTTCACCACCGACGCGCACCTGAGCGCGGAGGTGTCCCGGCTGGCCAAGGCGACGCGCAGCTCGCCGTTCATGGTGCTGCTCGCCGCGTTCACCGTCTTCGTGAACCGTCGTACCCGGGCGACCGACATCGTGGTGCCCACCTTCACGCCGGGCCGTGAGCACCGCTTCCAGTCCACGGTCGGGTCGTTCTTCAACTTCAGCCCGCTGCGGGTGAATCTGGACGGCTGCCGGACCTTCCGCGATGTCGTCGCCCGCACCAGGACGGCCTGCATCGGCGCCTTCTCGCATGAGCTGCCGCTGCTGCACATCCTCGCCGAGGCGCCCGAGCTGATGTCCTCGGCCGGCCCCGACGCGGTGCCGACCCTGTTCCAGGCCGTCCAGCCGCCCTACCTGATGCAGGGCGACCGGATCGGCGACCTCGAGTACACGGCGATCTGGCGGCGGGTCATCCCGCAGCCGCTCGGCTCCGACACTCCGGACGGCATGATCTGGTCGATGCACCTGAGCGACACCGAAGTGGTCGGCGGACTCAGCTTCAGCCGCCACCTTTTCGAGCAGGCCGAGGTCGACGATCAGGCAGCCGGGTTCCTCGAGGTGATCGGCGAAATGGTCGCCGGCCCGGACTCGGCGATCTGAGGGCCGGCCCCATGACCGACACCGAGAACGCCGCGCGGAGCGCGGCCATGCCGTCCGAGGCCGACGTCACCCCGGCCGTGCTGATCGAGCGGGCCAAGGCCATGGTGCCCGCCCTGGTGGCGCGCCAGCACGAGACCGAGCAGCGAACCTATTACGCCGAGGACACCCATCGGGCGTTCCGGGACGCCGGCTTCTACCGCATAACGGTGCCCAAGCGGTACGGCGGCTACGAGTTCGGCTTCGACACGTTCCTGCAGGTCGCGATGACCCTGTGCCGTGCCTGCCCGTCCACGGGCTGGATGTTCTGCCTGGGGGCCGCGCACTCGCTGTTCGCCGGCAGCATGTTCGAGGAGAAGGCGCAGGCCGAGATCTTCGGCGGCGGCGACTTCATCGCGCCGCTCGTCAACGCCCCGTACGGAACGGCCGGGCGCGCCGAGGACGGCGGCTGGATCCTGGACGGTGTGTGGAGGTATTGCTCCGGCGCGCCGTACGCGACCCATCTGATCGGCAATACCGTGATCGCCGGGGATGATGCGAACCCGCCACGCCGGCTGCTGTTCATCGCGCCCCGCGATCAATGGGAGATGCTCGACGACTGGGGTGGGCAGCTGGGCCTCAAGGGCAGCGGTTCGCACAGCATCCGGATCTCCGGCGGGCACATCCCCGATCACTTCGGCATCGAGGTCAATTTCGAGGAGATCTCGGTGACCGAGGGCACCCCGGGGCGCGAGCTGCACGCGCACCCGCAGTACGGGGGCGCGCCGGCGAGCTCGATGGCTCTGGAGGGCGCGCACATCGCGGTCGGCATGTGCCAGGGCGCGCTCGACGCGTACACGGAGCTGATGTTCTCCCGCACCACGATCACCCCACCGTTCCTGCCCAGGGCGGAGGATCCCGACTTTCAGCTCTGGTACGGGAAGGCCAGCGGCATGATCGACGCCGCCGAGACGTTGGTTCTCGCGGCGTCGCAGCGCTGGCACGAGCTGTCCGGACTGCCGGTCGGGGCGTTCACCCCCGAGGAAGACGTGCGGATCGCGATCACCTGTCGAGAGGCCACGGAGCTGGCCTGGCGGGCCGTTGATGAGATCCTCCAGCCGACCGCCGGCAGCCATGCCGTACGGGAAGGAACTCGCCTGGAACGGGTCTGGCGCGACCTCTCCACCGGGCGTACGCACGCCAGCTCCGCCGTGCTGCTCACTACCGTGGCCAACCGTGGGTTTGCCCAGCTCAGGCTGGCGAGCGCGCGTCGTCGACCCGCACCGGATGCGTAGTCCCCAACCAATGTCGGTGGTCGCGGGCGACCACCGGCACGGGTGACCGGCGGTCGGGAGAGCCGTTGGCGCCGCTTCTCACGCGACGAGATCGAGGAGGGCGCGGGCCCGGTCTGCTCTCGCCGGGGTCCTGCACCACCAGCCGGTCCGAGCGCGGTGGGCCGCACACATGACGGTCAGGATGCCGGCGAGCCGGGCACGGAGCCCGCGGACACGGCCCGGGGCTGGTGTTCGGGGCCGGGCCGGGCGGCGGGGAGACGTTGTGGCCCGGGGCCTGGAGCTGGTGGACGAGGCTGCGGGTCCTGCGGGCCGGATCGATATGCCACTGATGCCAGTCCTCGCCCGACTCCTCGTACCGGGTTTCGGGGTCGTCGAGGAGGTGCGGGGTGCGGCGCGGCGATCGCGGCCTCGATGCAGCAGGTGAGGCCGTCGATCTGCGCGGTGAGGTGGTCGGTGGTCTCCAGCAGGTGAGGCAGGTAGCCGTGATACTCCTCGGACCTGCCGTGCAGCGTTTCGGTCAGGGCGTCTTTCCGGGACGAAACAGGCCCTGGGCCTGGCCCACTTCGAAGGCCGCACGGGGAACGGCCGGCACCATCACGTCATCCTCGTCGGTGCCGCGCACGCCTTCTGCCCTCTCCGGTGCCTGGCCCGTTCCCCGAAAGAGGCGGCACCGGCCTGAGTGCCCATCAGGTTGTCCGCGAGGTCCAGGTCCTTCTCGCGGCCCGGACCGGTGCCTGCCCCTCCTGTCACCGTGACACCCGACGCCGGTGTCAACCTGACCAAGCCCTACTAGTAATTCATCGACGGCCCCCGCCGCCAGCACGCCGGAAGATGCCGCGGCCGACGACCGTGGCCCAAGTGGCACGTATCCGCAGGGGGAACATCCAGGGAGCTTCATGGACGACACGAACGCGCCGTCGCGGCAGGAACTGCTCGGCCGCGCCACCGACGACGCGGCCGGTGAGCAGCCCGGCGAAAAGTTCCGCACGCGATGTCCGGTTCCCCGGGACGGCTCCGACCTATAGGTGGGAGCGTCCACGCCGGGCGCCCGATCGCGAGGAGTCAACGATGAAGTACATGCTGCTGATCAACCTGAACCCGAAGGCCAACGAGGCGCTGAACGAGGAGCAGCAGGCCGCCGTGGGCGCCGCCCACGAGAAACTGATGGCGGTCACCAAGGAGGCCGGCGAGCTCGTCGCCGCGGAGGCCCTGGGCGAGCCCGCCAAGACCACCGTGGTCCGGGTGCGCGACGGCAAGACGGCCACTTCCGAAGGCCCACTGGTCGATGCCGAGGAGTACTTCTGCGGCTACTACATCGTCGACGTGGCCGGCAAGGAGCGTGCGATCGAGCTCGCCGCCATGATTCCGGACGCACAGTGGTCCGCCGTCGAGGTCCGGCCGTTCTTCGAGATGCCCGAGGAGGGCTGAGACGCCGGTAGAGCCTGGCTGGCGGCGGTCATCCGCCGCCGGCGGGGCGGCGCGCCGCCCCGCCGACAGGGCCTGGCGGAAGACGCCCAGCGGAATGTAGCGCTGCGTCATCGCGCGAAAGCCGTGCGTGGCCGTCGTAGTAGAGTCCCCGCAGGACGTCCCCGAACGGGTTCCACCCGGAGACCGTGACGGCGGCGCCCTCCCCGGTCGTGACGCGGTGGCGGATGTCGGCCATGGGGACCCCTTCCCGCAGATGATCCCCTCCAGACCGTCCCACCGCAGAAACCGGCGTGCCGGCGCATGTCTTGATCCGCGCTTCGGCTCCGACTGACAGGTATAGGAAGAGGACAGCGCCGACGGGTGCTGCTCAACGGAAGAGAGACCATCATGAACAGCGACTTGGACCCCGCGGTCATCGAGTGCCTGCGGGCCGAAATCACCGGCGAGGTTTACGTGCCGGGCGACGAGGGATACGACGAGCTCACCGATCTGATCGTCCACACCGGGCACCCGGCCGTGATCATCCGAGTCCGCAGCAACGACGACGTGGCCCGCGGCATAGCCTTCGCGGTCGAGCACGATCTGGAGATCTCCACCCGCAGCGGTGGCCACAGCAACGCCGGCTTCAGCACCAACGTCGGCGGCCTGGTCCTGAACCTGGCGCACCTGGATTCCATCGAGGTGGTGGACGAGTCCAAGCGTCTGGTCCGCCTCGGCGCCGGCGCGCAGTGGGCCCAGGTCGCGGCCGCGCTGGAGCCGCACGGTTTGGCCTTCACCTCCGGCGACACCACCAGCGTGGGTGTCGGCGGCCTGCTGGTCGGCGGCGGCATCGGCTGGCTGGCCCGTAAGTACGGCTTGGCCCTGGACAGCCTTGTGGCCGCGGAGGTCGTGACGGCCGACGGCTGCATCCTGTCGGCCAGCGCCGAGGAGAACCCGGACATCTTCTGGGCGATCCGCGGCGGCGGCGGCAACTTCGGCGTGGTGACCTCCTTCACCGTGGTGGCACAGCCGGTCGCACAGGTCTTCTTCGGCCAGATCTCCTTCGCCCCCGACGAGACCGCCGCCGTCCTGCGCGACTGGGCGGCGCACATGGAGTCCGCCCCCGAGGAGCTCACAGCCACCGCCATGTGCTGGCCGACCTTCGGCGAGGCCACCCCGCCCCTGGCCATCATGGTCTGCTACGCCGGCGACGACGAAGCGGCCGCCAACTTGGCCATCGACCCGATCCGCAAACTCGGCACCGTCGTGGACGACCAGGTCCGCCTGATGCCCTACGGCGACACCCTCCAGCCCGCAGGCGACCTTCCCCCGGGCTGGCGCCCGCGCGTCCGCAACCGCCTCACCCCGGCCCTGACCGGGGACCTGGTCACGACGATCCTCGCCGAACAGGCCAACCTCGAGAACCTGTACGTCGAGATCCGCAGCATCGGCGGCGCCCTGAACCGGGTGCCGCAGGACGCGACCGCGTTCCCCCACCGTTCCACCCAGGCAATGGTCATGGGCGTGCTGCTCGGCTCCCCGGAGGGGAACGAGCCGCTGCTGCCCGCCTACGAGGCGTTCTGGTCCGCGTTGGCCCCGTCGATGTCCGGCGCCTACAGCGGCTTCCTGAGCGACATTCTCCCGGCGGACATCGACGCGGTGTACCCGCAGCAGGTGTATCGGCAGCTGGCGGTGCTGAAGCACAAGTACGACCCCTGCAACGTCTTCCACCTGAACCTCAACGTCGTCCCGGCCGAAGCCGACCAGGACTGATCCTCGCGGCGCCGTGCATCGCGCACGGCGCCGCTCAGCATTCGTCCTCACACCGGCAGCACTCTCACCGGTACCCCGTTGAACACCGCGTTCCCCGACACCGGGTCCACCACCAGCTCATCGGTCAGCGCGTTGGCGTTGACACCGGCGTTCCCGCGCGCCACGGCCTGCCCGCTGTCCTTGTGGCCCCAGCCATGCGGCAGACTCACCACCCCCGGCATGATCGTCTCGGTGGCCTCCACCGACACCTCGACCTCCCCGGCCGCGGACCGCACCCGCGCCCGGTCCCCGAGGCCGAAGCGGGCCACGTCCCGCGGATGGATCTGCAGCGTGCACCGGTTGCTGCCACCGACCAGCGAGGGCACGTTGTGCATCCAACTGTTGTTCGAACGCAGGTGCCGGCGTCCGATCAGCACCATCTCCGGGGCCGGGTCCCGCAGCCGATCCAGCAGGCGCGGCACGTCGGCGGCCAACGCCGCCGGCGCCAGGTCGACCTTCCCCGACGCGGTGCACAGGATCTCCGGCAGCCGCGGCTGCAGCGGACCGAGGTCCAGGCCGTGCGGGGCCTGCCGCATCGCCTCCAGCGATAGACCGTAGGACCCCAGTTTCAGCAGCGCGTCCAGTATGTGCTCGGTCCCGTCGGCGCCGTCCAGGCCGTCACGCAGCTCCGGTGCGGCCGCGAGCAGCTGCCCGAGCAGCATCTCCTCGCACACCTCGGGGTCGGCGTCGGGGCCCTGACCGCTCAGGATCAGCAACAGCTTGGCCAGGATCGCGGCCTCGGAGCGCTGGTCGTGACCCAGCGGCAGCACCGGCGGGGAGAAGCGGGCGTAGTTGCGGACCATGATGATCTGCACCAGGAAGTCGAAGTGCGGGCTCTGCAGGATCCGCGGCGGTGGCAGGATCACGTTCGCGTGCCGGGTCGTCTCGTTCAGGTAGGGGTCGACGCAGACCATGAAATCCAGCCCGGACAGGGCCCGCGTCAGGCGCGGGGCGCCCGGCGCGGACAGCGCCGGGTTGCCCCCCACCGTGACCAGGGCCCGGATCTGCCCATCCCCGGGTGTCTCGATCTCGTCGGCCATAGTGGCGACCGGGAACTCGCCGAGGACCTCCGGCAGACCACGTACCCGGCTGTGCCACGCGCCGGTGGCGAACGGCTGTCCGCTGCGGAAGATCTCCAGGCCCGCGGTCTTGGCGAACATGACGCCGCCGGCCCGGTCCAGGTTCCCGGTCAGGGCGTTGATGACGTCGACCAGCCACTGTGCCGTCGAGCCGAACTCGGCGGTGCAGGTGCCGATCCGGGCGTAGACGGACGCCGACGGCGCCGCCGCGACCTCCCGCGCCAGCCGCACGGTCGTCGCCGCCGGCACGCCGCAGGCCCGCTCCACCGCCTCCGGCGTGAAGTCGCGGGCCAGGGAACTGAGTTCGGGGAGCCCGGTGACCTCCACGTCCAGAGAGGTCAGTCCCTCGGCCAGTAGCGTGTGCACGATGCCGAACAACAGGTACGCATCCGTCCCGGGGCGGATGAACAGGTGCTCGTCAGCGAGCTCGGCGGTGCGGGTGCGCCGCGGATCGACGACCACGACCTTGCCACCGCGCTCCTGCAAAGCCCGCAGCCGGCCCTTGAAGTTCGGCGCCACGCACAGCGAGCCGTTGGACTCCACCGGGTTCGCCCCGAGGATCAGCATGTAGTCGGTGCGGTCGAGGTCCGGGACGGCCACGGCCATCGGATCGCCGAACATCAGGCCGCTGGCGACGTGCTTGGGCATCTGGTCGACGGTGCTGGCCGAGTACACGTTGCGGCTACCGAGGGTCTGGGTCAGCGGCTGCCGGTAGAGGAATCCGGCCATGGTGTGGAACGTCGGGTTGCCGAAGTACAGCGCCACGGCGTCGCGGCCGTGCGCCGCCATGGTCTCGCCGAGCCCGCGGTGCACCTCGGTGAACGCCTCCTCCCAGCTGGCGGGCCGCAACTGCCCGTCGACCCGGACCAGTGGACGCGCCAGCCGGTCCGGATCCTCGTCGAGCTGGCCCAGCGCCGCCCCCTTCGGGCAGAGGAAGCCCTTGCTGAACGGGTCGTCCTGGTCGCCCTCGACCCGCAGTACGGAGCCGGCGTCGTCCAGGGTCAGCCGTAACCCGCAGGACGTCTCACACAGTGGACAAGTCCGGAGTGCAGTCTTCATGCTCGCTCCCGAGTTCGGGGGTGGGCCGACGCCCCAGGCGCAGCCCAACCCAGGCCACCGCCGGTCGGATCGTCCGGGCCGTGGAAGTGGGACAGGCGGACCTCGCCGGCGTCGCACGGTCCAAATCGCCTCCAGACGCTAGCAGCGGCGGCGGCGCGGACCCTTCTCGCTGGATGCGAAGGGGCGCAAACCGGTTGGGCATTCCCGAAGATGTCGGCCGCCGCCGGGCAAGCGATCGTGGGGGCAGACCTGCCGAAGAGAGGATTCGCCATGGCTCCGAACGCCGAGCCGGCCACCGCCGCCGGACCGCTGACCGCCTTCCGTGAAGCAGACTCCGAAGCGCTGGCCGAGGCGTTCAGCCGCCTGATCGGCACGTTCTGGACCGACGGAGTGCTGAACGATCCCGCCTCGGCACGGGAAGCCGTCCCCGATCTGCTGGTTGCCTGGGACGACGCCGACGCCGTGCACCGCGGCTACCTGGCGATCGCCCTCGGCCTGCTCGTCGAGGCCGAGTACCCGGTGCTCGGCGGCCCGGTCGCCTCCGCCGTGCGCCAGGGCTTGGACTCCTTCCTCGACGAGGTCCGCGGCACCACCGCCGTCACACCGCTCACCCTGGCGCTGCTGTACCTGCTCTCGCACTTCCCGGACGAGCGCGCCCGCGTCCGGTCCGCATTCAGCGGTGTGCCGCTGGACCCCGACGACCGGACCCGACTGGACCGCGGGCTGACCCGGCTGGACCACCTCGACCCCGACCTGGGCCGGGCCTGGCCCTCCCCGTTCGACTGGGACATCGACGAGCAGGAGCGGGACTTCGACCGGGCCTGGATCAGGACCCTGACACCGGAGCAGATCACCGCGACCTGGAACGACGACACCCGCACGCTGTGGGCCACGGCCGGCGCCAAGGCCCTGTGGTCGGTGGCCAACAAAATGCCCACTCCGGTCGTCGACCGGAACCCGTACTGGTCGGCCCGGCACGAGCCGGCAGGCACCGCCGACAGCGCCACGTTCGCCCGGCACGAATCCGCGTTGCGCTGCACCTCCTGCCGGAGCGCCCTGTCCTTCCAGGACAGGGGCGCACGCTGTCAGGGCTGCGCCACCTTCTACCCCGTCGCCCTCGGTGGCATCCTTGACCTGTCCCGCCGGGAGCGCTCCGGCGCCGGCGTGAGCGACGCCGCCGAGGACATCGAGGCCGACGTGCTCCAGAACGCCGCCGTAATGAGCACTGTCGGCCAGCACTACGAGGTTGGGCTGCGCCCGGCCTTCCTGCGTGTTATGGGCCAGAACTGGGACGGCGGCATCACGCCTGCGATCGAGGACGCCTACATAGCCGACCGGCTGCGCGCGGCCGCCGCCCGCACCGATGCCCCCGTCCTGGACCTCGCGGCCGGCGCCGGCCGCTGGACCTGGGTGGTCGCCGACGCCGTCGGCGCCGACCGGGTCATCGCCCTGGACCTCAACGACGCCATGCTCCACTGGCTGCGCGGCCGACTGCCACACGTGGCCGCGGTCCGGGCCAGCGCCCTTGAGCTGCCCATCGCCGACAGCAGCCTGACCGCCGTCAACTGCTGGAACGCCCTGCAGGCGATGCCGGACGCGGCCCAGGTGATCGCCGAGATCGGCCGCTGCCTGAAGCCAGGCGGCATCTTGACCCTGATGACCTTCCGCTGGGCCGACGACCCGGTGTACCGCTACTTCCAACGCTCGCACATCTTCCCCGCCCGGCCCGAGGGCTACCTGCTGTTCGAGCCGCAGGAGATCCGGTCCTGGCTGGCCGCCGCCGGGTTGGGCGTGGTCGAGGAATCCGGGCCGGGGACGTTCGTGTTCCTCACCGCGAAGCGGGAGGGCTGAGGCGTGGGAGACGACGGCCGGATCGTCGTCGAAATACTTCTCGCCGACCACCCCTTCGAGGGCTTCCTGGACCCCGTGCGCCGGCGGGCCGCGGAGTTCGGCGCAGCGCACCCCGACTACGAGGTCCGCATCTCGACGTACCGGTACTGGACCGAGACCGGCCGCGAGGACTTCATCCGGATCCTGGACCAGGGCCGCGTCCCGGCGCTCGTCGACGTCTTCTTCACCGAGACCCAGCACGCCCGCGACGCGGTCGCCGCGACCGGTGGGCCGCTGTTCACCCCGGTGCAGCGAGCGGTAGGTGGACGCCGGGAGATTCTCGGTGAGCCGGTGGTCATCGACGACTTCGTCGACAGCGCGCGCCGCTACTACAGCTACGACGGTGAACTGGTGTCGATGCCGTTCAGCGTTTCCACGGGCCTGCTGTACGCGAACATGACGATGCTGCGGGCGGCCGGAATCACCGAGGTGCCGCAGGACTGGGACGGCTTGGAGGCCGCTTGCCGGGCCGTCGTGCAGACGGCCGGCGGCCCTTCACATGCCATCGCGTGGGCCGTCGACGGCTGGTTCTTCCAGGGTGCCGTGTGCCAGCAGGGCGGCCTGCTGGCCGACCACGCCAACGGCCGGTCGGGCCGGGCCCAGAAGGTGAACCTGGCCTCCGAGGAACTTTTGGCCTGGGCCACGTGGTGGCAGCGGCTGCACAAAGACGGCCTGTACCTCCACACCGGCGCGGCCCAGGACTGGGCGGGGACGTCCGAGGCCTTCATCGAGGGCCGGGTGGCGTTCCTCTGCAACTCCTCCGTGATGGCCCAGTCCGTGGTGTCGACCGGGGCGCGGGCGGGGATCGAGGTCGTAGCCGACGGCCTGCCGCGCAATGGCGCCGTGCCGTACTCCGGCGACGTCCTGGGCGGCGACTCCCTGTTTCTGGCCGCCGGGCTGCCGCCGGAGGTGGAGGACGGCGCGCTGGCATTCCTGCAGTACCTGCTCAATCCGGAGGGCGCCGCCGCCTGGCACAAGTCCAGCGGCTTCATCCCGGTGACCCACGGCTCGCACCGCCTACTGGAAGCAGAAGGCTGGTTCGCCGACAAACCGCACCATCTGGAGGCGCCGAAGCAACTCGACGCCTCCGACGGAACGCCGGCCGCGACCGGCGCGCTGGTCGGCGAACTCGCGAACATGCACGCCGACCTGGTCCAGGCGATGAGGGACGTACTGGAACAGGGCGCCGACCCCGCGAGGCGCTTCGCGCAGGCGACGGACGCGGCGCAACAACGGCTGGACGACTACAACAGACGGACCGCCGAACGGCACACGGCGCACTGGCCCGAAGCCGCCGAACCGCCACCCCGCACGTCAGATCGCGGTCCCGGCACGACCTGAGACACAACCCGGGACGCGACCCGGGACGCGACCCGGGACAAGAGCGAACCGTCCGCTCCGCCGACGCCGGACCGTCCGCGGCCCTCGCGGGCCGCAGACCACATGCCACTCCTGCGGGTCGGCGGCGCCCAACACCGGCGCGCCGCCGACCCGTCCGAGTGCCAGCGCCCGGACGGCGGCCCCGACGGCTACTCCGGCGAACGGCAGTACGCCGGGAAGAGCCGAGAACAGCAACGAGGTCGGGGCGGTGACGAGGAACAGCCAGACTCCGGCGAAACCGCCGTCCGGCTGCTCGAGTCCCTGATGTCCTTGATGGCGTTCACCCACTCGGCGTTGGCGGAGTTTTCGACCTCGCGCTCCTGGCCCGGCCGATTCAGCGGAATTGGTGGATCTGGGCACTTTCTGCTTTCCTGACCGCCTGCCGGACAGCCCGCTTCATGAAAGCGCGAGGTCAACTCGTGGCCGAGTCGGGCCCGTCGTGGCATGAACGGCACCAGGCCAGGCCTGCGTGCAGGCCGCGGAAACGGGCCGTGGGCGCCGGCGCGAAGCACCGGCTGGTCTTCGTCGACCGGCTCCTGGCTACCCTCGTGCATCTCCGGCACGGGGCCACGCACGACGTGCTGGCCTGCTGGTTCGACGTGGACCGCTCCACCATCACCCACGCCATCGGCGAGGTACGACCGCTGCTCGCCGAGCGAGGGTGCACTGTGAGTCCTAGCCTTCGGCTGCGGGCCCTGGCCGAGGTCGTCGACCATCCCGGTGCCAGCGGGAAGACCGGGATCGTCGACGGCACCGGGATCCGGGTCCGGCGGTCCGCCGTCGGACGCAGGGACCGGGACAAGTTCATCTCCGGCAAGAGCAAGCAGAACGCAGTCAGGACCATGGTGTTCACCGACGCGGACGGTCGGATGCTGTTCTGCAGCCCGACCAGGCCCGGAGGCTGCGCGGACATCACCGCCGATGCCGGCCACCAGGGCTTGGGCGCACAGACGGGCGGACGGATGGTGACACCACCGCATCCCGAGTTCAAGAAGAACGCCCCGGCCTGGTACGGGGAGATGTACGAGCGGCAGCGCAAGGCGCGTTCCTCACGGCGTATCCGGGTCGAGCACGGCATCGCCCATCTGAAGAACTGGCGTGCTCCGACCCGCCCCCTCGGTCGCCGTGAGCACATGAGTCACACCGTCCAGGCCGTCGCCGGACTGCTGTCCCGTCAGCAGACCGCGGACCTGACGTCGGCACGGCAGACGTGAACATCCAGCCCCGCCGCCATCCTCGACGCCTCATCGCCAACCATGCACGAGTTCGTCAGGAAAAGACCCAGAACACTCACCCGGAGAGCTCGGCCCGCCACGGCCGCGGCCACTCCCCCGACGGCGGCGGATCTCCCGCGATGCCGAGGTCACGTCGCGCGTTCTCGTAGAAGGCATCGCGCGCCGCACTCACCAGCTGATGCGTCCTGGTCCACATCTCGGCGTCGAGCGGCCCCTCCCGTACGAGCAGCTCGATGGTCCAGATCGTCTCGTGCCAGCGCCGCGCCGCCGCGCCGCCGCGATCAGCGGTCAGACTTCGGTGACACGAACAGCTCAGTGGTCGAACTTCGTTGACATTCGGCGAAGGTCCAATGGCACAGGACACCTGCTCAGCAGGGGCACGGCTCAGCATCTTCACACCACCGAACGCGATTCGCACGCAATTCGTACGGCAATCGCACGCAATACGTACGGTTAATGGGCTAGGATGTCGGTCAGGAGGTGCTCCATGTCCGAGTTGTTCGACGCGGTCGACGCGCTGGTCGCGTCCCGTTCCCCGCTGCCGTCAGCACAGGAGCGCAAGCGGCTGCGCGTCGCGCACGGTCTGACGCTGGACGAAGTCGCCGCCGCGCTGAAGGTACGCCGGGCCACGGTGTCCGGCTGGGAGTCGTCCAAGAAGCCGACTGAGCCGCGAGGCCCGGAACGCGAGGCATACGCACGGCTGCTGGAGAAACTCGCGGAGCTCTACCCCGTACCCCCGGCACCAAAGGAGCCGGCCACCCCGGTGTCGGCCACGTCCACCGGCACACCCGCCCCGGCGGAAGCGCAGACTCCGGCCGCGTGCCCGGCGCCCGAAGCCGCGGCCACGACTGCACACGAGAACACCCGGAACACTCCCGCTCCCACCGCCCCTGTCGAGAAGGCTGCGCCGCACTCGACGAGCAGCGGCGAGAGCACGTCGACGTCGCGCCGCCCGGGCACGCGGAAGGCTGCTCCACCCGGCTTCCCGGCGGGCGGCACCGACCCGCGCTTCGAGAACGGGCCACTCGCGGTCGTCGACGTCGACGCCGATGGGCGGGTGCTGGCGTACTGCACCGGCGGCCTGGTCCTGGACGTGCCCGCCAAGTCGGTCCCGGCACTGGTGGACTGGACGCTCAAGGAGGCGAAGCTCGGGCAGCCGAGGCTGTCCGGTCCGGGCAAGGACGCCGACCCGCTGCTCGTGCTCACCGAGGCCGCGCTGGAGCGCTACGGCCTGCCGGCCGTCCTCACCGATGAGGAGCGGCTCGCCGGGCGGATTCCGGAGGGTCACAAGGTCATCAAGCAGCTGGCGCGCGCGGAGTGGAAGCTGACGAAGCGCGGGTTCGGCCCGTGGGCCCGCATCTACCGCCCCGCCACAGGTTCGGAGCGGGCCTGCGCGCAGTTGTGCATCCCCTCGTGGAACGCGCTCGACTCCCGCCACTGGGGCCACGCCGCCCAACTCCCGCCGGCGGACCTCGCCAGGGTCCTGGGTGTGTACGCGTCCCGGGTGATGACGCCGCGCGGTTCCACTGCCGTCACCGGCCTGGAACTGATGACTGCGCTGCACCCGCCGACCCGTGCGTCCGAGCCCGACGCCGACGGCAAACGGCACTCCGAGCTCAACCCCGGCTCGCTGGGCAAGGACCCGGTGGACTGCGCGCCCTGTGAGGCCCCGGACGGGCACCCGCTGCTCAAGGACCTGCCGCGGTTCCATGTGCGCGGCCCGGCGGAGAAGCTGTTCGAGGAGGCGTACGACTGGGCTCGGCCCATGACCGACGCCGAATGCATGCGTCGCAACCTGGTCGGCATCGACGTGAACATGGCCTTCGCCGCCGGCGCCAACGGCCTGGTCGTCGGACTCGGAGCGCCCACGCACGTCAAGGCGCCGGTGTTCGACCCGAAACTGCCCGGCTCCTGGCTGGTGGACCTGTCCCACGTCGACCTGTCCCGTGTGAAGGTCGGCAAGGACAAGTGGGCGGACCTGGACGCCTCCCTGCTGCCCAGCCCGTTCACGCCGAAGGGCGAGCGTCCCGAGGGCCCCGCCTGGTACGCGACGCCCACCGTCGCCTATGCGGTGGAGCTGGGCTACGAGGTGCGCCCGATCGAAGCGTGGGTCCGCTATGACAACGGCCGCTACCTGGACGGCTGGTACAACCGACTGCGCGACGCCTACCTCGCCACGATGGCCGACCTCGGCGTGGACGTGGACCTGCCGCCGGCCGGCTTCCTGACGGTCATGGACGGCTACAAGGAGCGCGACCCGGAGCTCGCGATCGTCGTCTCGGCGGTCAAGGCGACGGTCAAGGGCGGCCTGGGCAAGCTGCGCGAGCGTCCCCGGGGCGAGGGCTGGCGGCCGGGCGAGCCGTGGCGGGCGCTGTCCCGCCCGACGTGGCGGCCGGACATCCGCGCGGCGGTCATCTCCCGCACACGGATCAACCTGCACCGCAAGATCGTCAAGCACGCGGCCTTCACCGGCCAGTACCCGGTCGCGATCCTGTCCGACTGCGTCGTGTACGCGGCCGACGGCACCAGCCCGCTGGACTTCCTGCCCTACCGGGAGGGCAAGCCACTGCCGGGCGGCTTCAAGGTCGGCATCAACCCGGGCCTGGTCAAACACGAGGGCACTCAGAGTGTCCTGTGGGGTGAAGAGGTCCGCGAGCGGTTCGACGCGCCGGAGCTCAACCTCGCCCGGTACATCAAGGACGGCACCGTCACCGACGTCGACAACGGAGAGTAGGAGTAGGCCACGATGAGCCTGTTCGGGGACGGCCTGGAGGCCGCGGTGCACAAGGCGTTCACCCGCCCGGCACCCAAGAGCGCCGGCGCGCAGATGCGGTACCTGGTCAAGCAGCTCAAGGGCACCAAGGCGGTCGCACAGATGCTGCGGGTCTCCCAGCGCACCGTCGAACGGTACGTGAAGGACCAGATCAAGAAGCCCCGCGCAGACCTTGCCGCTCGCCTGGAGCGCGAGGTGAAAAGACGGTGGCAGCCGCAGATCAGGGCGAGGGCCAAGGAGAAGGCGGCGACGACGGGCGGTATCGTCATCGACACCCGCGCCAGGCTCGGCTACACCGCGCCGATCGGTTCGACGGACCAGGACCGCATCCGGCACCTGACCGTCGCCCTGCCGCCGCAGTACGCCGCCCGCCTCTTCGAAGCCCAGCAGGCCGGCGCCAGCGACCAGCAGCTCAGGGAAATCGCCGCCGAAGGGCTCAAGGAGGTGTACTTCCAGGACAGCGGCCGCCGCGCCGGGAGCCTGGAGGAGATCCGCTTCACAGATATCGAGCACCTTGAGTTCGACCTGTAGGTCCTGAACAGCAGTAGGGGCTCGAACCGCCTTCTCGGTTCAGGCCCTTGCTCCTCGGTTACCCGGGCTGGGAGACGTACTGCGACGCGGGATTCGGCATCAGCCGCGCCCAGGTATATCGGCTGCTGGACCGTCGCCCGCGCGCCCCGGACGCGATTCACGGCACTGTCGCCGCCGGCACCGAGCCCTCTCGCACGCGAGACACCGGCCCGGCCGCCGTGGCCGCGCTCGACTACGGCCTGTCCCAGCGCGCTCTCATCGTCGTCTCCGGCGGTACGGGTGACGTCGAGTAACTGAATCCCGCCGGCTCGCCACGCTCGCCCACAGAGACCTTCAGGCCTTTGATGAGCCTACGTGTGCGCGGCGGACCACCAGGCAGTCCGTGATGTCCGCGCCACTTTGCCCGCACGGCCGGATGATCCGGTGGTGCATCTCGCGCTCGCCGCACCGTCGACAACTTTGTCGCAGGTAGGCACGCGATCGGCGGGCTGACTCTCGAGGTCGCTCCGGCCCACCTCAGGCCACCGAGGCCCTCGCACGGCTTCGCTGCCCGTCGCTACGCCTTGTTCGGGGACCACAGCCCCCTGTACGGCACCGTCCTGTGACTGCCGCTGCCCGACTGTTGCTGTGAGGCACATACCCCGTCCTTCCAGGTGGGCGGGGCGCGCTGTGAGGGCGTCAGGTATGGGATGAGGGCCTGTGACGGCCTGGCGCTGCTCCCGGTCCGGCTGCTCATGGCGGTGGGCAACGAATTGCCACTCGGCAGCTTCCGGTAGGGGGCGGCGTTGTCGTGGTGGTGCGGCTCGTGGTGCTGGTGGTCGTCGGGTGGTGCCATGGGTACAGCGCGGCATTTGCATGGGCGGGGCACAGCACGGCTGTTGAATGGCTCGGAGGATTGCAGTGTGGCTGCGCAGGCGAAATGCCGCTCTCCGCGCCTACGGGTCGGTACATCCTCGGCCCTGGGGGGCCTGCGGTGCACCGATGGGGCCTGCGGGTGCCCGGGCGACCGCGACTTGTCGGGGGTGTCAACGGGCTGAGTGGCTGAGGCGGGCAGGGGCTGATGGAGGCATACGTGGCGGGTGATTCGTCGACTGCGGCTGCATCCTGGCGTGCTTTCGTCGGCTGAGGACGGGGTAGGGGGCACGGTTTTTTGTCGACGGGCCGAAGGGGGGCGCGGATGTCGACGCATGGCGGGGAGGTACTGCGCGCTGACTCGCGCGACTGCCTTCGGGAGCTTGGTGTGTGGGTGGGGCCGTCGCAGCTCACAACCTGTCCTGCTGTATAAGAGGGCGCGATGAAAAAAAGTGCTCTGACCTGCAAAAACACCCTTCCGCATCGGGTTCTGACGATCTGGCAGCCGGTTCTGAGCATCGTGCACCCGGTTTCCAGGAGCAGGGCAGGCAGTTCTGGCAACCGTTGTACCCATGTTTCAGGAACCGTGACCACGGCTGCAGGATCTGACCAGATTGACGTCAGGTACATCAGCAGGTGCCGCTTCCACGTGGGGGCGGGCTTCAGCCGCGGGCCATCTCTGGTGGAGCGACACGCTCCGGAAGCGGAGTTCATGAACTCAACGCTCATGTACGTTAGGTTCATCTAGTCGGCCCTGAAGGCCGCCGCTCATTGACGCTGACGCAATGCCCGATTTTGGAGGGCTTCTTGGGAGCAGTACGCAGGCTGGTCGATGCCGACACCGGCGAGGCACTCCCATATGCGCCCTACGCCTTCTCGGGCGACCACATCCAGGTGGACAAGGCCAGAGTCGAAGCGATCACCGAGAGTAAGGAATTCACCCCGAGCCAGAAGTACATGGTTCTGTGGTGGATCGGTGTTTCTCCCCAGGGCATGGCGCCACTGAGGGCGACCGGCGCGGACATCGCCAAGAAGGTCGGGATGACCGCCGATGCCGTAGGCAAGATCAACCGGAAGCTGCTCAAGCGGCGGATCCTGATCGAGCGCGGGCGCATCGGCAACTACAGGCTCTATCGGATCAGCCCGTACATTGCCTTTCACGGGACCGGTATCGAGCAACGGGAAGCGATCAAGACATGCAACCCGCCGGACATCCCCGGCTTCAACAATACGACCCTTTCGCCGTGGGAGGCCCAGTGAACAACGACGACAAGCGCAAGCTTCTGGACGTCCTCCACCGCACGGCTGGCATGACCGCGAACCAGCGCCTGGTCATCATGCTCTACGCGATGCACCCCACCGACCGTGCCGGCGCCGTCGTCGAGACCGGAGCCAAGCTCGCCGAGCTCGTCGGCATGTCCCCGACGGTGTTCTCCCGCACCCGGCGCCAGGTCGTAGAGGCCGGATGGCTCGAGGAATCCGAGAGGCTCGCTCACATCAGTTACTACCGGCTCAGTGCGAAGTGCACCGGTGAGGACGTCGTCGTCCCCTTGCGTCGTGCGACCTGAACGGCTCTGAGAAGCACAACTCATGTACGTGAGGTCAATGAGTACCGCCCCTGAGGACGGTACTCATTGACCTCACGTACATGAGGGTCCGGCGCCTCCGGACATGGACGAGCGAGCAGACGCCCCCAGTCAGCACCCGTTGACCTGCCCGGCCAGGGCCGGGATCTCCGCTCTTGCTTTACCCGCAGCGAGTCCAGGCATCGAGGAGGGGTGACTGCACGCTGCACGTCGACAGGTGAGAGTGAAGCGGGCTATTCGAACGTTTCCTCCCATAGGCGACGGGCAGAAAGGAGGCGGGGGCGGCCGATCTCCAAGTCGCCGGTATGGCAGGACCCTTGGGCCCCTGGCAGGCCGACAGAAGAGAACACAGGCGATTCTTGTCCCTCAGAGCGGACGTGAGTGCTTCGCAAGCGTGACGGGACGGTGTAGATGCGTTCGACGCTGGCGGGGTCCGGAGGCATGTACTCGGCGTCGCGTTCCTCGAACAAACCCCCTGCGCGCTGCCGCTGTGCCAGAGTGCCTCGGGGAGTCGTCGCAGTTGCCGAACGAACCGTGGGGGTGCGGTGGGGGTACGCAGACTGCTGTCGTTTTCGGACGCGTTGTCGCTGCTGGGCAGTGACCCGCCAGCCGTCGCGGTGCTGGATCGGGCGCTCGGTGGGGCGCTGATTTTCGCAACAGGCGGGGCCGGCGACGGGCTTGTGCAAATTGCGGATGACGATGCCGGTACTGTACGACGCCACCGACAATGCTCTGCGCCGGGACGGCGACGGCCCCCTGGAGGAAGCTGAGCTGTACGAGGAACTGCTTTCCTCCTTTGCTCGTCGCGAGATCGACAAGACCGGCCCCTCCCCCGCCGCCCTGACTGACGACGAGGCACGGGCCGAACGAGAACTCCGACGGCTCTCCCGGTCGCGTTCGCCCTGCACAACCGCCGCCGCCAGTAGGTCTCGGCCGCTGAACTCGATGAGGATCTCCCGGCGCTGTTGGGCCGGACCTCAGCCGAGCCTTCCGGGTTCCGCACCCCGCTCGGCGCCGCCGAAGCCGCACTCGCCCGCTTCTTCTTCGTCCAGCGCGCCCAGTCCGTACGGGACGGGCGCGTGCTGGCTATGTATGAGTTCTTGCACGCCACGTTCGGTGAGTACCTGGTCGTACGCCTCGCCCTGCACGTCCTCACGAGCCTCGTGACACACCGCCCTTCCCTGTCCGTGGCCGACAACAGTGTCGATGACGATCTCGCGTACACACTGCTCTCGTACGCACCGCTGTCCTCACGGCGGATGTTGCGGTTCGCGGGATCAATGGTGGACCGGATTCCCTCTGCCGAGCGCAACAGGCTGGCGTGCCTCCTCATCGGTGTACTGGAGCAGCACGGCCAGCGCACGCACGAGCCGCATCGCGCCTACCGGCCCACCCCTCCCCCACCTCCCCCGGACTGCGGATCACGGCCCGCCACGGCATCTGTGGCGCCAACTTGGTCCTGGTGATCCTGCTCCTCAAGGGCCGCATCACAACGAGCGAGCTGTTCCCGTTCTGGAACGACCATGCCAGCGCCTGGCACCGCCATGCGTTGCTGTGGCGCTCCTCGTTCGACGAGGAACAGTGGTCCGACTTCGCCCTGTCCCTTTCATCGCGGCGTACCCGGACCGAGCAGGGCAGGGAACTGGAGATCACCCTGCGGGCCGGCGTCCTGACACCGCCGGACCCGGTGGACATGAACTGGCTGTACCGCTGTCCCCAGGGCAACGACGGACCGGATTGGTCCCGTCCGTACTGGGACGTCCTCCGGCATGAACTGGACCTGTCGGGTGGCACGAACGATGCCGTCGTACGGCATGCCATGGACCCGGTCTTCACATGGCTAGGGCCGGCCGTCACCACGTTCCTCGCCTCACCCGGCGAGCGAGCCACCTCCCTGGCGCACGATCTGCTGGAACTGCTGATCAACGCAGCGGAGCTGCCGTCCAGCGAAGAGGCGGCCGTGCGCGCCCGGGTGCTGAGGGGTCTTGAGAATGTTCCGCCCGAGGTACAAGTGCGGATACGGCGACTGCTCACCGAGCATCCGGACCCGTCCGCGGGGTACGGCTCCTCGAGCGCCTCCTGAAGGGTGGTTGAGCGCGATCCTGACCACGCATTCCCCAGTGGGACCGTCTGCTTGACCCAGCCGCCCCGATGCATGGGGCCTTGCGAATTACGGATCCTCCAGTTACTCAAGCGGCAGGGCCGTCTTCGCTGCTGCGGACCAACCGGTCGGCCCTCCTTGGCTACCACTTCGGATGGACGCCGACCAGTTTCTCGTTGCCGGGCGGGCGTTGGCCTTCTCTCCCTCACGAACAGCTCTTGGTGTGCCGTAGGGGTGATTACGACGTAATCACCGCGGATGGCTGGTCTGGTGTCCCCTGGTGATTACGCCGTAATCACCAGGGGACACCAGAGGCGTTCCAGGTTGGTCTAGCTAACGCGCCAAAGCTGCCATGAATCATGAACGTTAGTATGGTGTCTTCCATGACTTCGCCAGCCCTCTCCAGCGACCGCGAGAAGGTCGTCTCCAAGCTGCCGGGATGGCTCCGGCAGAACCTCAAGATCAGAGCCGCCCAACACGGAATCGAGATCCAGACTGCCGTCGAACAGGGCATCAGTGACTGGTGCAACCTGGCGTCGGCCACTGCGACCATCGACACCGCCGGCGCCGACTCCTTCTCGACCTTCCTGCCACCCGGCCAGTGGGAAGAGTTCCGGCAGACCACCGCTGACCGGCGGGTCTCCCTCATCCAGGGTCTGGCCCAGTCCGTCCAGCTCTGGCTCGACATCAACCCGGCACCAGACATCCAGCGGCCGGCTGTCACCCGCCGCATCATCGTCTGCAACCAGAAAGGCGGAGTCGGCAAGACAGCCATCACTGCCGGGTTGGGCGAGGCACTGGCTGAAGACCCCAACACACTTCACCCCGTGCGTGTCGCGAAAGCTCTCAGCAAGGCCCTGCGCGCGAGCCAGACACATGCCGACGAGACCGGGTCGGAGGGTGATCCGCTCGACATCGAGAACCTGCCCGGGCCCGGACTGCGAGTGCTGCTCATCGACTTCGACCCGCAGTGCCACCTCACCAACCAACTCGGCGCCACACCACTTCCGATGAACGGGGACAGCCTCACCAACCACATGGCAGGTGACCCCAAGGGCGACATCCGCGACCTCGTCGTCTCCATCGACGACGAAACTTTCGCCGGACGGCTTCATCTCCTGCCCGCCTGCAACGACGCATTCCTGCTCGATGTGCGCCTGTCCGCCGTCCGGGCCCGAGAAGCCGCACTGGAGCGTGCGCTCGCCCCACTTGAAGCCGACTACGACGTCATCATCGTCGACTGCCCGCCCAGCCTCGGCCTCAGCATGGACGCCGCCGCCTACTACGGTCGCCGGCGCAACGGCGAAAAGCCCGGTCAGTCCGGCGCCCTCATCGTCGTCCAGGCCGAGGACAGTTCCGCCGACGCCTACGAACTGCTCACCGCACAGATCGACGACCTCCGCGGTGACCTTCAGGTGGACATGGATTACCTCGGCATCGTCGTCAACCTGTACGACTCCCGCCGTGGCTACATCGCCACCTCGTCCCTTCAGGGATGGGTGGACATAAAGGATCCCAGGGTCGTCGGACTCATCGGAGATCTCAAAGAGCAGAAGGAAGCCGTCCGAGTGAAGAAGCCCTTGCTGTCCTACGCGCCCAAGTCGCAGCAGGCAGTCGGCATGCGCGCCCTGGCCAGGGAGGTCCTGTGAGCAGGGCCGACCAGCTCGGCGCCGGCCGGTTCGGCGGGGGAGTACGTCCCGTCAGCGCACGCCGCCAGGCTGTCGCTGCAGCCACCGGAGTCCCCACCGAGGGCATCGCCCCGCCCACAGAACTTCCAGTAGAGCGCATCAGTCTCAACCCCGACAACCCCCGCTCCACGCTCGGAGACCTCACCGACCTTGCGGGCAGCCTGAAGACCCACGGCCAGAAGCAGGCGATCACGGTCATGAACCGCGACGCCTACATCAAAGCCAACCCGGATCGCGAAGCCGACCTCGAGCCGGACACCACCCACATCGTCATCGACGGCAGCAGCCGCCTCGCAGCCGCCCGCGAAGCCGGACTCACCACTCTCAAAGTCATGGTCAGTGACGATCAGGGCACTACCTCAGAGGAACTCCTCGAGTCGGCTCTCGTCGCCAATATCCACCGGCAAGACCTCGAAGAACTCGACGAAGCCCGAGCTCTCCAAAGACTCCTGGCCATCCAAGGAAGCCAGAGGGCCCTGGCCAAGCGACTCCACCGCTCCCAGGGCTGGGTCTCACAGCGCCTCGCCCTGCTCAACCTGACCCCCGAACTTCAGTCCCGCATCGGCAAAGAATCCATCGACCTGCTGCGTGCAGTCGGCAACAAGCCCGCTGACCAACAGGAAGCAGCCCTGGAAGAGCTGAAGGCAGAACGGGCCCGGAAGGACGAGAAGACACGAGTCGCCAAGGCTGAGGAGAAGCAGCAAACCAAGGACACGCCCGCAGAAGGAGGTGAGGACATGAGCGTTGGTGATTACGGCGTAATCACCAACGGACCGAGCGAGGTGTCAGCGGAGGAGACGGCCACTACGAGAGCAGAGGTAATCCCCGAGCCGCGTTCGGACTCACCCGCACCAGCCGCCAGCGAGAACGCGGCATCCGAGGAACCCCGGGTCCGCAAGGTGCCGTACGACGAGCCCGGTTCCCTCGCCATGCTCCTTGACCGGAAGATCCCCGCCGAGGACGTCTTCTTCGACCTGCTCCAGTTCCTCAGCACGAAGGCACTGGAGCGCAACCCGAGCCGACTCGGTGAACTGGCACGGTCGCTCGCTGAACAGGCGGCCACGCGGGTCGACTGACCCCACTTGTCTCGCTTCTCCACCGGAAAGGCGATGGGACGAGAACAAGCGGCTTTGGGTGGCCGCGATCCGCTGCCTCGCGGTCGGGGAGCCCTGCCTTCCGACCGCCCATTTTCGAATAAAAGTCCGACCCGGCTGGGCGTCAAGCTCGTGCGCCAGTACGCCGCTACAAGCAGGATGCGGTCCTCCAGGGCAGCCCCACGGCCGGTCCCGGCGGACCGCATCCATTCCTCACGGAGACGGCTGAGGTCTGTTGGGACTGGGCCTGGCGACCTTGTCCGGGAGGAGACGTCACACGGGCTCTCCAACACCGCACGCTACGCAGCGGCTGGACCTTCGGAGCCGGTCATGAGTGTCCGGCGCAGCAGACGGCAGCGGCCTTCTGCCGAGGAGTCAGCCCGGGGCTTGCGCCGGAACCCGCCTCCAGGGGGGAGCAGGAGTCGCACCGTTCGCAGGGATGAAGACTTGTCGAACAGCGGCACCTCAGTGTCTTCCACGACTACCCCTCCCCCTCGCATTCGTACCGACTGGCCAGGTTGCCGGCAGGGACGGCGCGGATCCGCCCCAGCGGGGCGAGCAGCGGGTGCCGTCCTCGAGGTCTATGGCCCACGGGACTCTGTCACCCTCGGCCACGGGCTCGGCAGTGGGCACGGGCGGATCCGCAACCGTGTGACGGCGCAGTTCCTCCTTCCAGAAAGAGCCGCACGATACCGTCGTACGGCTCTCCTCCACCCAGCACGCTTGCGCGGTAAGGACGTTGGAAAGCAGAGGACGATGTCCTCTGCGGTTGAGAAGAACGAGGCGCTGCAGCCTTCCACCTGCTCGTCCGGTTCCTCGACGATCGTGTGGCCGGCGAGCGTGGCGCCCTGTGTGGTCACCGGGGCCACGGTGACCACCTCGGTACGGGTGACAGAGTCCAGGGGGCGGGCCCTTTTTGCGTTGTAGAGGTGGTGTCCATTGCGTCAGGCCCGTTGCTCCTACTGAACCAACCCTGAGGCAGGACCGCGTATTCGTCAGGACGCTGGTCACGCAGGATCACGAGCGGCAGTCGGGCTGCTTCGCCTCAGTTTCCTGCACGGATCGCCGTTGAGCAGGAGGCTCGGCCGTACCCGGCGCGGACTCGTTGTCCGCGGACAACGGACTCGCGTCGGGCTGAGGGCGCAGTGCCTCCGGCACAAGTGCGCACGCCGGAAGTAGTGGACGCGGGGTGTACCCCCTACCGTTCCGGACGAGACGGCCAGTCGTGCCCGTTGTCGGTCCGGGATCACCGAAGGAGACGCTTGTCGTGGATCACGAGGGAATGAACGGAATGCACGAGATGGGGAGCTCGGTGTCCGCCGTCGACACCGCCGGTGCCGTGTTCTTCATCGGCTGGGCGGTGGCGATGTGGGCGGCGGTCGCTGTACTCGCCTACGCCAACAGAGGACCGGTGCGGCCCTGGCTGTACAAGGTGGCCGTCGCCCTTGTCGGCCTGGGTGTCGTCGGACAGTTAGGTCACTTCCAGGAGCACGTGGCACAGGCGGCGTACTGGATAGCCCACCCGTACGACCCGGCGTGGATGACACCCTGGGCCGACAGCTTCGCCCGCGGCATGGGCCAGATCGACACGGCCAAGCCGTCGCTCGGCATGGAGATCCTGCACCTGGTGGGCAACCTCATCTTTCTCGCGGGTCTGGTCGGCATTGTGCAGATCACCAAGCGGGTCAGCGGCAGTCTGCAGTCCCGCAAGTGGGCGAGGATGGGCGTGTGGATGCAGGGCATCCACGGCGTGGAGCACCTCGTCCTCACCCTTTCCGTGGCACTGGGGGCGAGCCGGGCCATCGGCCTGTCCACCTGGTTCGGTGTCCTCGATCCGGGCGCCGCTCTGACGACTTACCGGGTCTGGTGGCACTTCGTGGCCAACCTCATCGGTACCGGCATCCTGCTTCTCGCCATGTATCACCTGTGGCGCGAGAGGCGCGGCGTCAGGCAGTCGTACCGGAGTGATGCGGTGGACGCCGGGGGCGCCCCGCCGGACGAGCTGCAGCGCGACAACACGGCGAGTGCTTTGGGGCTGGCCGGAAGGGGGTGAGCGCGGCGTCGGATCCGGTGCCGACGGGGAGGGGGTCATGCGGCTCCTGAACCGTCGCCGCGGAGCGGAACGGTATCGCCCGCGGTCTCACGTGAGAGGGATCGCGCGCGGTCTCCACGCGGCACCGCCAGCACAGCCCGTAGGGAGCGGTCCGTGAACAGCTGCCGCCGCGCCCGCGACAGCGGGCCACCAAGACCGGGCCCTGCGACGCGGGAACGGACGGCGGTTCCTCGCGCTGCGGGCCGTTGTGGCCGTCGGCCGCTCGTGGTGGCGGCACCGGGGAACGGATATGCGTGGGCTGGCGCGTATCGCTGGTGTCACAGGAAGCGGCACGCCGGTCGGCGGCCACCTCCCTACAGGCGCGGCAACGCTCACCGGTCGACCAGAGCACGCCGGTCTCGCAGTCCGGATGGGCACATCAGGCAGGCAGCGCAACAGGTTCGCCCACTACCTGTCTCTCGCCTACGGCGGGTGAGGAGCAGTCGACCTCGTTCTCGGGTCGGTCAGTGCTGTGGTCTTCCTTCAACGCGAGCGACCGCTCATCAACTCGAGCACCTGATCCGTCATCAAGGATGGCGGTCGGGGCCGGCGAAGCCACCGCGTTGCCGAGGGCCCGGTGGCCGTCGTGGACCAGGAACAGGTGACGGCCGCGTTCACCGGCCCGGCGATGCACGGTGATCCAGCCCGAAGCATCCAGCTGCTCGATGATACGGGCGACGGCGCTCGGGGTGAGGGGATGGCCCGCCCGCCGGCCCGAGTGGTGGCGGAGGATCTCGGCGAGCACCCGCGAGGTCAAGGGATGGTTGCGGGCCACGGCGTGGGCGAGTGCGGCGAAGGCACGCAGCAATCGGGGGCGGAGGCATGCACTCGCGGTCACCGGCAACCAGACGAAACGCTCGGTTGCCGTCATGGGTCTGACCCCACGACGAGCCGTCGTCCCGCACCCGCCTGGCAGGGATCTTCGTCGGTTCTCCGGTAACTCCACGACACCGTCCGGGCCGATGGCGCGGAGCTGGGCCGGGCCGCGTTGCACTGTCGACTCGGACAGTCCCAGGTAGGAGGCGAGCGTGGCGATCCCGGCGGTACACCTCTCGGGACGACGTTGTCACGTTGGCTGACCGGTCTGGGATGATTTTGGAGTTGTTCGTGTCGGGGAGGGGGTCGTTCGTGTCGTCGGCGTCGCCGTCGTACAAGGGGCACCGGTACCCGGTCGAGGTGGTCTCCCACTGCGTGTGGCTGTGCTTCCGCTTCCCGTTGTCGTTCCGTGAGGTGGGGGAGCTGATGCTGCAGCGCGGCGTCATCGTCTCGCATGAGACGGTCCGCCGCTGGTGTGTGAGGTTCGGCCAGGCCTACGCGAACGGACTGCGCCGCCGTCGGCCGCGGCCCGGGGACAAGTGGCACCTGGACGAGGTCTTCCTCAAGATCAACGGAGAGCGGAAGTATCCGTGGCGGGCCGTGGACGCCGACGGCAACGTGCTCGACATCCTGGTCCAGAACCGCCGGGACAAGACCGCGGCCCGGCGCTTCTTCCGCACACTGCTCAAGAAGACCTGCTCGGTGCCGCGGGTGGTGGTCACCGACAGGCTGCGCTCCTACGGCGTGACCCACCGAGAGGTCACGCCCTCCGTCGAGCACCGCTCACACAAGGGCCTGAACAACCGGGCAGAGAACAGCCACCAGCCCACCCGGCAGCGTGAACGCACGATGAAAGGATTCCGCTCCGTCGGCGGGGCCCAGCAGTTCCTGGCCGCGTTCAGCGGCATCTCCCCCCCCGCTTCCGCCCTCACCGCCACCTGATGACAGCCTCCGAGCACCGCGCCGAGACGACCGTCCGCTTCGCGATCTGGGACCAGATCATCGGCGCTGCCGGCCGCCCACCACGGCCTGACCCCAGGCCCGAAGCGCAAGCCCACCACGCCCCGACGCGCCCTCGGACACTCACACACCCAACAACGTGACAACGCCTGACGAGTGGACATGCTCCTCGGGGCTGTTTCGAATATCGATGCAGCGGTTCTCGGCCATCGCCGTGATGGCTGGGGCGACTTCTATCGGCCCCATCGAGGCGACTCCAACCGGACAGCGGGCCGGACAGGGAAGCACCGTGTTCCGGCGGGTTACTTCTGGGTGACGTCGGTGCAGTAGACGTCCTTGTCCGGCAGGTGGCCGGTGGCCAGGAAGCCGACGGTGGCCTTGTCGGCGCAGGCGGAGCCTTCCCCGTAGACGTAGTGCCCGCCGTTGTCGACGCCGACGAAGGCGGAGCCGTCGCCGAGGGAGTTGTGCAGCCCGACGCCGCTTTCCCACGGGGTGGCATTGTCCCGACGGTTCTGCAGGATCAGGGTGTTGCGCGGGCCGCCCTTCACGACCTTGGCAGTCGCCTCAGCTGGCTTGTCCCAGTAGGCGCATGCCCAGATGTTGGCGGGCATGCCCGCGGTGAGCGGCCACTTCTCGCGGTCGGCGGTGGTGCGGGCGGCGTAGCCGTCGACGTCGTGCGGCCATTCGGCGTCGCCGCAGGTGAGAGCCATGAACATGGTGGCCTGGTTGTCCGCGGGGATGCCCGGGGACGCCGGTGTGTCGGCGAACACCTCCTTGAGAACCGCGGTGTCGGCGGCCGTGGTGCTGCCGTGGGTCAGGTTGTCGGCGGCCTTCCAGAACTTGGCGAGCATGGGAAGGGTGTTGTTGTGCAGAAGCAGGGCGTAGGTCATGTTCCGCAGCAGCGCCCCGTCCAGCGACACCGATGCGCCGGGAATCGCTGCGGGCGTGCGGTCGAGCCGGTCGGCGAGGGTGAGGTAGGTGTGGGTCACCTGCGCGACGTTCGTGCCCAGCTTGAGGGTGCTGGCCTGCGCCGCGGCGACGCGGGCGGCATCGGGGAACCGGTCGGCCATGCCCTTGCCCCAGGTGTCCGCCACCTGGTTGGCCCATACCTTGGTGGGGTCGACGTTGCCTTCCAGGATCATCCGGTCGGTGTGGTCCTGGAAGAGGGAGCGGTAGACGGCGCCGAGGTAGGTGCCGTAGGACTGGCCCCAGTAGGAGATCTTCTTCTCACCGAGCGCCTGGCGGATGCGGTCCATGTCGCGGGCGGTGTTGGCGGTGTTGTAGTACCGCAGGTTCTTGCCCACCGTGTCGGCGCACTGCTTGGCGTCGGCTTTGGCGAGGGCCACGTTCTTGGTGATCGAGCCGTCCGCGGCGGGATAGGGGAAGAGCCCGGACACGCTGGGGTCCTGCAGACCGCAACTCTGTGGGGTGCTGTGTTCGACGCCGCGCGGGTCGAAACCGATCAGGTCGTAGCGGTCCAGCACGGACTTCGGCAGTGTGGACGCCATGGTTTCGGGCATGCCGAGACCGCCCAGGGCCGGCCCGCCGGGGTTCAGCAGCAGAACGCCACGTCGCTTCCCGGGCTGTGCGGTGGACAGCCGGGAGACCGCCACGTCGATCTTCATGCCGCCCGGGTTCTGGTAGTCGAGTGGCACCTCCAACGTTCCACAGGCCAGGTGGGGGTCACGGGTTTGTCCCTCGGCCAGGGCCGGGCACTTGCCCCAGGTGATCTTGGTGTCGCCCGCGGTCTCGCCGACGCTCTTGCCGGAGACCTTGGCCGGTTGCGAGCCCTTGGCGTCGGCACCACACGCGACCAGTGCGGTTCCTGCCAGCGTGGAAACCAGCAGAGCTGCGGCGATTCGGCGGCCTCTGGGGAAACCGTGCTGCGCGGAACTGCGTGTCGTGGTCATGGTGTTGTCCTTAGCTACTGGGCTGGTCGGCCTTGTCCGGCCGTTGTGTTGACGATTCGAGTCAACAAGAGACCACCGGTGGCGCGCGTCACCCCAGAGAGGACAAAACAGGTAGCTCGCTCGGGGGATCCTGGGCCGATCCTGAGAACGGAGCGGCCACCGTGGGGCGTGTCGGATGAGCTGTGGGCGGGAACGAGCCGCTGCTGCCGGCTTGCCGCGCCGCACGGCATGACAGGGCCGTCAGGCTCGGTTGCCGTCCCCCAGCCAACCCCGCCCGATAGGGCCAGGACCACCGCCTGGACGCGGTCGCAGAGATCCAGTTTGGTGAGAATGCGGGAGACGTAGGTCTTCACGGTCTCGTGGCTGATGACCAGTTCGGTGGGCGATTTCGGCGTTCGACAGGCCCTCGCTGATGAGGAGGAGGACCTCGTGCTCGCGGGGGTGAGAACCTTGAGTCGCTCGCGCTCGGGGGACGCGGGGGCGGCGGAGGGGCGTACGCGTTCGGCGAAGCGGCCGATCAGGGTGCGGGTGACGGCGGGGGCCAGGAGGGACTCGCCGCGGGCGACGACGCGTACCGCGTTGATCAGTTCGGGCGGTGGGGCGTCCTCCAGTAAAAAGCCGCTGGCGCCGGGGCGCAGGGCCTCGTACACGACTCGTCGACGTTGAAGGTCGTCACGACGAGGATCCTGGCGGGGAATGGCGGAGTCGGGCCCCGTCAGGCGGCGGGTGGCCTCGATTCCGACGAGCAGGGGCGTGCGGATGTCCATGACGACGACGTCCGGCTTCAGCTCCCGCGCGCTCCGGATCGCCTCCCGGCCGTTCACGGCCTCGCCCACGACCTCCATGTCGGGCTGGGCGGAGAGGACCGTGACGAAGTCGGCACGCACGAGGGCCTGGTCCTCGCACACCAGCACTGCGGGTGCCGATTATTCATCCATCCTGGTCACGCAGCATGTTGGTACTCGTGAAGGGTTCCGTCGAGTCGATCTCGTCGATGGACTTCCAGGGGGTTGATCTGTCTGGGATCGGCGATCGGTTCGGGGAGTTGGCGGAGCGGAGCCGCTTGCCCCAGGGTTCGGTGCGGGCGGTGCTCGTTGTAGAAGGTTTCGAACTCGCGGAGCGCGTGCAGGAGGTGGTTCTGGTTCCAGATCAACGTGCGGTCGAGGAGCTCGCGCCGGCAGGTCTGTATCCAGCGCTCCATGCGAGAGTTCATCCGGGGTGTCCGGATGCCGGTGGTGACGACCTTCAGGCCGGCGTCGGCCAGCAGGGCGTCGAAGGCGGCTGTGAACTTCGCGTCTCGGTCCCGGATCAGGAACCTGGCCCTGCTGCCCGCGTCCTCCAGGTTCATGGCGAGGTTGCGGCCGAGCTGCACGATCCACTCCGCGGCCGGGTGCGCGGTGGCGCCCAGGATCCGGACGCGCCGGCTGGAGTGCTCGATGACGGCGAAGACGTACAGGCGCGCCCCGGTCAGGGTGCGGGTCTCGAAGAGGTCGCAGGCGAGCAGCGCGTCGGCCTGGCTGCGCAGGAAGTCGGCCCAGGTGGTGCTCTGCCGTTCGGGTGCGGGTGGGATGCCGTGCTCGCGGAGGATCTCCCAGACGGTCGAGGCGGCGACCTCGATACCGAGAGCCGCGAGCTCGCCGTGGATCCGGCGATACCCCCACGACGCGTTCTCCCTGGCCAGACGCAGGACCAGGACGCGGATCGAGCGGACGGTGGGCGGGCGCCCACGCCGCTTCGGCGCACATGCCGCGGCGTGGCGTCGCTTGAGCAGGTTGCGGTGCCACCGCAGGATCGTGTCCGGGCGTACCAGCAGCAGGAGGTGGCGCAGCTTCTCCCTCGGGAGGTGGTGGAGCAGGCCGGCGAGGACGGCGCGATCGGTGTCGGTGAAGGCGGGCTTGCCAACCTGGCCTTGCAGGAACAGCAGTTGGTGTCGGAGCGCAAGGATTTCGATGTCCTTGTCGCGGTCGCTCATCGGCAGCAGGCGCAGGAGTGCCAGGGTGTTGGTCGTGGCGAGGTAGGCCAGGCGCAGCAGCACGACCGATCATGATGCCGTCCGCCCCTGCCCAGGTGAAGACAGCGGGGCGGCCGACGTCGCATCAGAGAAGGCCGATCAAGGACGTGGCCTGAGCGGATGATTTATCGGCACCCGCAGTGACCGGCCGAAACCCGTCCTGCTGTGATCGGAGTGGTCGTAGCGTCGTGCCATGACCACTGTTGGCGACACGGCTTACCGGTACCGCATCGCCGCCGCCGAGGACACCGAGGCCATCAAGGCCCTGGACGACTCCTTCACCACCGACACCGTCCTCCAGGTGACCGCCACCGAGGAGGGGTTCGCGTTGCGGGAGATCCCGGTGGAGCCGCCCCTGGCCAAGGTGTTCCCCGAGGATGAGTCGGACGGCGACGACGAGGACAAGAACGACGCGGACTCCCGCATTTTCGTCGCCCACGACGTCGCCGGAGACCTGGCCGGGTTCGTTGCCGTCTCGTACTCCGGCTGGAACCGCCGGCTGACCATCGAGGACATCGCAGTCGCTCCACAGCACCGGGGCCGGGGAGTGGGGCGTGCGCTGATGGGACTGGCGGGGGAGTTCGCCCGCGAGCGGGGTGCCGGCCACCTTTGGCTGGAGGTCACCAACATTAACGCGCCGGCGATCCACGCATACCGGCGCATGGGCTTCGCCTTCTGCGGACTCGACACCACCCTCTACGACAACACCCCCTCCAGAGGTGAGCAGGCGCTCTACATGAGCCTGCCCTGCCGCTGAGTCGGCTTCAGGCGGCACAGGCAAGGAGCAAGGACGTCCACCGGGAGGCAGCCGCCCCTTCCAGGCAGCGGTGCTGCCGCAGCCGGAGGAGGACCACGACTAGGAGCCGGTCCGGCCCCGTTGCGGTCTGTTCCGTTGCCTCAGTTGAGCACGTACAGCAACACCGCCCAGGTCGTTGCGATCCTCGGTCACCCCAGAGGGCGGCCGCCACTGGGATCGCTGGTTCGCCCAGCGCCTGCGGTTGCCGTTGCGATCCTCGGTCACCCTAGACGATCGATTCCAAGGGGTTCGCCAGCTTGACGGCTGCGCTCGTCGCACCGCGAAGAACCCTCAGCGTTGCGGGCTCAGCGCGATGTCAGACCTGCCCGCTAGCCTGGCGCCATGCCCTTGATGAGCCATGCCGTGCTGACCGACCCGGGGTTCGACGTCCCTCCGGTGCCCGACTCCCCACCTGGTGGTGTCGCCTGGTTGAGGTCCTCCGTCGCGCGCTTCAGCAGTGGTGCCGCTCACCGGCGAAGGCGTGTGCTGGCGGTGGCCGAACTGGCTTCCGTCGACCCGGACGGTCTTCGGCTGCGGGCAGCTGAGCGCGGGGACGGGCCGGTCGAGGTGCTCGCTGAAGCACTCGGCCTGCCTGCGGACGTGGCTGCCGATGTCGCCGTGGTGGCGAGGTCCTACCAACCGCACACCACGATCACCGAGGAGGCGGATCGGGCGGTCGCCCGGCTGGTCGGAGCCTGCGGCGGTGTCGCCGACGAGGCCACGGCCAACCGGATCGGGTTGCTCGTGCAGGCCTGCGACGCGACCAAGGCCCTGGTGGCGCACACTGTTGCCGGTCGAGCCGATGCGCCGGTGCCCGTGACCCGCCGAGTGGCGCCGGACGGCACGCTCGTGGACGTCAGTCTCGCCGAAGTGCCATTCGGGATCGGCCCTCATGCATGCCCTGGCCGTGAGCACGCGCTCGCGCTCGCGGCCGGCCTGGTGGAAGCGAGGACCCGTTGAACACCGCGTTCCACGCGTTGCACTACGCTGACCAGCCGTTGCTGCTGCCCAACGCCTGGGACTTCGCGTCGGCCGCGGCGCTGGCCGCTGCCGGGTTCGCCGCCATCGGCACGACCAGCCTCGGTGTGGCCGCGGCCCACGGCCTGCCTGACGCCGCGGGATTGGCCCGCGATGAGACCCTTGCGCTGGCGATGAGGTTGGTGCGGCTGCCGTGTCCGGTCACCGTCGACATCGAGGCGGGCTTCAGCGCCGACCCGGGGAAAGTGGTTGACCTGGTAGCCGAGTTGGCTGACCTGGGGGTCGTCGGGATCAACCTGGAGGACGGGCGTGGCGACCGGCTGGCCGACATCGCGACGCAGGTGGCGTTGATCGGCGCGGTGCGAGAACGTGCGCCCGGAGTCTTCCTCAATGCCCGTACGGACACCTTCTGGCTCGGGGTCGACGCCTCGGTGGCCGCGACGCTGGACCGCGCGCGGCGGTACGTGGACGCGGGCGCCGACGGGATCTTCGTGCCGGGCCTGGCCAGGGAAGAGGACATCGCCGCCGTGACCGCCGCCGTACCGGCGCCCGTCAACGTGCTGCACCTGCCGGCTCTCGACCTCGGCCGGTTGACGGAATTGGGCGTGCGGCGGGTCAGTACCGGATCGCTGCTCTTCCGCGCAGCCCTGAACGCTACGGTCACCACCGCAGTCGCGGTCCGGGAAGGCGAGCCGCTGCCCATCGGCATCCCCGGCTACGCGGAGGTCGACGCGCTCAGTCGCTAGATGATCAATTCCAAGGGGTGCCTGTGGAGGGTGTGGGGGTGGGCGGTCAGGCCTCGGGGTCGACTTCGGGGTGCGTGAACCGCACGGGCTTGCCCAGCGACCGGGCGTAGGCGATTTCGGCTCGGGCGCTGTCTCCGATGTAGTCGCCGACTACGAGCACCTCATCAGCGAGCCGGATCTTCGCTCGGTGCAGATCGTCGAGTCGAACCTTCAGCGCCTCGGCCTCGACAGGATCGGACCAAAGTTCGTGCGGCGACTTCATGTCGCAACCCGGCTTGACGACAATCTTTCCGGCTTTGGTTTCCCGCAGATCGGCCTCGGTCATCTCGGTCATGAAACGGGTGGAGCCGCAGATCACGACGATACGCGGGAGGATCAGCTGCTTCTTCGCGTCGGCGAGTTTCTCCTCGGGGGTGAGCGGTTGCGGGTATGACACTGCTTCCTCCTGGTGGTGTGGTCCAAGGGGTGCCTGCGGAGACGAGAACGAGGGTGTCCAAGATCGTCTTATGGCGAACGACGTGGACACCCTCGCGACAGCACTCTATGCGACGACCGACGACATGCTGAAGGAGGTCCTCTCCGCGCGAGCGGAGGTGAGCCGACGCCCTGCGTGAACCGCTCGCGGGCGAGGTCGCCCTCTCCGCGCGAGCGGAGGTGAGCCGCGCTTGGTGGGCATGAGAGTGGGCCTTGACCCTTGATCGTGGACACCGGTTGTCATGCGGCGGTGGCCAGTGAAGGCAGACAGGAACCGCTGGGCTGCGCCGACGCTGCGGAAGCCCTTCATCGCGCGTTCGCGTTGCCTGGTGGGCTGGTGGCTGTTCTCGGCCCGATTGTTCAGGTACTTCGACTGCCGGTGCCCGACGGAGGGCATGACCTCGCGGTGGGCCGCGCCGTAGGAGCGGAGCCTGTCGGTGACGATCACCCTGGGCACCGTGCGGGTCTTTGTGAGAGGACGGCGGAAGAAGCGCCTGGCCGCAGCCTTGTCCCGCCGGTTCTGCACGAGGATGTCGAGGACGTTCCCGTCCTGGTCGACGGCCCGCCACAGGTACTGCAACCGCCCGTTCTTCTTGATGAAGACCTCGTCCAGGTGCCACTTGTTCCCGGACTGAGGCTGTCGGCGGCGCAGCGCGTTTGCGTAGGCCTGGCCGAACTTGGCGCACCAGCGGCGGATCGTCTCGTAGGAGACGACGATCCCACGCTCGAGCATCAGCTCCTCGACCTCGCGGAAGCTGAGCGGGAAGCGGTGATACAGCCACACGCAGTGGGAGATGACCTCGACCGGGTACCGGTGACCTTTGTACGACGGCGGCGTGCTCTCCACGTACGGCTCCTCCAGCATGATCAGCGCGAAGATCACCCCACGCCAACAGTCAACGTGACAGCGCCCTCAGGAGTGCTGCGGGCCGCCGGCGCTGCGGCCGTAGCGGGCGAGCATCGTCGTGACCGCCTCCTCGACGGCGTGGCCGATGTCGGCAGGTGCGGGGCTCCAGTCGGCGAGCAGCATCCGCGGCCACAGGACGTAGTTGGCGATCATTCCGAGGAACTGGTTGGTGGCGCTCTCCGCGTCGGGTACCACCGCAGTGCCCGCGGCGTGCTCGGCCTCCAGGTAGTGCTGGACGGAGATGAAGTAGGGCAGCTTGCCCAGCTCGAACTGAGCCCGTCCCAGTTCCGGGAAGCGCGGCAGTTCGGCGATGACGATGCGGAAGAGGGCCGCCATCGCGGGCCGGCCGATCAGGTCGGCGTACTGGCGGCCGATCGCGCTCAGGCCGGCGCGCAGGTCACCGGGCTGCGTCGCGGGCGCCGCCGGGTCCGGCCCGCCCTTCCAGTACTCGGTGACGATGGCTTCGAAGAGCGCCGCCTTGGTGGGGAACTGCTTGAACAGCGTGGACTTCGAGACGACCGCTTCCTGCGCGATCTTCGCCAGCGAGGTCCCGTCATAGCCCCGTTCCAGGAACAGCTTCGTGGCCGCTGCGGTGATCGCCTCGCGCTTGCGCTGAGCGAGTCGTTGATGGTGCGCGGAGAGTCCTGCGGTCATGGGCCCAGTATGACCCATCACGAGGCGAGTCACTTGACTCGCCACTGTGTAGATGTTTACGTGGACAGGGAGGCGAGTCGCGCGACTCGCATTCGGTCGGTGGGAGCACTCCCCGCCGGCGTCGTTCCGTTCCCGCATGGAGAAGCACTCATGGAGTCAGGCAAGATCGCATTGGTGACCGGCGGCAATCGTGGGCTGGGCCGGGCCACGGCCCAGTCGCTGGCCCGGCACGGGCTGCGCGTCATCGTCACCCACCGCGGCGACGCGCAGGAGGCCGAGGAGACGGTCAAGAGCGTTCAGGAAACCGGCGCCACGGCCGCCGCACTGCGGCTGGACATCAGCGACGTGGTCTCCTTTCCCACCTTCGTCTCCCACCTGGCCGCGCAGCTGGAGCGCTGGGACGCGACCCGGCTGGACGTCCTGGTCAACAATGCCGGGATCGGACTGTTCGGACCGCTGGAAGCGGTCACGTTCGACGACTACGACGCGGTGATGGACACCAACGTGCGTGGCACGTTCTTCCTCATCCAGGCGCTTGCGCCCGTGCTGGCCGACGGGGGGCGGATCATCAACGTCTCCTCCTCCCTCAGCCGCCACACCAGTGCCGGCACCTCGGTGTACTCGGCCTCCAAAGCGGCGGTCGAGGTCCTCAGCCGGACATTCGCCGTGGAGCTGGGGGCGCGCAAGATCCGCGTCAACGCCATCGCGCCGGGGCCGACCGCCACCGACTTCAACGGCGGCGCCATGCGGGACGACGCGCAGATGCGCGAGGGCTTGGGCACGCAGACCGCGCTCGGCCGCGTCGGCGAACCGCAGGAGATCGGCGACGCCATCGCCGCGCTCGCCTCCGAGGACCTGCGATGGGTCACCGCCCAGCGCCTCGAAGTGTCCGGCGGCGCCCTGTTGTAGGGACCCCCGCCCACACCGTGTGCCCCGCCCCTTACCTGGCAGAACCGGGAGATGTATCAGTGGACCGTGCAGAACTGAGCGGGACCGTCGTGTTCCCGGGCTCGCAGGACATGAAGGAAGAGGCGAGACCGATGAGCTTCCGGCTGGCGCTGTCGCGGCGTCGCTCGGCTGCGGTAACCCGACCGCGGTCGCCGACCTCAACGAGGGCGAGCGCGTCCCAGACCTGGGCTCCGGCGGCGGCATCGACGTCCTGCTGTCCGCCCGCCGCGTCGGTGCGACCGGCAAGGGGTACGGCCTGGACATGATCGAGGAGATGCTCGCCCTCGCGCTGGCAAACGCGGTGAAGGCCGGTGCGACGAACGTGGAGTTCCTCAAGGGCACCATCGAGGCCATCTCGTTGCCGGCGGGCACGATCGACGTCGTCATCTCCAACTGCGTGATCAGCCTGTCCACCGACAAGCAGGCCGTGTTCACCGAGACCTTCCGCGGGCGTTGTCAACTTGTCTGGTGAGGTGTTGAGTGTTGGGTGGTGGGGTGTCAGGGCGTGATGGGGTCGGGTTCGGCTCCGTGTTCGGGGTGCGGTGAGCAGGCCGACGGCCCCGGTGATGTGGTTTCAGACGGTGAGGCGGTGGTGCATTTCGGTGCGGTGGTCGGTGGCGGTCACCTGATGACCGCCACCGACCACCGCACCGAAATGCACCACTTCTGCCAGGCCGGGACGGCCACCTTGTACAGCCAGGCGCCCGTGACCTGCTGGCGCTCCTGGAGGCGGCCGGTGACCTCCTGTGACTACCAGAGGCGCAACGTCTACGGGCTCACGCTGGAGGACTTCCTCGCTCACCCCGAGGTGCACCGCTGCCAGTCCTGGGGCCTTGCCAGGTCGCTGCCTGTGACCGGCAAGGCGAGGCCAGAGACGGGTACTGCACGCCCCACGCCGACCAATGCCGTCACCTCCGCCAAGAAGGCTTCTTGGCGGACGAGGATCTTTGGCGGCTGACCAGCTGGCCCGGTGACCAGCCTGGCCGCCCTCTGGATCCGAACGTCCTAGCGAGCGAACTCGGCCAGTTCAGGGTCGCGGCCGGCGCGGCGTCCCGTGCGGTCCGGCTCGCTGTCGCGGGTGCGGAGGGCCACGTTCCGGTGAATGCGACCCCGGAGAGGTATGCCGCCGACCCATTCATGAATCACACTTGGTAACCAATCGACTGCTATGTGTTGCCATCGGGTGATTGCGTCCTGTCCTTCGCCCCTGGCGGAGGCGGGGCACTGCCGGCGGGCCGCTGTACCGCGGCTTCACCGACGCGGAGAGCCGCGCGGGCCGCCATCGGAGGGGGAGAGCTCATGGACGTGACGGAGGGACCTCGGTCCCGCGGGGCAAGGACAGCGCGGCGCAGGAGAGGCCGGTTCGTGGTGCGCGTGCTCGCCACCGTCGGGCCGGCGGGGGCCGGGGCAGCTGCGGCCGCCCTCACGTCGGGGAGTTCGGGCCCCGTGCGGGCGCAGGAAACCGGTCAGGACACGAGGGCCCGGCCGACGGTGGCGGTCTCGCTGGGGGACAGCAGCATCTCCGGTGAGGCAGGCCGGTGGCAGGGCAACCTCGCGATGAAGCACTCCCCCGGCACCGATATGTGGGGGACCGACAGAGCCTGCGCTCCGCGGGCACCTCACCCAACCGTGTCTACAGACGGGGGTCACCCATGGCACTGACGGTCGAAGAACTGGTTGCACTGTTCCCGGCGGGGGGTGCCGGAACGTTCGAGCTCGGCACCGGGAGGCTCGGGCTGACCGGCGAGTCCGAGTCCCTGGAGCACCTGCCCGGCGGCGTCCTGACCCTTACTCAGGCGACGGCCGACAGTGCCGCTCTGACGGTGACCGGCAAGATCACCTTCGCCGGTGAGGAGATGCCGGCCAGCGCCCGGTTCTTCGCCACGGGCACGGCGGTCAACGCGCTGCTCTTCGAGGCGAGCCCGGCGACCTGGCTGCTCCGGACCGCCGTCGCCGACGTCGACCTGTCCGCACTGTCCGGCGGCCGGTCACTGCGGGTCCTGCTGGCCGCCGGACAGGCCGCGGCCGAGGCCGGACGGTGCCCCGGCACCGGTCCCTGGGTGGGCTTCCAGCTCGGCGGCGCGGTCGCCGACCCGCTGGAGTTCCGCGCCGAACTGCGCAAGGAGTCCATCGGCAGGGCCCAGCCCCTCGACGGACCGCCGCTGCTGATCACCCCGCTGCTCGAAGCCCTTGGCGAGTACGACGTCGAACTGCCCGGACCGCTGGTCGACTTGCTGGAGCGGGTCCAGCTGCACCAGCACCCGATGGGCAAGACGGACAACCTGATGGTCACCGCCGAAGCGCCGGTGGACCACGGCACCGGCGCGAACCCGGTGGAAGTGCTGGTGCTGCGGACCACGGTGCTCGGCCGCACCGGCCAGGACGGCAAACCCAAGGCCACCACCGTCGCCATGGTCCGGGCCCGCACGGACTGGGACGGCTCCGGGCTGCCGGTGGTCGGACCCATGATCGGCAACGGGCTGCTGTCCCTGCCCGCGCTCCAGATCATGTACGTCTCCGAGAATCTCGGCGCCGAAGACGTCATCAAGATCAACCGGGTTGTCACGGAGTACAACCTCGGCCCGCTCCAGCAGTTGCCGGTGGTGAACGAGGCGGCAGGGGTCCCGCTGGGCAAGAACGTGAGTGCGGCGGTCCACCTCGCGGTCATGGGCCATCCGACCCCGGCACTGGTGATCACCGTCCCGCCGAAGTTCGGACCGGATCCGCAGAGCCCGGACAAGCCGGGGCTCGAATACGAGTTCGTGATCGGCAAGCAGTTCGGGCCGGTCTACCTCTCCGCGATCGTGTTCCGCTACGACCTTAAAAAAGGTTTGCTGATCGAGCTCCAGGGCCAGGTCACGATCGGTTCTCTCACCTGGCAGGTCGCCGGGCTCGGCTTCTACGTCGGCATGAGCGGCGGCTTCCCGCTGCTGCCCTTCCTGCACGGCATGAACATCGAAGCCACCGCCGCCGACGGGCTCATCGGCCTCAAGGGCGGCCTGCTCAACAAGACACCCGACGACCCCACCCTCGACTTCGAACTCGCCGGACTGATCCTCGTCCAGGCGATGGCGGTCGAACTCGGCGCCCAGGCCGTGTGGGCGCGCAGCGTCGAAGGCTGGCACTCGGTCTTCATCTACGGCGAGGTCTCCCTCCTCGGCGGCGCCTCAGTCTTCGGCCCGCCGCCCTTCACCGTCACCGGCTTCTCCGCCGGATTCGGGATCAACAGTTCCTTCAAGAAGGTCCCCACCGGAGCCGAGCTCGCCGAATTCCCGCTGGTGGCACGGCTGGACGCGGCTCAAGCGCTGCCCGGGGACCCCGCCCCGACGCCGTACACCCCCGAGGACGCGCTCAAGGCCCTCACCGGACCCACCGGTTGGATTCGCCCCACCGAGGGCCAGTACTGGATCGCCGCCGGAGTGAAGTTCACCAGCTTCGGCTTCATCGAGACCAAAGCCCTCGCCGTCATCGAACTCGGCGACTCCGTCAAGGCCATGCTGCTCGGCCGTACCTCGGTCAGCCTGCCGCGCACCCTCAACCCGAACGCACGGGCCATCGCCAGGGTGAACATCGGCCTGAGCCTCGGCTTCAGCTCCGCCGAGCACTGCCTGTCCATGGACGTGGCCCTGCTGCCCGGCAGCTATGTGCTCGATCCGTCGATCGAACTCACCGGTGGCCTGGCCGTCTACGTCTGGACCGGTGGAAGCCGCGCCGGGGACTTCGCCATCAGCCTCGGCGGCTACCACCCCGCCTACAACGTCCCCGCGCACTACCCCCGGCCCAAGCGCCTCGGGTTCGTGTGGTCCCCGGCCAGCGACATCACGGTGCGGGCCGAGGCCTATGCCGCGATCACCCCCGCCGCGTTCATGTTCGGCGGGCGCCTGGCCGCCGTCTACGACAAGGGCATCTTCTCCGCGTGGTTCACCGCGCACCTCGACGTACTGGTCCAGTGGAAACCCTTCTACCTCGACGTGCGGCTCGGCATCAGCATCGGCGTCGCGGCCACCATCAAGGTCTGGTTCGTCCGGGTCCGCATCTCCGTCGAGGTCGGCATCGACCTCCACCTGTGGCTGCCGCCCTTCGGGGGCCGGGCCACCGTCAAACTCTGGTTCATTTCCTTCAGCTTCGGCTTCGGCTCCTCCCGCGACAACACCCCCACCGTGGAATGGCCCGAGTTCCGCACCCAGATCCCGGCACCCGTCCGGGTCATCCCCAACGAGGGCTTGCTCGCCGACGCCGATCAGAGTGAGATCGCCCGGCGCGCGGCCGCCAAGGAACCGACCCTCGTCTCCTCGGCCGGATTCACCTTCACCACCGAAGCCGGCATCCCCGCCTCGCACCTCTACCTCAACGAACGACTGATTGAGCAGTCCGACGAGGGGACCATCGACATCCGCCCCATGCGGAAGACCGGTGTCACCTCCGCCCACCGGGTCACCATTACCAAGGACGGCACGACCTTCCACCCCACCGACCACTACTGGGTGGTCAAGCCGGTCACCGCCACCGTCGCCCCCGGCCTGTGGGGCAAGCCCCTGGCCAAACCCGGAGATGCGCTCGACGGCGACCAACTGCTCGAAAACCGCCTCACCGGACTGAGGATCACCCTCCCCAAGCCGGACTACGGCACCGACACCGGGCCCGTCACCTCAAAGGCGCTCTCGTACGAAGGACTACCGGACGGTCGCATGCCCCTGCGCGTGTCCGACCCCGCCGGGCCCGAGCCGCGGGCCGACGACCAGAGCGTCCGGACCATCGTCGACACCGTCGCCGCCCCCACCGTCAAGGTCCGCCGCACCGCCGTGCTCAGCACCCTCGCCCGGCTCGGCGCGGGACCCGGCGCCGATACCGACAGTCCGCTCACCGGCTACGCCGCACTCGCCGGCCGCAGCCTGACCACCCCGCCCCTGACCACCACCGCGACGAGGTGACCGGCCGTGACCGCTGAACCGGATCTGCGCATCCACTTCCTCGACCACCTGATCCCGCGTGCCACCCCCGGCGACTACCGGGTCGTGGTCGAGAACACCCTCAGCGACGCCGGCGGCGAACTGGACGCCCAGGACAAGCTGCTCCCGTCCGAGGAGACATTCGAGATCAAGGCCGTCCGCTTCGTGCTCAGCGAAGCGTCCGTCCACGCCTACTACCCGCCGCGCGAGAGCACCGGCGCCTACACCAGGACCCTGCCGCACATCACCCTCAGCCGGTCGATCCTGCCCTGGGAACGCAACCTCGCCGGAACCCGCACCGAGCAGCCCCCGGCCCGCCCGCCCTGGCTCGCCCTGCTCGTCTTCGGCGAGAACGAACTGCCCGACGACCCCGCCGCGTCCGGGGACACCGTGCTGCGCACCGTCGAGGAGCTCCGCAACCCCGCCGAGGCAGGGGTCAAGGGCCCGAACCTGCCGTCCGGCGGCGTCGACGAGGCTGAGGCCCGGAGCACGTGCCGGACCATCGACGTCCCGGCGGACCTCTTCAACGCGGTCGCCCCGCGCGACGACGAGATGTACTACCTCGCCCACGTCCGCAAGGTCGTCGACGCGAACAGGACTCGGGCCGACGGCGAAGTCCTCGAAGAAGGGGAGTACGCGGTCGTCAACGCCAACCGCTTCCCCCACAACCCCGGCAACTACGCCGTCCACCTCGTCTCCCTCGAAGGCTTCGAGGGCCGCCTGTCCGGCACCCTGCCCGGCGGCACCACGGCTGTCCGCCTGTGCTCGCTGCACAGCTGGAGCTTCACCAGCAGCGAAGGGCCCGCCGCCGACCCCGGAGCACTGCTGGAGAACCTCGTCGCCCCCAGCACCGCGGACCCCGAAGAGCTCGAAGAGCTCGCCCTGCGGCTGCCGGTGACCGCACCGGTCACCGACGACCCCGAGGACGGCTACGTCCGCGACCGCCTTGCCCGCGGCTACACCGCCGTCCCGCAGCTGACCCTCTCCGGCGAACGCACCTTCGCCTGGTACCGCGGCCCGGCCACGCCGGTCACCGCTTTCGACGTGCCCGCCGAGCACAGCCCCGGCCCGCACACCACCTCCGACCACGCGCTCATCTACGAGCCCGAGCACGGCATCTTCGACGTCAGCTATGCCGTCGCCTGGACTCTCGGTCGCACCATCGGCCTGGCCGACCCCGAATACACCACCGCCGTCAGCCGGGCCCGCCGCGAACTCGCCAACCGGGCGACGACGCTGATGGCGCTGGCCGGAGACCCGGCGCGCGCCTCGGTCGACCCGGATGCCCCGCCCGCCCTCGGCGCACTGCGCGAACTCGCCTCCGCAGGCTTCCGCGAGCGGCTCAGCACCGGGCTCAAGAGCCCCCAGCTGCCGGACGAGGCCGGACGCAGGACACCGCAGCTGAGAGTGACACGTACACAGGCAAGGTCCGTGCTCGCGGAAGAACGCTCCGTCTCCCTGCTGCGCACCACCGCGGAACGCAACGCCGGGGCCATCGCCGCCTGGCAGGCCCGCCTCGGCCTGCTCCAGGGCGTGCCGTTCCACCACCTCGTGCCCGACCCGCGCATGCTGCCCCTGGAATCCCTGCGGATGTTCCGCCTCGACCAGGGCTGGCTCGACGCGCTCGTCGCCGGAGCCGCCGACGTCGGCGTGCACACCTCCGTCGACAGCCGCCTCGCCCCCGAACTCAACGAGGCCACCACCGCCCGGTCGGGCAGCGCGAAGCGGGCCGCCGGCGGGCTGCTCATCCACTCCGAACTCATCCCCGCCTGGCCGGATATCAAGGTCAACGCCTACCTCGAGGACGGCACCGTCCTCACCGAACTGCGCCGCGCCAAACCGGACAAGAGGATCCTGCTCGTCCTGTGGGACGGCGTTCCCGACAAGGTCGTCATCCGCGAACCGGGACAGGGCATCCACTACGGCATCGACGCCGGGAACCGCCTCGGCCTGCGCAGCCTGGCCGCCGACCCGCCGATCGGCACCCCGCTGGAGACCTACTACCCGGCCACCGGCAGCCTCTTCGACCTCCACCTGCGCTCCGACCCGGACGCCGGACCCGCGGTGCTTCAGATGTTCGGCACCGGCGGCCTGGTGCCCGCCCTGGCCCGGGAGTTCGGGCTCACCGACCTGGATCCCGGACAGCTGGCCCTGGAACTCGTCAACGCCCCACTGGAACAGGAAATCCTCAGCCCCACCGGCACCGCTGCCCGGACGGAGACCGCCTGATGAACGCCACGGACCTGATCGTCCCCGTCAAGGTGCACGCCCTCGTCGTCAACCGGCTGACCCACACCACCGAGACGTTCAACCGGTGGACGCCGAACTTCGACGCCATGATCGAGGAGGGCGCGGGTGCGGAGCCGGCCCCCGGCGTCGGCACCGAGACCATGGGCCCGGACAGTGAAGGCGTCTACGTCCAGTGGCAGCTACCCGAGGCGCTGGCCAACGGGCACTACGACCAGACGACAGGGGAGACGACCTTCCCCTTCGTCCCCAACCGCTGGCTGGTCGTGCGCTACAGCACCGCAGCGGCGGCGCCGGACCGCAAGGCCGTCGGGTGGATCGTGCAGAGCGACTACCTGGAGAGCCGCCCGGTCCAGGACGCCGACGGCAACGACGTCCGGGGCACCAACAAGCACCCGAACCCCGATTCGCCGGAGGGTGCTCCGCTGGAGCTGACCTTCCTCGGCCGCCGCCACGACCTCACCCAGGCGCCGTGGACCGAACCGCACGCCCAGAAGCCGCACCTGACCGCGGCCGGGCCCGGACTGCCCGGCTTCGCGGCCTACCAGCCGTACAACAAAGACGTGTTCTCGATCCACGACACCCTTGAGGACCTCAAAGGCGGCCTGGACAACTACCCGCCCGACGCGACGCTCAGCTACTTCGTCGTCGGCTGGTACAGCGACGACGCACTCGACTACCTCAACCGCGCCGCGTCCGTGCCCGGCCTGCTCCCGCCGGACGCGGACGGGACGGCCGACCTCCTCGAAGCCCTCGGCTGGAACACCCCCGAAGGCACCGACGCCGACGCCCTGGACCGCACCCTCTACAGCGGCTTCGCGCTGGGAGTCGACTGGCAGCGCGAAGGCGCCACCCATGAGTCCGACAAACCGAGCAACGCCGAGCTCAGCACCATCCTCACGCTGGGCAGCAGCAGCGCCGAAGCCCTCGGCAGGCTGACCGCCCGGCAGACCCGGTCCGCGCGCACCGGGGACCTCGTACGCTCGCTCTTCCACGGCACCCTCGAAACACTCGACACCGCCGACGGCGAGGAGGACCTCGACACCCTCACCCACCACTCCTGGTTCTCCGGCTCCGACGGCGGCCATGTGTGGAAGGTGACCGCGCGCCCCGTCGAAGGCGACGACGAACTGCCGCCCCCGCCACCGGAACCCGGATGGCTGACTGAACTCAACCATGTCCAACGGCAGTACGACGACCTCACGCCCAGGCTCCGCCGCTCTCAGCAGCGCCTTTGGAACATCTGGTGGCTGCGCAACAAGCCGGTCCCCGCCTTCACCCCTGAGCACCCCGCGGGGTTCGACGACGCAGCCGATGTCCAGCTCGACGAGAACGATCCGACGAGTCTGGCCGGGCGGACCAAGGCTTTGCTCGACGAGCAGTTCGTCCTGTTGAGGCAACTGCCCACCGGCACCACCCCGGAGGAACTCGCGGCCGACATCGAAAAGTACGCGACCGAACGCGGACTCGACCCGCGCTACCAGCTGGAACGCACCGCCCGCGAGTCCTACTACCGCCCCGCCGACCCGGTCGTGCTCATCAAGGACACCGGTGCCAAGGAACCCCTCACCCGGGACACCCCGCTGCCCTGCCGCCTCCCCGAAGCCCTGATCACCCGGATCACCGTCGACGGCAAGACCTACGACCGGCCCACCACCGCGCCCAGCCCCCCACTGGCCGGACTCCCCGACGCCTGCACCCCGCTGCTCGCCGAGTTCGCCCTCCTGGACCAGGTGGCCAGGGTCCCCGGCGCTCTCGACGCGGCTCTCGCGGACCCCGCCGCCGTCACCGGGCCCGTCCCCGAGCACACCGCGCCATGGCGGCAGCCCTGGCTGCCCATGCACCTCGAATACGAACTGAAGTACTGCCCCACGCCCTTCCAGGCCGACGACACCACCTACTGGACCTTCAACGGCAGCCGCTACGAATGGTCCGGCCGGGGAGCCCAGCCCGGCGGCGGCGAAGCCGACCTGCGCTGGCTCACCTTCAAGAACCGGGCGTTCCTCACCCCGAGCGCGCCGTTCGTCCTGCAGAAGCAGATCGACCGCTACCTCGACACCTACTCCGGCGCCCCCACCGAAGGCCTGCTCGCCCTGCGCGAGGAACTCGGCGACCCCGGACTGCTCTCCCAGCGCCTCGACGGCTTCCACGACTGGCTCGTCCAGCAGGACGGCACCGCCAGGACCACCGTGCACGTCCCCGAGGCCACCGCCAGGCTCGTCGGCGACATCCAGAGCGTCCCGGAGGGCGGCCCGCTCGAACCGCCCGCCGACGACCCGGGAACACCGTTCCAGCCGGTCCGCGCCGGCCAGTTCGCCTTCCACGACCTGCGCATCGTCGACCGCTTCGGCCGCACCTATGACATCGTCAACAGCAGCAACTACGAACAGGTCTCCCTCACCCTCGCCGAGAGCGTTGCCCCTGACAGCGTCCTCGACGAGGACCTCGTCGGCACCGCCCGCTTCGTCCAGCTCGGCCCGCGTCTCCTCCAGGGCGCCCGCGTCCGGCTGGAGACCGTACGCGCCGTGGACGGACAGCGGCTCTCACCGATGGCCCGCGCGGCCACGACGGAAAACCCGCTGGCCGGCTGGCTGCTGCTCAACCATCTCGACCAGACCCTCGTCGTCCACGGACCCGACGGCGTCTGTCTCGGCGAACTCCGCGTCGTCAAGGACATCGACGGCGCGGACGACAGCGTGTGGCTACCGCTCCCCGGCTCGCCCCATCCAGATGTCGACGCCCGGGAGTTCGAGGACGCCATGCCGCACCTGGCCCGGTTCGTCCGCACCCTGAAGGACAAACCCGCTGCCGCGCTCACCGGTCTGCTCGACACCATCGACCAGACCCTCGACACCATTCTCGACGACGCGGCCCAGGAGGACGGTTCCCCACTGCGGCTCGTCGGCCGTCCGCTCGCGCTGGTGCGCGCCGATCTGGGCGTCGAGCTCGAAGGACCGCTGCTGAGCAACCCGAGCTGGGACCAGGTGCTGGGGGAGTCGCAGGAGGAGTACGACGGCTACCGCTGGCCGGTCCGGCTCGGCAACGAAAAGCGGCTCGGCGACGGGCTCATCGGCTACTTCGCCGGGGCGACCGGGCCCGACCAGGAGACGTCGTACGACCTCTTCCACGCGGTCATGCCGCAGGGCGGCGGAGGCTACCTGACCCCGATCGACAAGGGCCACGGCCTGGCCGTGCCCGCGCGCATCCCGGACCAGGCGGTGAAGCACCACCTGACGCTACTGATGGATCCGTACGCGGCGGTGCATGCCACCACGGACATCCTCCCGGTAACGAAGGTGCAACTGCCCGACGACCTGGTGTCCGAGGCGATGCGGCGGATCCGGGCGTCCTTCCGGCTCGGCCCGCTGCTGGCGGCCGAGCGGGTCGACAAGGCCGAGGAGGCCCGGCGGGCGCGGGCGCAGGAGGAGCCGACGGAGGCCGGTGTGGTGCTGCCGCAGCCCGCGTCCTGGCACGGGGCGTGGAGCTGGGCCGAGCCGCGCGGGTCGGACACCGAGTGGGTGGAGCTGCCGATCGTTCCGGCTGATTCCGCGGCGCACTTCGGGGACCCGCAGGCGCAGGCCCGGTACGGATACCTGCTGCTCGACGCGACCGAGACGTCCTGACACCGCTTACTGAAGGGCTGTTGCATGAGCGTCATCATGGTGAACACCACCAACCTGCTGCCGTACGAACCGTCGACCGACCCGAAGCCGTTGCGGGTGAGCTCCGCCGAGGAAACCGAATACGGCTCCGTCAACATCAATGTCGGCGGCGGGATCACCACGCCGGCCTGGTGCAACAAGATCACCGTCCGGGTGCCGGTCGGCGCCGGGGCCGAGCACCTCACCACCGAAGGCGCCGCCATCAAGACAGGTGCCAGCACCGGCTGGACACCGTCCGCCCCCACCGTCTCCGGCGGCTTCGCGGTCATCACCTTCACCCCGGCCCGCGCGGTGCAGTTCACTGGGCAAATCATCACGCTCACCCTGTCCAACATCGCGGTCAACCGCACGGCGGGTCAGGTCTCCATTGAGATCGTCGAGAGTTCGTCAGGGACGAACGGGAGTTTCACCAACAAGGACGCTGCGGTCGTGGTGGACAAGTTCCCGACCGGGTTCGTGTTCCGGAACTTCGCGCCCGAGAAGATCATGGTGGAGAACGGTGAGGCCGCCGTGCTCCGCTGGGAGGGCTCGGACGCGAAATACACGATGCACTGGGGCGACACCCCCGCCGGAGTCTCCCTCGACAAGGAACGTGTCTGGCCCACCCCACGCGGCCTGACCACCGTCACCGGCTTCATGCTCCGCGCCGAAGTCACAGCCGGTGGCGCCACCCTCACCCACACCCTGACCACGGCAGTCACCGTACGCATCCCTGACCTCGTCGTCAGGAACCTCACCGTCCAGGGCCCGGCCACCTTCGCCGACAACGTCAGCCTCAGCAATACCGCGAAGGACCTGACGGTCGCCGGATCGGTGCGCGGTGCGGGCAGCAGCCCGCTGCGGGTCAGCCAGCCCGCAGGCCTGAAGGTCGACGCGGGCCTGAACGTCACCGGGGCGAGCACCTTCGACAACAACGTCACCGTCACCGACGACCTGACCGTCAAGGGCGAGCTGCACGCGCAGGGAATCACCCGGATCACCGACCTGCGCGGGCCTTACGGAGAACCGCTGAAGATCAACAGTCATGTCGAAGTCCTCAACGACAACAATGTCACCGTCACCGACGACCTGACCGTCAAGGGCGAGCTGCACGCGCAGGGGCTCACCCGGATCACCGACCTGCGCGGGCCTTACGGAGAACCGCTGCAGATCAACAGTGACACGGTATGGCTCAGCGGCAACGATGTGACGTTCAACGGTGGGGTCCGCGTTTCCGGTGCACAGGTCATCCGGGCAGGTGACACCATCCAGGTGACAACCGCCTACTTCGGTTCGACGCGCTACCTGAACGGAACGAGCAACGACAAGCACGAAGATTGGAACGGCGATAAGTGGCCTGCCGCCATGTGGGCCAACAACGACTCTGCCGCCAAATTCACGATCAAGAGGTTGTGAGGAAGCTTGCTGCCCGCCACCGCTCGCTGGTTCGAGTTGTCCGCGGACCTGTGCCTACGGCGCGCGCCCTGGGCAGGGCGTTGTCAACTTGGCTGGTGGGCTGAGTCCCTGGGACGATTCTCGGGTCGTTGGGCACCGGGAGGGGACGCCGTGGCGCCGTCGTACAAGGGGTTCCGGTACCCGGCGGAGATCATCGCGCACTGCGTGTGGTTGTACCACCGCTTCCCGCTCAGCTTCCGCGAGGTCGAGGAGCTCATGCTCGCCCGCGATGTGGTCGTCTCCCATGAGACGGTCCGGCAGTGGTGCGCGAAATTTGGGCCCGAATATGCCCGTGAACTGCGGCGTCGGCGTCCCCGGCCCGGCGACAAGTGGCATCTGGACGAGGCCTTCATCACCATCAACGGGGAACGGCAATACCTGTGGCGGGCGGTCGACCAGAACGGCAACGTGCTCGACTGGGGACGCCGGCTAGAACGCTGCGGCCGGGCACGGCGCGGGTCAGGCGGTCAGGGCCTGCTCAACGGTGGAATGGCAGGGGATGACGTCGTCCAGGCCGACGATCTCAAGGAGCCGCAGCACCGACGCCTGGGCGCCGGCGATACGCAGCCAGCCCTGAGCGTCACTCATGCTCTTGTGGGCGGCGACGAAGACGTTGATGCCGCTGGAGTCCATGAACGTCACGCCGCTGAGGTCCACCACGGTCCGCGGCGGAGTCGCGCCGTTACAGGACAGCAGGGCCTCACTGAGCACGTCCTTGACGGTGTGGTCGATCTCGCCGCGCAGGGTGACTACCCGGATGCCGTCGATAGCGGCATGGCCGATCGACAGCTGGCCGGGCCGGGCTGCTCCGTGGGTGTCTGTCACTGTTTCCTTGACTGCTCGCTGATGGGACTCGAGGCCCCGGCGCGATAGTGCGCCGATGACCCCGCCTCATGCTACAGCGAACACATGTACGGCCCGTTATGAGGTTCTCACGGGACATGTGAGGCATAGTGCCGGGTACGCGCAGGAAGTGTGAACGGGGGAACAAGGGTGGAGCCGGCTGGATCAGTCCCCGAGGGTGAGGGCAGCGTGATGCCGGACGTCCCTCCGATACAGGACACCGTCGCCCTGGACGGCGACGGGCACGTCATTGCTGAGGCGCGCCACCGCGCGAGGGACTTCCTCGCCCGTGTACAAGCGGAGCACGGCCTGCCGGTGTCCGCTCGCGCAATGGACCTGACCCAGCTGGTGGTCAGCGAGCTGGTCACCAACGCCCGCAAGTACGCCCCTGGCCCCGTACTGATGGAGCTGCGTATTTCCGGCGCCGTGGTGGAAGTGATCGTGTGGGACAGCGATCCGGTCCTACCGGTGGCGCGGGCCGCCGATGCGGGCAGGGTCGGGCAGCACGGTCTGGAGATCGTCATGGCCGTCGCGCAGGGCTTCGAGGTCCAGCGGGAGCCGGTCGGCAAACGCGTCACCGCCCGCGTCGCCCTGCCCGACGACCCCGGCGGAGACGTCACCGGACGACGCCCCCAGTGACAGCCGGCGCTCCCGTCGGCCCCACCACCTTTCCCTGACGGCCTGCCTGAAACGGCGCGCTACCGGCAGGAGATGGCGGCGGCGGAAAAGGGTCGGGTCGGGCGTGCCGCACCTGACGATCAGCGCCCCAGCCGAGGTGGCGTTCGGTTTCGTGCACGACGGTGCGCCAAAAGCGGGAGAGGCAGAGACAGCGCACAAGACCAGCGGCCGGCTCTCCTCCTTCCGCAGGTGAAGCACCTGTGCCCGAAACCGTCAGGGTGTGTGTGGATAGGCTTTGGCGGTGACCGCTGATGCCGTGGAGAAGCTGCTCGCTGATGTGTGCGGGACGTTGGCCCGTGCTGGCTTCGATGTGGCGTCGGCTGGTGATGAGGGCAGCCCTGGTCTGCGGGTGCGGAGGGATATGGACTCGGTGCTGGTGGGATGGGTGCCCGGCAGCGAGTTGGATCCTGCGGGCCGGGAGGATGCCGAGTTCGAGGGCATTCGTGCTGTTCTGCGGTCGGCGCTGCTGGCGATCCTCACGCAGGCCGGTCATGCCGTGCAGGTGGACCGCGCGAGCGGTGAGGTGCGGGTCAAGCTGCTTGCGTGACCCTGGGCCACGGGATCGACACCCGCGTTGCCCTCAGAGCGTGGGGCAGTTCGACACCGGCGGGCCCGGCGACGTAGGACCGCGTGCCGGAGTCCCGCGCCGTTTCAACTGGTCCGGCGACACCTCCTGGCCGGGCAGCCGACTCGCCGCACGGCCCTGCCGGGAGCACGCTGGGAGGCGTGATGAGCGCGCCGATCGTCGTACACCAGCCCTCCCGTACCGGTGGCCGGAGCGTCACCGTGCACTCGCACGGCCGGGACGAGATCCTCGGCACCGCTTACAGCGACCACGACCTGGTGGTGTTCCTCGAAACCGCGGGCGTCGACGATCCCGAGGGAGTGTTGGACGATGCGCGCTGGGTGAAATGGCGCGGAGGCCGCCCACACGAGTGGAGAACGGCCTGAGCGGGACCGCTCCAAACTGACAGCGCACAGGGTGGTGGCGTGGTGTACGGGTTCACCACGGCCGCGAGGTGGTGGTGTCAGTGGGTGGTGAGCATGCCCGCGCGGAGCTGGGCCTGGGTTGCTTCTTCGACGAACCTCCAGTGCAGGATTTTGCGCGAGCGCTCGTCGAGGTCGGTGATCATCGGGGCGAGTGCGTGAAAGTCCTCGACCAGTTCCAGCGCGCCGTCGTCGTTGCCGATGAAGTCGGACAGGGCGCTCTTGCCGTCCTCGCTGCTGCCGATGGCGGCGTCCAGGGAGGAGGAGCGGTAGCCGTTGGAGGCCAGTCGCGCCTCGATGACTTCCTTTTCTTCGAGGTTCATCAGCTGGGACAGTTCCGCCACGGTCGGGGTGCGGCCCAGGCGGCTGCTCAGTTCCTCGGTGGCGCGCGCCAGCTGGACGCGGGCCTCCTGAAGGCGGCGCGGAACGTGCACGGCCCAGGTGGTGTCGCGGAAGAACCGCTTGATCTCGCCCACGATGTAGGGGATCGAGAAGGAGGTGAACTCCACTTCGCGGGAGAGCTCGAACCGGTCGATGGCCTTGATGAGGCCGATCACGCCGACCTGGACGATGTCCTCCATCTCCTCCTGGTCCCGGCTGCGGAAGCGGGAGGCCGCGTAGCGGACCAGGGAGATGTTCATCTCGATCAGCGTGTTGCGCGCGTACTGGTACTCCGGCGTGCCTTCCTCCAGCCGGTTCAGCTGCTGGAAGAACAGGCGGGTGAGCTCACGGGCGTCCTTGGGAGCGACCTTCGACGGGTCCGGGATTTCCGGCAGTTCAGCGCACTTCACATCCGCCGTTGCCGCTGCCGTATCCGTAACCATGTGTCCCTCCCCTTGTCGGCCATGCCGACACCGGCCCACCTCACCTTGCCATCGCCGCACCTACCCCGTCCCCCCCCCGCCTTCATGCCTACTCCTTTCCTGATATCGACGGCCCCGCGCCTGCGAGGTGTCGAAGCGGACCTCGATCGACTGCGGCAAGCGGATCCAACCGAGTCGCGCCAGCCAATCGAACTCCAATCCTGCGCACATCGAGTCGCGCGGAGTCCTGCTCCGGTCCGAGCAGGGTGCCGGCGGCGACCAGGTCCGCCAGGTCCTCGCGGCGGAAGACATGGCCAGGGGCAACGTCCCGTCGGAGTTTTGTGCTCAGAGGACGTTCGTGTCATCTATACGCCGGTTTAGGGCAGTTGTGCCGCGCCGGGATTCGCCTCGTACAGGCAGAACAGGCGGTATGTCTCTTCAGTTGGAGTGCGCCGGGACTCGCGTTTTACCCGGGTTGCTACCGATACCTTCTGTCCGGTTCGAATACGTCCCTGAAGCTGGCTTTTGCCTCGCTCGATCGAGCGATATACCCGGTTGGGGACCTCGTGCATGAGTGGTCCCATGACCTCTTCGCAGCAGCGCGAGCCGTACCCGAGCGATCTCTCCGATGCCCGCTGGGCGTTGATGGAACCGGCCTTGACGGCCTGGCGGGCCGAGCGGCAGAAGACCTCGCTCAACCTCGGTGGAAAGGTCACTGACCTGCGAGAAGTCATGAACGCGATCCTCTTCCTCAACCGGACCGGCGTCCCCTGGCGCTACCTGCCCCACGATTTCCCGCCGCACACCACCGTGTTCGGCTACTTCAGCGCCTGGACCGCCGACGGCACCATCGAGAAACCCGGCCTCCACCTGCACCGGATGGTCCGTGAGCAGGCAGGACGCACCGCCGAACCCACTGCCTGCGTCATTGACGCCCAGAGCGTCAAGACCGCTACCAGCGTGCCCGCCGACACCCAGGGCACCGACGTCGGCAAGAAGACCGTCGGACGCAAACGCAGCATCGTCGTCGACACCCTCGGCCTGTTACTGCTGGTCATGGTGACCGCCGCCAGCGTCTCGGACAACGAGGCCGGCATCCAGCTCCTTACCCGCGTCGCCGCCGACCACCCCACCATCAGCAAGGCATGGGTCGACTCCGGCTACAAGAAGAAGGCGATCGAGCACGGCGCCTCGCTCGGCATCGACGTCGACGTCGTTCCACGAAACGAGCAGGTCAAAGGCTTCTCCGTGATCCCGCGGCGCTGGGTCGTGGAGCGAAGTTTCGGATGTATCATGATGCACCGTCGCCTCGCCCGCGACTACGAGACCAAACCGGCGCACTCCGAGAGCATGATCCGCCTCGCGATGATCTCCAACCTTGCGAAACGAGCGATGGGCGAAACAGTCATAACCTGGCACAAACCATGAACTATCGCTTCTTCAAGCAAGACGTCCTCTCAGAGGGCGTTTATGCAGGTTAAGCCCTAAATGCGGCTCTCGCCCCTGCCCTGCTTTGGGGGCCTTCATCCCGTAGGTGGCGAATGGCGGTCTCCAGGGCGGATGCTCAGCCATCCGTCTCGTTCGCTTCCATGCCTGGAAGTCCGTCTGGTTTGAAGTTGCCGTGGAATCGCCCAATGAACAGCGGAATCGAACATTCCGCCTCGCTCATGATCACGCTACGTCGTGAGCGAGCGCAAGCCGTACCCCAGCGACCTGTCCGACGCCCGATGGGCCCTGATCGAGCCGACGTTGACGGCCTGGAGAAAGGCCCGGCTCGACCGCAGGCCAACCGGGCAGCCGGCCAAAGTCGATTTACGCGACGTCTTCAACGCGATCCTCTACGTGAACCGCACGGGAATCCCCTGGAAATACCTTCCACATGACTTCCCGAACCACGGCACCGTCTATGCCTACTACGCGGCCTGGCGCGACGAAGGAATCTTCGCCCGGCTCAATTACGACCTGACCGGACTGGCCCGCGTGAAGGAAGGGCGCAAGCCTGAACCGACCGCCTCCGTGATCGACACCCAGAGCGTGAAGACTTCCACCAACGTGCCCGTGACCAGCCAGGGAACGGACGCCGCGAAGAAGATCGTCGGTCGGAAGCGCGGCATCCTCACCGACACGATCGGCCTCATCCTCGCCGTTACCGTCACCGCCGCCAGCCTGTCGGAGAACGCCCTGGGAATCCGTCTCCTCGACCAGGCGAAGGAGACGTACCCGACCCTCTCCAAGAGCTGGGTCGACACCGGCTTCAAGAACGCTGTCGTCGAGCACGGCGCCCGCCTCGGAATCGATGTCGAAGTCGTCAACAGGAACCCGGAGACCCGCGGCTTTCAGATCGTAAAAAGGCGCTGGGTGGTCGAGCGGAGTATCGGTTGGCTCATGATGCACCGCCGCCTCGCCCGCGACTACGAGACCCTCACCACCAGCTCCGAGGCCATGATCCACATCGCCTCGATCGGCAACCTCACCAGGCGCATAACGGACGAGACGACACCCACCTGGCGAGGAACGTACTAGGACGTAAACGGCAAGTTGCCCACTTCAAACGCCCTCTCAGGTCGGTGAGCAGCTTGTGGTCCGGACCACGAAGGCCGTCACGCCTCGCGTTTTCGCCGATCACTTCGCCCGGTTGCGGTCGGTGCTTGGGCGGGCGTTCCACGATGCCGGTGCGCACTACGAAGCTCGCTCTCGGATCGGGTGCGCCGGCCGCGTTCGGTAGGGTTCCGGAGTGCTGGCTGTCTGGTCGGTGTCTTCCTGGGGGATGAGCGAGACGAGGGACATGCCGGAACAAGCGATCCTGCCTGCGATAGCACCGAGCGAGCCTTTGGCCGTGTCGGTCGAGGCGGCGCGGATGGCGGCGGTGCGCCGTTACGACATTCTCGACACTCCGCCGGACGGCGCCTACGACCGAGTTGCCGCGCTGGCCGCGCGGCTGTTCGAGGTGCCGGTGGCGACGGTGACGATCGTGGACGAGGACCGGATCTGGTTCAAGGCCGCGCACGGGCTGGAAGGTGTCAGCGAGATCGGCCGGGATCCGGGCCTGTGCGCCTCGGCGGTGCTGAGGGATGACACCACCGTCATCCCCGATACGTTGTTGGACCCGGTCGCCTGCTCCAACCCGCTGGTCGCCGGCCCGATGGGGGTGCGGTTCTACGCCGCCGCTCCGATCATCACCGCCGACGGGCACCGCCTGGGCACGGTCAACGTCCTTGACACCCACCCCCACGAGATCAGCGAGGCCGACGCCTCCACCCTCACAGACCTGGCCGCGGTGGTGCGGGACCAGCTGGAACTGCGACTGTCGGCGTTGCATGTGATACGAGCCGAGCAGGAGAAACGTCAGGCGGAGGAAGAGGCCCGCCAGCGTGCGGAGCTGGACAAGGCGGCCATCGCCGCGTTCGCCTCCACCCTGCAGCGCACCCTGGTGCCTCCCGCGCTGCCCGCGGTACCGGGGCTTGAGCTGGCCTGCCACTACAAGACCGCCTCCTCGCAGGAAGTGGGCGGCGACTTCTACGACGTCTTCCCCATCGGCGCAGGCCGGTGGGCGTTCTTCCTGGGCGATGTCTGCGGCAAGGGCGCCGAAGCCGCCTCGATCACCTCACTGACCCGCTACACGCTGCGGGCCGCAGCCCTCGTCGACGCCGAACCCACGGCCGCGCTCAAAGCCCTGAACACCGCGCTGCTGCTCGACGCGGCGGTCGGCACCCGCTTCTGCACCGCTATCTTCGGCCTGCTCGATCCCGCCCGGGACGGCGGTTTCACAGTTACGCTGGCCACCGGCGGTCACCCGCCCGCCTACCACCTCAGCCCTGCCAAGGGCGGCGGTGTACGGGTTGAGGCGGCCCGCGCCAAGGGCGGCATGCTGGTCGGCGCGTTCGCCGAGGCCGCCTTCGCCTCACTCACCCTGCACCTGGCACCCGGCCAGGGCTTGCTGCTGTACACCGACGGGCTGACCGAGGCACGCACCGTCGATGGCCACATGCTCGCCGACACCGGTCTTACCGACTTCCTTGCCCAGCGAGAAGCGCCGGTCAGGGCCGGCGCCCTGATCGACGACACCGTCGCGCTCCTGGACATACTCCCCGACACCGAACGCGACGACGTGGCGCTGCTGGCTCTGTCCGTTCCCACCGCGGACGCCGCTCCCGCCGGCATCACTACCACCGCTCACAGCGCCGCCGCCCCGACCGCACCCGCCGACGCCTCCGTCGGGCAGGAGATCCGACGCCCATGACCGACGCATTCCACATCGACGTCCCGCACACCGACGGCGCCCTGGCCGTGATAGGGCTGTCCGGTGAATTCGACATCGCCGCCGCACCCGCCGTGCGGGCCCGCGCCCTGGAACTCATTGCCGCCGGACACGCAGACCTGGTCGCCGACCTGTCGGGGGTCACATTCTGCGACTCCTCAGGGCTGGGAGCCCTCGTCGGCATCTGGCGCTGCGCCAAGGACGCCGACGGCTCCCTGACCCTGGCGGCCATCCCCGACCGGCTGAGCCGCCTGCTCAGCGTCACCGGAATGGACACCTTCCTGCCCGCCCACCCCAGCGTCGAGGCCGCGCTCGCCGCCCGCCAGGGCAATCGCACCACCGCCTGAACACCCTCGCTCGCAGGAATGGCATCAGGGGGCATGCCCCGGGCGTGCCCGGCCCTTAGTGGACGGTTCGTGAAGTGATGTCCGTTTCTGCATGAGGGTTGCGTCAGGGGTGCTGGTCGTAGCGGTGGCTATTGCTTCCTGGCGAAGCTGCCCGTGTCGGCTTCGGTGAGGACGCCGAGTTTGACCAGGCGTTTCAGCTTGGCTCGGGTGCCCTCGACGTTCTTGGGCAGGATTTCGTGGCCGAGGGCCTGACAGACGTCCTTGGCCCGCAGGGGCCCGGGGGCCTCGTTGAACACGGTGAGGATGCGGGCGTAGTCCGGATGCTCGGGCAGCTCCGGCGGGGAGACGGGGATCCGGTCGGCGAGGCCGGTGACGGTTGTGCGGGTGATCGCGAGGTGCTCGAGGTGGGTCTCGGCCTCCCGCAGCCGGGTCTGCAGGTCGTCGATCCGCGCGCGGAGGTCGTCGGCCAGGGCACGGGCGGCCTCCTCCTGGATGTCCAGCGCCTGGAGGAGGGGCTGGATGTTCACGCTGCCGCCGGCTCACGCCAGGTGGGGGCGTTCGCGCCGGTGAGGCGTCGGGCCATCACATGGGTCATGGCCCAGTAGACGCGGGAGGCCGAGGAGGAGGGGTGGTGTTCGTAGTCGCGGACCAGTCGCCGGTGCAGTATCAAGATCCCGTAGGTCTGCTCGACCCTCCATCGCTTCGGCTGCGGGACGAACCCCTTGTGCTGCGGGTCGCGTTGGACGATCTCCACGTCGATGCCGAGGCCGACGCCGTGTGTGACGACCTGGGTCTTGAAGCCCTGGTCGACCAGAGCCTTGCTGACGGCGCCGCCGGCGTTCTCGGCAACCTCGCTCAGCAGGGCGATACCCGCGGTGTTGTCATGGACGTTCGCCGCGAGAACGACGACCGCGATGACCAGGCCGAGGACGTCCACGGCCAGGCCACGCTTGCGGCCCGGCACCCGCTTGGCCGGGTCATGGCCGGTCGTCGCGGCGGGGACCGAGGCGGCCGCGCGGACACTCTGGGTGTCCAGCACCACCAGGGTCGGGTCCTCTAATCGCCGGGCGCGTTCCCGGACCTGGCAGCGCAGGAGCTCATGGATGACCTGGTCGGTTCCGTCGTCCCGCCAGGCAGCGAAGTAGTAGTACGTCGCGCTCTTGGGCGGCAGGTCATGCGGGAGATAGGCCCACTGGCATCCGGTCCGCCCCTGATAGAGGATCGCGTTGATGATCTCCCGCATGTCATAGGCGCCCTGATGGCCGCTGACCGAACGATGCCGGTCCTTCCACGCGGTGATCACCGGCTCGATCAGGGCCCACTGCTCATCCGATAAGTCACTCGGATACGGCTTCCGTTCACTCACCCGGCCAGCCCACCAGACCCCAGCCCCCGGGCCGGGAGAATCCGCCTCACAGCCACACCATCAGGCGATAGCAGAATCACTCATACACTCACGAACCGCCCACTTAGAAGTCATCTCATTTGGTGAGTTTGCGGTAGCAGATCAGGGTGCAGGCGATGCTGGTGAAGGCGAGGAAGTGGTCGGCCTTGCGTTCGTAGCGGCGGTGGAGTCGGCGGCAGCCGGCGAGCCAGGCCATGGTGCGTTCGATGGTCCATCGGTGCCGTCCGAGCCGCTGCGAGGTCTCGACGCCCTTGCGGGCGATGCGGTGCCGGATGCCCTGGCGGGAGAGCCATTGCCGCAGGTGGCGGTAGTCGTAGCCCTTGTCGGCGTGGAGCTTGCCGGGCTTGCGGCGGCGGCGGCCGCGGCGGGAGCGGATCGGGGGTATGCCCTTCACGAGCGGGATCAGGGCCTGGCTGTCGTGGAGGTTGGCGCCGGAGATTCCGACGGAGATGGGCAGACCGGTCCGCTCGGTGATCAGGTGGATCTTTGACCCGTACTTACCCCGGTCGACAGGATTCGGACCCGTCAGCTCCCCCTTTTCAGGGCCCGCATGTTCACCGAGTCGATCGCACAGCGAGACCAGTCCAGCTCGCCCCGGGAGCCGAGTTCGTCCAGGACCAGGCGGTGCAGCTTGGCCCACACCCGGGCCTTGGTCCACTCGGAAAACCGGCGGTGGGCCGTGGCCCCGGACGGCCCGAACGACGCGGCGGGCAGCTGCTGCCACGTGCAGCCCGACGTCGCCACGAACACGATCGCGGCCAGCACCTCACGGTCGCCGTGCCGACGCCGACCACCACCCTGAGGCCGCGAGGGCGCCTCCGGCACCACCCGCTGGAACAGCTCCCACAACTCATCCGGCACCAGCCGCTCAACGATCCTCGCCACGACCCACAGCCTACCGAGCCAATTGAGATGACTTCTAAGGGCGCAAGGCCCGTCGTCAGGGCCAGCCGCCCCGGTGTCCACGCACCTACACATGGCCGCCACGCATCGGCTCCCGCCTTCAGCAGCACTCGCACGGTCTGCCCCTGCAGGTGCTCGACCGCCCATCACAAAGGCGTACGCCCCCGTTCATCAGGTATGTCCACCTCCCGTGTGTGGGCGAGCATCGCGGTCACCGCCTCGGCGGCGCCCGCCGCTGCCGCCAGATGCAGGGGCGTCTCCTCGAATGACCCGTAGCGGGCGGTCGGAGACTCCCCTCCCGCAAGCCGCGCCCTGACAGATGCCAGATCGTTCCAGTCCTGGAGATGCCAGAAGTCTCTCGTACTCATCCCATGATCATCGCAAACAGCACTGACAGCGACTGTGATGTGTCGGGTTGGTGTCAGTGGAGTGATCGGCAGTCTTCGTCGGCCGCTGCCGGCCGTATTCCTGCTGGCCGTGGTGGGGGCGTGTGACGGTCCGCCGCTGACACCGGGGTGGCACCGGCATCGGATTTCACTGTCATGAGGCGGTGTATCCCCGGGTGGTTCGCTGACATGAAGCTGAGAGATTGCAGTTGGCGCCGACGAAAATGCTGGGCTCGGCGATAATCGCCATGAAGTTTCCAGGTGTCCACGATCAAGGGGAAGCTTCAATCCCCGTTCTCTTCCTGTGCGCGCATCCTCCCCCGGCGGGAGGGGGATGCGCGCACTCATGTGTTTCAGGCGTATGAGTTGACGCTGACCGGCCACGACCCGGTGTACGGCACCCAGCCCTGGAGTGTGGCGGGGATGCCCACCCGGGTGTTGCAGTTGATCACCTGGAAGTGCAGGTGGGGTCCGCTTGACGCGCCCGTGCTGCCCGACCAGCCGATGACCCGGCCCTGCGGGACCCAGTCACCGGTGTTGTAGATGGCCCGGTTCAGGTGGGCGTAGTGGGTGCATTGGCCGTTCGAGTGTCGGATGATTACCTCGATGCCGTTCTGCCAGTACGGGGACCAGTTCGAGACGAGGACCGTGCCGCCCTGGGCGGCGGAGACCTCGTAGTTCGTGGGGAGACCGAAGTCCCAGGCGTACTCGTTGTAGGGGCCGGTGTGCGAGTACGTGCCCTCCGGGCCCTGCGTGACCTGGTAGGCCTCGCCGGCCGGGTAGGGGAGCTCGTAGTAGTAGTCCGCGGCTGAGGCCGGGGTGGCGCCGGACAGCATGATGCCCGCGGCCGCCACCATCGCACCCGCCATCGCGGCGAGTCGGCGTCGGGCTCCTGTCGTTCTGTTCACTGTGCAACTCCTCTTTAGGGGAGTTGACATGCTCATGGATGTCTGGGGTGGGTGTCGAGGGGTGTGCCGCAACAGGCATGGGCCACGGCCTGCTATGCCCATCCGATGCCCAGCTTTCGTAGTGCGTTGCGCTGGTCCTGGGTGAGTTTGTCCCGCCGCTGCTTCGTGTTCGAAACCCATACGCCCAGCTTTACGATCACCGGCTCCGCCTCGCCGTCGACGGCGATCTGTTCGCTGTGGCCGCGTGGTACCGGCCGTTGACCTTCCCGTTCGACCCACTGGGCGAGGGCCGCAAGCCCGCGCTGGAAGGCTGACGCCTTCCCGGTGCCCTTGGCCGCCGAGGCCGGGGCGAGCCGTTCGACGGGTTTCACGCCCAGCCCGGTCAGCCGTTCCTGCTGCTCGGCGGACAGCTCCACCCAGCTGCGGCGTTGCCGCTGAAGCCATTTGCCGAGGTCATCGCCTTCGTAGAGGACGCCGGGCCGGATGGCGGGCAGTACTCCGCCGGGCTCGTCCTGCGCGAGGTGGGCGAGGACGCGGTAGTGGCGTTGCCAGTCCAGCGGCCAGGGGCAGTTCCAGTCCTCATCGATCGCCTTCAGCTGCTTCGCCCGCTCCCCTGCCCGCTGCGGGTCCTTCCCCAGGCCGCCCTTGCGGCGGAGGTTGGCCATGTGCTGCCCGACGGGCACCATCGCCTCGCCCTCGCCCTCACCCTCACCCCACACCGCGTTCTGGCGGGGTGCGAGGTGCCCGGTGGCGCGCCGGTAGGACCGCAGCGCGGCGAGCTTGTTCTCCCAGGCCTCTTCGCCCGGTTCCCAGACCATGCCGACCTCCGGCAGGTCGAGCAGTTCCTTGCGCCGTGGCTCCAGCTCTCCGGCCCGTAGCGCCTTTCTCTGCTGGTGCACCCACCTGCCCAGCGGAAACGCCTTCGTCACCCCGACCTCGGTCTCCACGTCATAGGGCACGGCGTGCAGGCCGGTGATGCCGTTCTGGGCCCGCCAGCGGATAAGGGCCTGGTAGCCCTCCAGCCATACCAGGGACTCGGGCCGGTAGACCCGGGTGCGCAGGAACGCCGCGATGGTTGCTGCGTCCTTAGGGGAGGAGAAGTGCAGCAGCGCCGCCTCGGCGGCCGCCTGGGTGTCGTCCTGTTCCTGGTCCTCGCCGTTGCTCTCGCCGTCGGCACCGATGATCCGCCCGTCCTCGTCGCGCCGGACGTGCACGGTGCGCTGTCCGCTGGTGAGGGCGCGGGAGGCGAGTTGCTCCACCAGGCGCTCATCGTGCGAGCGCAGGCCTTGGAGCACAGCGACCAGTCCCGCATACGAGGCGGAGGCGATCATGTCGGTGGGGTCCTCGCCGGGCTGAAGGAACACGGGCACGATGATCCGCGCGACCTTCGTGGTGCCGTCCCGGTTGAGCCGGAGTGCCCGGCCGATGTTCTGCACGATCTCCACCTGGGAGGTGCGGGTGTCGGCGAAGCACGCCGCTTCCACGCCCCGTTCGCCGGTGATGTCCACGCCTTCCCCGAGGACGCGACAGCTTGCCAGGAACGCCCGGTGGACGCGCCGGCCCGCGGCATCGATCCCGTTCGCGAACTGCCGCAGCACCTCCCGCCGCTCGGACACCAAATGGCCGCCGCACAGCCACGCCGACCACACCCGGCCCGGGGGGACGTGGCGGCCGGCCTCCAGCTCGTAGAAGCTCGCGTCGATCGACGACGCGGGGAGCCGGTCCGCGGCCGCCAGGTCGTCATCGGAGGCGTCACTGGCGTACAGCTCGGCAGCCGTCTGGGGCATCTTCTCCGCGAACGCGGCTGCCTCCTCCACCTTCTGGTGGAACGTCATCACCGTACGGAGGTTGTACGCCGCCGCGTGCTCCAGAAGTGCGGTCTGCAGCAGCGCCAGGCGCCGGCCCCGCTGCGCCTCCTCCGACTCCCCGAGGACGGGCGAGGGGTCGCGGATTTCCAGCACGTCGATCTCGAACCCGGCAAGGATGCCCCGCTCGATGGCCTCCGAGAGCCCGAGTTCGGCCAGCCACGGCCCGTACGTCTGGGAGTCCTGGCCCATCGACGCGAGCTCCAGCTCCTGGCCGCCCGCGCCCTTCTGCGGCCGGGGCGCGGCCAGGATGCGCGGGGTGGCGGTCAGGTAGAGCCGGAAGTCGGCGGGGATCCGGGCGTTGTCGTGGATCGCCGCCCACGGCCTGCCAAGATCACCCGCCGTACCGTGCGCCTCATCCACGACCGCGAGGTCGAAACCGCTCATCTGCTGCCCGTACAGGCGCTCCCCGCCCGCCAGAGCGGCCTCCAAAGGCCCGCGAACCTTGCCCTGGCCCATCGGATCCTCGAAGTCCTCGCGGTCCACCAGGGAGGCGTACGTGGCGAACACGACCACCGGCCCGGACCCCGCCCACAGCGCCAACTGGATCGGATTGGTGGTGGTGCGTACCCCCAGCGAATCGAGCACCGCATCGCTCTCCAGCGAGCACACCGCCACCAGCGGCGCCCGGTGGCCCACCAACCGCCACGCCTGAGCGGTCTGCACGAGCAAGTCCAG
>NZ_JBSSMB010000003.1:0-159058 GCF_053890455.1 Streptomyces yamdrokensis
TCTCGGATCCCGTCCGCTTGTGCGGGCTCCTGGCCCGCGAGGGGGTTTTGGTCCAGGTACCGAAAGGCGTCAGGAGACAGGGAGCGGGCCGGCCGAGGTGGTCAGGCAGACGGGCGACCGGTGAAGGCCGGCAGGGTCGTTGTCCTGATCCGGCGGTAGGTTCTAAAGCCGTACGCGGTCAGTCCTGCCCAGATGACGGTACTGGCCAGAGGCCACCACAGATCCCACCCCTGCTCGCCCTGGATAAGACTGCTGACCCAGTTCACCGACCAGCTGACCGCAAGGACAAGCGCCACCCACCTGGCCCACCGCCAGATCCCCATGGTTCCCCGGGCACGCGCTTCCTGTGGGCTCCGCTGGTCCTGCCGCATTCGTGTGCCATCCATACCTATCCGCCTACCCTCTGCCCGTCCCTTGCCTCTCGGCCTTTGAGAGAGGGCCGAAAACGGACGGCCTCACCGGCTTTAGAGATGCACAGAGGCGGTCTGGGGAGGGACTGGCTTGCAGCCAGATGTCGAGGCGCAGAAACACGATGAGACCCGGGTCGGCGGGTGGTGCTGCCTTGCCGGCGGTGGGTCAGGCATCCGCGTGACGTGGTGTAGTCGCCCTCCGTGATGCGGCGTGGTGCGCAGGACGTCGCGAGCCTGCGGCCTGGAGACGCTGCAGCCACAGGGAGGCCGCGAGTAGGAGGCCGCTGAAGACGGCCAGGAGGAGGGCGGACACCCACATCTGCCGGCTTCCGGGCAACTGCCAGCCCGTCCGGGCGGTCAATGCCGCCCACAGCAGGACGCCTCCCATGTAGAAGGCGCGGACCCGGCGCAGCTGCCGCACGGCCCGCAAGGACATGACGCGATCAGTCTTGGATGCCATGCCGGCCCGTATACCCCCGTGCATGCTATTCAACGGAGCGGGTTGATCGGGTTCGTCCTCCGGTTGCCTCTCACTCTTACTGCCGGGTGCGCCCTTCGAAGTCGCGTCGTGCTGCTGCGCCTTGGTCCTCGACCAGTCCCGCGCCGTCGGGGAGGTCCAGGACGGCGCCGCAGTGGTTGCACAGTTTGCCGTCCTCGGCCGGCGTGCCGCACGCCTTGCAGAACCGATTGCCCTCGTCGTTTCCAGTCTTCTGTGTCATGTCTCTCTCCTGCACAGTGGACAGTGATAGGCGGGGAGTACCCCTGGTGTCTGTGCTGATTCTCTACACGTCTGCTTCATTCTGTGCTTGGGATAGGCTCTGGAGCCGGAGAGTTCCATCACCGTGAGTTCTGTGGCCCGCTTGAGGGTGGTCATTTGTGTCCAGCATCGGAGTATGGGGCCGGTACCGCGGTGTAGACGCTGTGGGGCCGGAGTCCCTTTTCAGGTGGTCAGTTGGTTGTGCCTTGGTGTGAGAGGGCTGTCGTCCGGCTTGCAGGAAAGGATGAACTGAAGTGATGGTGAAGGAACTCCGTCCTCATCAGCGAGAAGCCGTGGACGCGGTACTTCGGGCGCTCGAATTTCCTGCAAGATCTACTGTGCCGGAGCGGGGGCTGCGCACTCAGGTGGTCATGGCGACCGGCTCGGGCAAGACTTTGGTGGCCACCCGGAGCGCTGAGGAGCTTCGCGCGGGCCGCGTGCTGGTCCTCGTGCCCTCCCTGGATCTGCTCGTCCAGACGGAAGCCGCGTGGCGCGCGGGAGGTCGCACAGGCCCGATGATCGGGGTCTCGTCCTTGCGGGGTGAGGAGGCGTCCTTCCCGAACACTACGGACGTGGGCGAGCTGGTCGAGTGGGTACGGCCGCTCGACAAAGTCACGGTGTTCGCCACGTACGCCTCCCTCGGGTTCGGCACCCTGGAACGCGCGCACGCCGCCGGTCTTCCGGGGTGGTCGCTGATCGTCGTGGACGAGGCGCACCGGGTTTCGGGCCGGATCGGCAGACCGTGGGCGATCGTCCACGACAACACCCGCATCCCCGCCCTGCGGCGTCTGTACATGACCGCCACGCCCCGGCTGTGGCAGCTCGACGACGACTCCGAGGCTGCGCCAGGCGTGCAGGGTGAGCTGGTGGCCTCGATGGAGGACGATTCGGAGGGGCCGTTCGGGGCGCGCTGCTACACGTTGACGTTGTCCGAGGCGATCGACCGGGGGATCTGCGCGCCGTACCAGGTGGTGTGCCTGGACATCACCGACACCCAGCTCCGGGCGGCACAGCTGCTGGGTGTGGAGGGCCGCTCGGATGAGGTACGCGGGGCGCGCCTGGCAGCCCTGCAGACGGCGCTGGTGAAGGCCGCGGCGGAGGAGGGCTTGCGTAGGACGCTCGTCTTCCACCACCAGGTGAAGGAGGCCGAGGCGTTCGCAGCCGGCCTCCCCCACGTCGCCGGCCGGCTGCATGCCGCCGAGCCGGAGCTGTATCCCAAGACGATCTGGGCCGACTGGTTGTGCGGGGAGCACAAGCCGGGTCACCGGCGCCGTGTCCTGGGCGAGTTCTCCAGGGGAATCACTGCTGAGGGCACGGTCGTGGAGAAGACGTTCCTCGGGTCCGTTCGCGTGCTCGGCGAAGGCGTCGATACATCCCGCTGTGACTCCGTGTACTTCGCGGACGTACGCGGCTCCGTGCCCGACCTTGTCCAGGCCGTCGGCCGGGCCCTGCGGATTCAACCCGGCGAGGGCAAGATCGCCTCCCTCGTGGTGCCCGTCCTGCTCGGCCCCGGCGAGACAGCCGACAGCATGCTCACCTCCCGGGCGTTCGGCGGACTGGCCAAGCTGCTGGAAGCTCTCCGTGCCCACGATGCCCGTGTCGTGGAAGCACTCGCCGAGCAGCAGGCGCGAAGCAGCGTCCGAGGCGTGCGGAGTCGTAGCGGGAGCCAGGAAGGCGAGGGGGTAGAGAGCGACCGGAGCGACCGTCGGCTGTCAGTGCCGGCCTGGGCCCTGCTGAAGTTCTCCACACCGCGCGACCCGACGCAACTGGCCGCGTTCGTCAACCTTCGCGTGATCAACCCCGAGCACGGACACTGGCGGCGCGGCATCGAGGCCGCCGTCATCTACGCCCGCGAGCACGGCGACCTGCGCGTGCCGTTCACGTACCGTGTGCCAGGCCGCGACGACCAGGAGGCTAAAGCTGAGGGGTGGCCGGCCTCGCTCGCCGGGTTTCCCCTTGGGCAATGGATCGCCGATGCCCGCCGCTTCTATGCCCGCGGGGAGATGGACGTCGACCGTGTCGTCCAGCTGGAGAAGTTCGGCATGATCTGGTCGCACTACGACGTCGCCTGGGAAGAAGGACTCGCCGCCGCCCGCGGGTGGGCAGCCAAGCACGGGCACCTGCTGGCACCGACCGGCGCCACGTTCCAGGGCTACCGGGTGGGTATCTGGCTGAAGAACCAGCGGGCCGCCGCCCGGAAAGCGCAGGAGATCGAGCAGCGGCGGGCCGAGGGCCTGCCCGTCACGTCGGCGGCGGGGGCACTGCCGGAGGAACGGCGCGAGCAGCTCGAGGAGATCGACCCGTCGTGGTGCCCGGCCTGGCCTGTGGAGTGGCAGCGGTGCTTTCATCTGGTCCGGTTGCACCTGGAGACCGGCGGCGTGCTGCCGGTGGAGCCGGGCACCGTCGTACACCAGGGCGAAGACCTCGGCCGGTGGGTGCGCTCGGTCCGGCTCGGCTGGGAAAAGCTCACCAGCGTGCAGCAATGGCTGTGCGAGCACATCCTCGGCATCACACCCGCGGCCGAGGACGAGAAGCCCGAGCCTCACCGTTCGCAGGCCGACAAGTGGGCCGTGAACTACGAGGCCGGCAAGCAGTTCTACGAACGCGAGGGACACCTGCGGGTACCGAGGAAGCACACCGAGCGGATCGCCGTCGACGAGGGTCAGGAGCATCGGGAGCTGAAGCTGGGCGCGTGGATCGGGAACCAGCGCAGCAGGGCCGCCACCCTTTCCCCGGAACGCGTGGAACAGCTCTCCGCCATCGGCATGCGCTGGACATAGGTTCACCGCGATGGTGCAGCCGTACATGGCGGGCATCGACGCCTCGAGGGGGGCGGGCGTTGCAGTTCTTCGGGGGGCGGCTGGTGCACGCCGGCCGGAAGGGTGCCGTGCTCGCGTCCGGGACGCCGTACGACGTGCGCAAGCTCGCCCATCCGGGACTGGAGGTCTGGGAGCCCGCCGACGCCGAACTCCGGGTCGCGCAGGCGGCCTTGGACGCCGTACCGGACGGGCTCGGCGAGCCGCTGTACGCGCGTGTCGACCTCGTGGACGGGGAGGACGGGGAGCCGCGGCTGATGGGGCTGGAGCTGGTCGGGTCGCATCTGTTCCTGTCGCTGCGCACCGGGTCGGTGGCGCGGGTGGCGGAGGCGGTGCTGCGGGCGGCCGGGTAGCGGCCCGCGGAGCGGGGACGGCCGCTCCCGCGGTGGGTGCGGGAGCGGCCGGTGGGTCACCAGCAGCGGGAGCTGACGTTGCCCACCTCGTTGCCCTTGAGCAGGCCGCCCCAGATGTAGTTGTCGTCCGAGAGGTACACCCACTTGTTGTGGGTGTAGCCGTTGGCGGAGACCGTGCCGCCCTCGAGCCAGCACACGGCGGTGAGGTTCTGGTTCGCCGCGACGGTGTAGGCGATGCGGTAGCCCGTCGACGGCCCGATCCGCACATTGCCCTGGACCCAGGTGGTGACCGTCTCGAACTCGGCGCTCGCGTTCGTCCGGTCGGCCTGCGGGGCTTCCGCCGCGGAGGCCGGAGACGCCGTACCGGCGGCGGCCATCACGCCCGCCGCTGCCGTGATCATGATCTTGGTCAGCGGGCGTGAACTCGTCCTGTGCATCTTCTGATTCCCCCTGATGGGTTCCGGGAGGCCCTGGGCCGGGCGGTGTCCCTCGTGCGGCCAGCGTCGCCCGCGGTGGGGTGCCGTGCAAGCTTTTCGGGAATCCTCGAAACGTTGCCGCGGCCGTCCGCCGCGGTGGCCAAAAGCCGACGTCCGGGGAACGGCGTCCGGCCGGACGGTGTTGTGCTGGTCGGTGTTGTGCTGGTCGGAGCACGAACGACGCTTCACCTTCACGACGGGGGATCCTGTTGACCGGCAGTCGTCTCTTACTGGGGCCGCTGGACGAGGTGCACGTGGAGGTGGCCCGGACCCCCGGCGCCACCCTCTTCCCCGTACTGCACGAGGTGCTGGGAGGTGTGCGGCACGGGGTGCCGGGGCGGTGGCGGAGCACCGTCGAATCCGCCCTGCCCGCCTCGGCCGACGCTGTCCGCCCCCTGTTCGGGCCCGGACACAGCTGGCTGCCCGACGTACTGGCGCTGACCGGCGACGTGCGCGCCACCCGTATGGAGACCGTGCTGTCCCAGCTGCGGGAGGTCGACCCGGACGACCTCGCGGCCGAGGTGAGCGGGCAGTTCGGTGACGCGGTACCCCAAAGCCGGCAGCGGGTGCTGGACGACCCCGCGCGTTTCCTCGCCGCGTATCACGAGGTGGCCGACGCCGCCTGGCGGCGCCTGGAGCCGCTGTGGGCGCGGGCGGACGCCCTGCTGGGCAAGGAGACCGAGCGGGTGGGTTCCGCCGTGGTCAGCCGGAACCTCGGCGCGGTGCTGACCGGTCTGAGCCCCCGAGTGGGCGCTGTCTTATTGGGTGCGTGGGTCTCTGGCGGCGCGTCGGGGCGTGGTGGGGGCCGGGATCCGGGCCGGTGCTCAGACCGCGGCGGGCTGGCCGGCGGCGCCGGTGGTCTGCTCCCGGATGGCGAAGCGGACGGTCATCCCGGCTCGGTAGCCGGGGGCGGTCATCAGGTGGCGGCGGGGCCGGAAGTGGGGGGAGATGCCGCTGAACGGGGCCGGGAACCACTGGGCTCCGCCGACGCCGCGGAAGCCTTTCATGGCGCGTTCGCGCTGCCGGGTGGGCTGGTGGCTGTTCTCGGCCCGGCTGTTCAGGCCCTTGTGCGAGCGGTGGGCGACCAAGGGCATGACCTCGCGGTGGCCGGCGCCGTAGGAGCGGAACTTGTCGGTGACGATCACCCGGGGCACCGTGCGGGTCGTCTTCAGGAGCTTGCGGAAAAAGCGCCGGGCCGCGGCCTTGGCCCGCCGGTTCTGCACGAGGATGCCAAGGACGGTGCCGTCGGCGTCCACGGCCCGCCACAGGTACTTCAACTCAGCGTCGATCCTCACGAAGACCTCGTCCAGGTGCCACTTGCCGCCCGGCCAGGGCCGTCAGCGGCGCAGGCCGTTCGCGTAGGTCTGCCCGAACTTCGCGCACCGGCGCCGGACCGTCTCATGCGAGACGAGCACGCCGCGCTCGAGCTCCTCGACCTCACGGAAGCTGAGCGGGAACCGGAAGTAAAGCCACACGCAGTGCGCGATGACCTCGACCGGGTACCGGTGCCCCTTGCACGACAGCGACGCGGACGACACGAACGACCCCCTCCCCGGCACAACCAACTCCAACATCATCCCAGGCCGGTCAGCCAACGTGACAAAGCCCTCAGAACGGCCCAGCGCACGGCGCGGCGATAGCTGCAGGCGACGCCGTCGGTGTCGTCGGCTGGATCGGCACGGTCGACTCCGTCGGCCCGGTGGTCTTCTCGACGGGGGCTGTGTCGCCCGCGGGCAGCCCTGGTCCACGAGACACGGTGGTCGATTTCCCTCGTCCGGGAGTGGGTGGCATCGGCGCACCGGTCCCCGGTCGTGTACGTCGGTGCGCGCCGTGCCCGCAGGGTAAGTCGCCGGAATCGTGGGCCGGTTGAGCCGCTCCGCCGCTCCCGGGCCGCCTCCGGGGAGCACCGGGGCGGCGGGCGGGTCTCCCGGGGTTGTGCGACGGGCTTCCAGCGAGGCTTCAGCGGGTCTCCGTTGAGCCTCCGGTGGCCCCTGGGACGGTGCCCAGCGATCGTGTGCGTCGCTAGCGTGCGCATCGCGAACGCGCGCGTAGCTGCGTCGGGTCGTCGATCGTCAGGCGCCGATCGTCAGGCGGCAGGCGTGCCTGTGACCGCGCAGGTGCCGTAGGAGCCGCTGGTGAGGGGTGGGAACGTGTGGGACGTGGTTCAGGCGGCGCCGTCCGAGGCCGTCTCGGGCGTGAGGTGTTCGGGTTTGGTGTAGAGGACGTCGCGGGCCTGTTCCGCGGCGCGGGCGGTGCTCTCGGAGACGAAGTCCAGGAAGCGGGCGATGTTCTCCAGGCGGGCGCCGGCCGGGGTGTGGGAGCCGAGGACGCCGACGCCCTGCCGTGCGGTCTCGACGACCTGGGCGATGGACCGGGCGCTGGCCATCATCGACCGGTACCAGACGTCGTCGTCGACGACGTAGCGCTCGCGGCGGCGTTCGTCGCGTTCGCGGCGGACGAAGCCCTGGCTCTCGAGGAACGCGATCGCCTTGGAGACGGACGCCGGGCTGACCTGGAGGCGCTGGGCGAGGTCGGACGCGGTGAGGCTGCCCGAGTCGGTGAGGCAGAGGCAGGCCAGCACCCGGGCCATCATCTTGGGCATGCCCGAGGCCATGACGACGGTGGTGAACACCTCCTCGTACTCGCGCACCGCCTCGGCGTCGCGCCCGTGGGGCTGCGCCGGCGTCCTGGGGTTGCGGGGCGCGGTCTGCCGGCGGCGGTGGGCGCGGTGTTCGGTGGCACGGTGGGCCAGGTCGGCGCGATAGGAGGTGGGGCCGCCGTTGCGCATCACCTCGCGCGTGATCGTCGAGGTGGGGCGGTCCAGGCGCCTGGCGATCTCCGCGTAGGCGAGGCCGTCGGCCAGTCCCAGCGCGATCTGCTGGCGTTCCTGCTGGGTGAGCCTGCCTCCCGGCATCGTGGTCTCCTCACATCGTCGTGGTGTCTCCCGCCATCAGCATCCACCATAGCGTTCAATCCCAATCTATTGCAACGAACGGGGTTGAGGAAGTTGCGTTAGCCTTCAAGTTATTGCAACGCTTTCTCGGCTTTGACCTGTATAAATACTGAATCTATGCGACGAAGGTGTTGCCTAATCAATGAACGCAACGTAGCGTTTCCATCATCAGAAAACTGAGCGAAGGAGCGCACGATGCAGCTGGACAAGAGCGCGACGCAGAGGTTCGACACCCCCGCCCCCGTCGCGGCCGTCCTCGACATCCCCGCGGGACTCATCCGGTTCGTCGCCGCCGACCGGACCGACACCACCGTCGAGGTCCTGCCCGCCGACGCCTCCAAGAGCCGCGACGTGAAGGCCGCCGAACAGACCACGGTCGCCTACACCGACGGTGTCCTGCGCGTCGAGGCCCCGCCGGCCAAGAACCGGCTCCTGGGTCCTTCCGGAGTCATCGAAGTGACCATCCAGCTGCCCACCGGCTCCCGCGTCGAGGCGAAGGCCGCCAGCGCCGAACTGAGGGGCGTCGGACGGCTCGGCGAGGTCGCGTTCGAGGCCGCGCAGGGCACGGTCAAGCTCGACGAGACCGCGAACGCCCGCCTCACCCTCGCCGCCGGCGACGTCACCGTCCACCGCCTGGGCGGCCCCGCCGAGATCAGCACCCAAAAGGGCGACCTCCGCGTCACCGAAGCCGTACGCGGCACCGTCACCCTGCGCACCGAGCACGGCGACATCACCGTCGGCGCCGCCCGCGGCACCTCCGCCACCCTCGACGCCGGCACTTCCTACGGCCGTATCGAGAACACCCTCACCAACACCGACGGACCCGACGCCGCTCTCACCATCCACGCCACCACCGCCTACGGCGACATCGCCGCCCGCAGCCTGTAGAAGCCCCGCCGCCGAAAGGACACCGTCATGAAGCCGCTGCTCGAAAAGAGGTGCGAGGTGGCGGCTTCGGCCGGCCCCGGGCCGGTCGCCTCCCTCGTACGGTTCGTGATCTCCGGTGGCGGTGTCGGTGTGCTCTCGAGCTTCGCGGTACCGCTGTTGGCTGTGACGATGCCCTGGGCGGTCTCGAACGCGATCGTCACCATCGTCTCCACCCTGCTGTGCACCGAGCTGCACGCCCGCTTCACCTTCGCCAAGGGGCGCGGCGCCGGGTGGCGGGAGCACTGGCAGTCCGCGGGTTCGGCGGCCGTCGCCTTCCTCGCCACCGGCGTCGCCGTGCACGCCCTGCATCTGGTGCGCCCCTCCGCGGGCCCGCTGACCGAGCAACTCGCCTACCTCGGCGCCTCGGGCCTCGCCGGCGCGGGCCGCTTCCTCGTCCTGCGCCTGTACGTCTTCGCCGGCCGCCCCGCCAGGGTCGCACGGCCGTCGACGCGGCAGGGGACCGCGGCCTCCCCCGCCCTCGCGGCGGCGTAGGCGCGTACCGCGAAGTCCCCTGCGGCGGACGGCTGAAACCGGTACGTCCGCTCGACGTCCGCTCGAGGATCAGTCCTTCTCCTCCGGAGGATCCGGCCGCGCGGCCCCCGGCTGGGTCAACGTGTCCGTGTGACGAAGCCGTCCGCCCGGCCGTCATGCCCGTACGGCCGGCCGTACCCGTTCGTTCCTCGTCACCCCGCTCACCACCCCCTCATCCAATGGAAGTGCGGTTTCCTGTGGCTACCTTCCTGTACGCACTCGGCCGCTTCGCCTTCCGGCGACGCGGCCTCGTCACCCTGCTGTGGGTGCTGATCGTCTGCGGCGTCGGTGCCGCGGCCGCGGCCGCGCCCGCACCGCCCACCGACCGGTTCTCGATGCCGGGCACCGAGTCGCAGAAGGCGTTCGACCTGCTCGAGGAGAAGTTCCCGGCCGCCGGCACCGACGGCGCCACCGCCCGTGTGGTGGTCCGCGTGCCCGAGGGCGGGAGCATCGACGCCGAGAAGGCGGCGATCGGCGCGCTCGTCGGCGAACTCGGCAAGGCCCCCCAGGTGGCGGGCGTCGCCGACCCGTTCACGGCCGGCTCGATCAGCGAGGACGGTCGTACCGCCTACGCCGTGGTGACCTACGAGGTCGCCGCGCCCGACCTCACCGACGAGGCCCGTGAGGCGCTCACCGCGGCCACCGACCGGGCCCGCGAGGGCGGTCTGACCGTCGAGGCGGGCGGGGACGCGGTCATGGTCGAGCAGACCATGTCCGGCACCGGCGAGCAGATCGGCGTGCTGATCTCCGCCGTCGTCCTGTTCCTCACCTTCGGCTCGCTGATCGCCGCCGGCATGCCGCTGCTCACGGCACTGATCGGCGTCGCCGTCGGCACCTCCGCCATCGCCGCGCTCGGCAGCGCCCTCGGGCTGTCCGCCACGACCGGGACGCTGGCGATGATGATCGGCCTCGCGGTCGGCATCGACTACGCCCTGTTCGTCGTCTCCCGCTACCGGGCCGAGATCGCCGAGGGCCGCGCCCCTCAGGAGGCGGCGGGCGTCGCGACCGGCACGGCCGGTTCCGCCGTCGTCTTCGCCGGGCTCACGGTCATCATCGCGCTGGCCGGCCTCGCGGTCGTCGACATCCCGATCCTCACCAAGATGGGCCTCGCCGCGGCGGGTACGGTCGCCGTCGCCGTACTGATCGCGGTCACCTTCGTGCCCGCCCTGCTCGGCTTCGCGCCGCGCCGGGTGCTGCGGGTGGCGGACCGGCGGCTCGTCCAGGCCAGGAAGCCGCTGTCGGCGCGCAAGCTGCGCAGGTCCGAGAAGAAGGCCGCGAAGCTGGCCGCGCGGACCAGGCCGAACCTGTCCACCCGCTGGGCGTCCTTCGTGGTGCGCCGCCCGGTCGTCGTGCTCGTCGTCGCGGTGGCCGGCCTCGGCGCGCTCGCCCTGCCCGCCACCAAGCTGGAGCTCGGCCTTCCCGGCGAGGGCACGATGGCGACCGACACCACCCAGCGCAAGGCGTACGACCTGCTGTCCGACTCCTTCGGCCCCGGCTTCAACGGACCGCTGACGGTGACCGTCGAAAGCCAGGACGCGGCCGCCGCCGGCGACAAGGTCGGCGCGGCGCTGAAGAAGACCCCGGGCGTCGCCTCGGTCTCCGGTGCCAGCGCCAACGAGGCGGGCGACACCGCCATCCTCAGTGTCGTCCCGGAGACCGGCCCGACCGACGCCAGGACCGAACAGCTCGTCAAGGACATCCGTGCGAGGGCTACTTCGCTCGGGGCGTCCGCGGGCGCCACCGAGATCCTGGTGACCGGCCAGACCGCTCTGTTCATCGACTTCTCGCAGACCCTGTCCGACGCGCTGCTGCCCTACCTGGCCCTGGTGGTCGGCCTGGCCTTCCTGCTGCTCCTCCTGGTGTTCCGCTCGGTCCTGGTCCCGCTGAAGGCCGCGCTCGGCTTCCTGCTCTCGGTCGGCGCGGCACTGGGCGCGCTGGTCGCGGTGTTCCAGTGGGGGTGGGCCGCCGACTTCTTCGGCATCGAGCAGACCGGCCCGATCATGACGACGATGCCGATCTTCATGATCGGCGTGGTCTTCGGCCTCGCCATGGACTACGAGGTCTTCCTGGTCACGCGGATGCGTGAGGCGTACGTCCACGGTGTCCGGGCCAAGGAGGCCGTCGTCTCGGGCTTCCACCACAGTGGCCGGGTGGTCGCCGCCGCCGCGGTCATCATGATCAGCGTCTTCTCGGGCTTCGTCGTGGAGGACGAGGACCTGGTCGCGATGATGGGCTTCGGCCTCGCCTCGGCCGTCCTGTTCGACGCCTTCGTGGTCCGGATGGCGATCGTGCCGGCCGTGCACTCGCTGCTCGGCGACGCCGCCTGGTGGCTGCCGAAGTGGCTCGGCCGGCTGCTGCCCAACGTGGACGTCGAGGGCGAGCGGTTGCGGCGGCGGCTGTCGGCCGGTCCGCCGTCGCCCGCGCCGCGGAGCACGCCGGATCACGAGCGGGACCTCGTGCACTGAGGCGTGCCCGGTCTGAACTGCCGCGGCCCGGTGCGACCTTGTCCAGGTCGCACCGGGCCGCCGTCCGTGTACGGGCCCGGGGGACACCGGAGCGCCGCGGACGCAGGGGCACCGCGAACGCCGGAGCCTGCAAGACCGCTTGAGAGCTGGTCGAGGTCCAGCCGAGGTCGATGGTCCCGGCCACGGGCCTCCGGTTCACTGATCCCATGGCGACCCCGACTTCCGGCACCGGTCGCGTCCCGCAGCCGTCGCGGCGCGAAGGGCCCGCGCCGCGCGGCACCGTCCCCCACCGGTACGCCGATCCCCCCACCGCCCGGCCGTCCGGCGCCCTCGCCCCGGGGCGGCACCTGCCGCGCGTGGTCCTCGCCCTGCCGCACGCCGCCCGCCCCGGCCGGATCGCCGCCCGGTGCGCCGGACTTCACCCGCCCGCCCCGGCCGCCGCACACGCCGACGCTCTGCTCCGGCTCGACGCCCTCACCCGCCCGGTCCGGTTCCCGCCGGGTGGGTCCTCCTGCCGGCATCGCGGTTCCCGGCGCGCTCCGAGTGTCCCCGGTATAGCGTTCACCCTCTATCCATTGCAACGGATAAGGTGGATCCCGTTGCATTAAGTCCAATCTCATTGCAATGATTTATCGAATCTACCTGCATTTATGGCGACTTCAAGCAACAACCATGTTGCTAGTTCTATGAATGCAACGTAGCGTTTCCATTATCAGAAACATCGGGACGCAGGAGCGCACGATGCAGAAGAAGGAGTGCACGATGCAGAAGTTCGACACCCCCGCCCCCGTCGCGGCCGTCCTCGACATACCCGCGGGACGCATCCGGTTCGTCGCCGCCGACCGGACCGACACCACCGTCGAGGTCCTGCCCGCCGACGCCTCCAAGAGCCGCGACGTGAAGGCCGCCGAACAGACCACGGTCACCTGCGCCGACGGCACCCTGCGCATCGAGGCCCCCACCGGCAAGAACCAGGCCCTCGGCGCCTCCGGCACCCTCGACGTGACCGTCCACCTGCCCACCGGCTCCCGCGTCGAGGCGAAGACGGCCGACGCCCAGCTCCACAGCACCGGACGGCTCGGCCGCGTCTCCCTCGACAGCGCCCAGGCCACCGTCGAGCTCGACGAGACCGAAGGCGCCCGCCTCACCCTCGCCGCCGGCGACGTCACCGTCCACCGCCTGGGCGGCTCCGCCGAGATCAGCACCCAGAAGGGCGACCTCCGCGTCACCGAAGCCGTACGCGGCACCGTCACCCTGCGCACCGAGCACGGCGACATCACCGTCGGCGCCGCCCGCGGCACCTCCGCCACCCTCGACGCCGGCACTTCCTACGGCCGTATCGAGAACACCCTCACCAACACCGACGGACCCGACGCCGCTCTCACCATCCACGCCACCACCGCCCACGGCGACATCGCCGCCCGCAGCCTGTAGAAGGAGCTCTCCTCATGACCAAGCCGGCCATCGCAGCGAACGGGCTGCGCAAGTCGTACGGCGACAAGACCGTCCTTGACGGCGTCGACCTGATCGTCCCCGAGGGAACGATCTTCTCCCTGCTCGGCCCGAACGGGGCCGGCAAGACCACCACCGTGCAGATCCTGTCCACGCTGATCTCCGCCGGCGGCGGGCAGGCGCAGGTCGCCGGTCACGACGTCGCCGCGGACCCGCAGGCGGTGCGTGCCGCGATCGGTGTCACGGGGCAGTTCTCCGCCGTGGACGGTCTGATCACCGGTGAGGAGAACATGCTCCTCATGGCGGACCTGCACCACCTGTCCAAGCAGGAGGGGCGGCGGGTGGCCGCCGAGCTGCTGGAGCGTTTCGACCTGGTGGAGGCTGCGAAGAAGCCCGCCTCGACGTACTCGGGTGGTATGAAGCGGCGTCTGGACATCGCCATGACGCTGGTCGGCAAGCCGCGGATCATCTTCCTGGACGAGCCCACCACCGGCCTGGACCCGCGCTCGCGGCACAACATGTGGGGCATCATCCGCGAGCTGGTCTCCGACGGTGTCACCGTCTTCCTCACCACGCAGTACCTGGAGGAGGCCGACGAACTCGCCGACCGCATCGCGGTGCTGAACGACGGCAGGATCGCCGCCGAGGGCACCGCCGCCGAGCTCAAGCGCCTCGTCCCCGGCGGCCACGTCCGGCTGCGCTTCACCGACCCGGTCGCCTACCAGGCCGCCGCCCTCGCGCTGGAGCAGGCGGCCCGGGACGACGACGCGCTCGCCCTCCAGATCCCCAGTGACGGCAGCCAGCGTCAGCTGCGCTCCATCCTCGACTGGCTGGACTCCGCCGGCATCGAGGCCGACGAACTGACCGTCCACACCCCCGACCTCGATGACGTGTTCTTCGCCCTGACCGGCGGCGCCGGCGTCCCCACCCAGCCCAAGGAGGCTGTCCGATGAGTTCCGTGTCCCTCGCCGTGCGCGACTCGAACACGATGCTGCGCCGCAACCTGCTGCACGCGCGCCGCTACCCGTCCCTCACGCTGAACCTGCTGCTCACGCCGATCATGCTGCTCCTGCTGTTCGTCTACATCTTCGGCGACACCATGAGCGCGGGCATCGGCGGTGGCGGCCGCTCCGCCTACATCGCCTACATCGTGCCCGGCCTGCTGCTGATGACCATCGGTTCCACCGTCATCGGCACCGCGGTCTCCGTCTCCAACGACATGACCGAGGGCATCATCGCCCGCTTCCGCACCATGGCCATCCACCGGCCCTCGATCCTCGTCGGGCACGTCGCCGGCAGTGTCCTGCAGTCGATCCTGAGCGTGGTCCTCGTCGGCGCCGTCGGCGTGGCCATCGGCTTCCGGTCCACCGACGCCACCGCCCTGGAGTGGCTCGCGGCCTTCGGGCTGCTCGCCCTCTTCACCCTGGCGCTCACCTGGATCGCCGTCGGGATGGGTCTGGTCAGCCCCAACGCCGAGGCCGCCAGCAACAACGCCATGCCTCTGATCCTGCTGCCGCTCCTGTCGAGCGCGTTCGTGCCGGTCGACTCGATGCCGGGCTGGTTCCAGCCGATCGCCGAGTACCAGCCCTTCACGCCGGCCATCGAGACCCTGCGCGGCCTGCTGCTGGGCACCGAGATCGGCCACAACGGCTGGCTCGCCGTCGTCTGGTGCCTGGCCCTGACGGTCCTCGGCTACTTCTGGTCCACCTCGACCTTCAACCGCGACGCGAAGTAGTCCGCCCCGTGACAGCGCGGGCCACCGCCCGCGCCCCCGGCCGACAACGTCACACGACGAACGCCCCGATCCACGAAGGCCCGTCGCCGCTATCTCCCTGATAGCCGCGACGGGCCTGCCTTCGCTCAGCGTCGTCAGTGGCGGTAGTGGTCCGGCTTGTACGGGCCCTCGGCCTTGACCCCGATGTACTCGGCCTGCTCCGGGCGGAGCGTGGTCAGCCTGACGCCGAGGGCGTCGAGGTGGAGGCGGGCGACCTTCTCGTCCAGGTGCTTGGGCAGCACGTGGACGCCCGTCTCGTACGCGTCGGGCTTGGTGAACAGCTCGATCTGGGCCAGGGTCTGGTCCGCGAAGGAGTTGGACATCACGAACGACGGGTGGCCGGTGGCGTTGCCCAGGTTCAGCAGGCGGCCCTCGGACAGCACGATGAGGACCTTGCCGTCGGGGAAGGTCCAGGTGTGGACCTGCGGCTTGACCTCGTCCTTGACGATGCCGGGGGTCCTGGCAAGGCCGGCCATGTCGATCTCGTTGTCGAAGTGGCCGATGTTGCCGATGATCGCCTGGTGCTTCATCCTGGCCATGTCCGAGGCCAGGATGACGTCCTTGTTGCCGGTGGTCGTGATGAAGATGTCGGCCTGGTCGACGACCTCGTCCAGCGTCGTGACCTGGTAGCCGTCCATCGCCGCCTGCAGGGCGCAGATCGGGTCGATCTCGGTGACGATCACGCGGGCACCCTGCCCGCGCAGCGACTCCGCGCATCCCTTGCCGACGTCGCCGTAGCCGCAGACGACCGCGGTCTTGCCGCCGATCAGCACGTCCGTGGCACGGTTGAGGCCGTCGATCAGGGAGTGGCGGCAGCCGTACTTGTTGTCGAACTTCGACTTGGTGACGGCGTCGTTGACGTTGATCGCCGGGAACAGGAGGGTGCCGTCGCGGTGCATCTCGTACAGGCGGTGGACGCCGGTCGTGGTCTCCTCCGTCACCCCGCGGATCTGCGCGGCGATGCCGGTCCAGTCGAGGGTGCTCGTCTTCAGCAGGGCGGCCACGGACGCCAGTTCCTCGTTGTCGGCCGGGGGCAGCTCACCGGTCTTGAGGTACTCGACGCCCTGGTGGACGAAGGTGGTGGCGTCACCGCCGTCGTCCAGGATCATGTTCGGGCCGCCGGTGGGGCTGTCCGGCCAGGTCAGCGCCTGCTCCGTGCACCACCAGTACTCCTGGAGGGTCTCGCCCTTCCAGGCGAAGACCGGGATGCCGGCCGCGGCCATGGCGGCGGCCGCGTGGTCCTGGGTGGAGAAGATGTTGCAGGACGCCCAGCGGACCTGGGCGCCCAGGGCGGTCAGGGTCTCGATCAGGACGGCGGTCTGCACCGTCATGTGCAGGGAGCCGGTGATGCGGGCACCGGCCAGCGGCCGGGCCTCGGCGTACTCCTTGCGGATCGCCATCAGCCCGGGCATCTCGTGCTCGGCGAGGGTGATCTCCTTGCGGCCGAACGCGGCCAGCGAGAGGTCGGCGACCTTGAAATCCGCGAACTCAGGCGACACGAATGCTCCTTGAACTGATGACGTTACGGTGGATGTCCAGGGCCGCGGTGGACCTGTTCAGGGTGATGTAGTGCAGTCCGGGCACGCCCTCCGCCAAGAGGCGTCCGGCCATGGCGGTGGCGTACTCGACGCCGATGCGGTGGCCCGCGGCGCGATCGTCACGGGCGGCTTCCAGACGGTGGGCCAGGTCCTCGGGGAAGGCCGCGTCGCTCAGTTCGGCGAAGCGGCGGATCTGGCGTACGTCGGTGGCGGGCATGATCTCGGGGACGATCGGGATGTCGCAGCCGGCCGCGGCCACCCGGTCGCGCAGCCGCAGGTAGTCCTCGACGTGGAAGAACATCTGCGTGATGGCGTAGTCGGCGCCGGCGCGGCACTTGGCCACGAAGTGCCGGATGTCGGTGTCCCAGTCGGGCGAGCGCGGATGCCGCTCGGGGAAGGCGGCGACGCCGATGGTGAAGTTGCCCAGGGAGCGGACGAGTTCGACCAGCTGGTAGGCGTGGGTGAAGCCGTCCGGGTGCGGCACCCACGGTCCTCGGGGGTCGCCGGGGGGATCACCGCGCAGGACGAGGACGTCCTTGATGCCGGCGTCCGCGTAGGCGCCGATGATCTGCCGCAGCTCGGCGACCGAGTGGCCCACGGCGGTGAGGTGCGCGACGGGACGCAGGGTGGTCTCCGCCGCGATGCGCCGGGTGACCTCGATGGTCCGGTCCCGAAAGGAGCCGCCCGCGCCGTAGGTCACGGAGACGAAGTCCGGGCGCAGCGTCTCCAGCCGGCGGATCGCCTGCCACAGCGTCCGCTCGCCGGCGGCGGTCTTCGGCGGGAAGAACTCGAAGGAGAAGGTCGTCATGCGCGGCCTCCCGCGTTGAAGTAGTTCGCCTCGGGGTGGTGGACGACGATGGCGTCGGTGGACTGCTCGGGATGGAGCTGGAACTCCTCGGACAGGTGCACGCCGATGCGTTCCGGCCGGAGCAGGTGGGCGATCTTCGCGCGGTCCGCCAGGTCGGGGCAGGCCGGATAGCCCAGCGAGTAGCGGCAGCCCTGGTACTCGGTGCGGAGCATGCCGTCCAGCGAGCCCGGGGCGTCCGCCGCGATGCCGAGTTCGGTGCGGACGCGGGCGTGCCAGTACTCGGCGAGCGCCTCGGCCAGCTGCACGGACAGTCCGTGCAGTTCGAGGTAGTCGCGGTAGGCGTTGGCCTCGAAGAGGCGGGCGGTCTCCCCGCCGATGCGGGAGCCGACGGTGACGACCTGGAAGCCGACGACATCGGTCTCGCCGGACTCCTCGGGGCGGAAGAAGTCGGCCAGGCACAGCCGGCGGCCGCGGCGCTGGCGCGGGAAGGTGAAGCGGGTGCGCTCATTGCCGGCCTCGTCTAGGACGATCAGGTCGTCGTCCTTGGAGACGCACGGGAAGTAGCCGTACACCACGGCCGCCTCCAGCAGGTTGTCCGTCTGGAGGCGGTCCAGCAGGCCGCGCAGCCGGGGCCGGCCCTCCGTCTCGACCAGCTCCTCGTACGAGGGTCCCTCGTCTGTGCGGGCCTGCTTCAGCCCCCACTGGCCCTTGAACAAGGCGCCCTCGTCCAGCCAGGACGCGTACTCCTTGAGCTGGATGCCCTTCACGACGCGGGTGCCCCGGAACGGCGGGGCGGGGACCGGGGCGTCCGTGGCGATCTCGGACCGCACGTGGCCCTTCTCGGGCCGTTCCTCGACCTTGACGGTGGCCGCACGGACCCGGCGTTGACGGAGTTCGGGCAACCGGGCGCCGGGGACGCCGCGTTTGATGCCGACCAGGGCGTCCATCAGGCGCAGGCCCTCGAAGGCGTCGCGGGCGTAGCGGACTTCGCCGTCGTAGATCTCGTGGAGGTCCTGTTCGACGTAGGCGCGGGTCAGTGCGGCGCCGCCGAGGATGACGGGGTAGTCGGCGGCCATGCCGCGCTGGTTGAGCTCTTCCAGGTTCTCCTTCATGATCACTGTGGACTTCACCAGCAGTCCGGACATGCCGATGACGTCGGCGCGGTGTTCCTCGGCGGCTTCCAGGATCGCGGAGACGGGCTGTTTGATGCCGAGGTTGACGACGGTGTAGCCGTTGTTGGACAGGATGATGTCGACGAGGTTCTTGCCGATGTCGTGGACATCACCGCGGACGGTGGCCAGGACGATGGTGCCCTTGCCGTCGTCGTCGGTCTTCTCCATGTGCGGCTCCAGATGGGCGACCGCGTTCTTCATGACCTCGGCGGACTGGAGCACGAACGGCAGCTGCATCTGCCCGGAGCCGAACAGCTCCCCGACGGTCTTCATGCCGTCCAGCAACGTCTCGTTGACGATGTCCAGGGCCGGCCGCTCGGTCAGCGCCTCGTCCAGGTCGGCCTCCAGGCCGTTCTTCTCGCCGTCGATGATGCGGTGCTTGAGACGCTCGTTGAGCGGCAGCGCGGCCAGCTCCTGCGCCCTGGACGCCTTCAACGACTTCGCGGTGGCGCCCTCGAAGAGCTGCATCAGCCTCTGCAGCGGGTCATGGCCCTCACGGCGCCGGTCGTAGATCAGGTCCAGGGCCGTGGTGACCTGCTCCTCGTCGAAGCGGGCGATCGGCAGGATCTTCGAGGCGTGCACGATCGCCGAGTCCAGGCCCGCCTTGACGCACTCGTCCAGGAAGACACTGTTCAGCAGGATGCGGGCGGCCGGGTTCAGGCCGAAGGAGATGTTCGACAAACCCAGAGTCGTCTGCACATCGGGGTGGCGGCGCTTGAGCTCGCGGATGCCCTCGATCGTGGCGACGCCGTCCTTGCGGGACTCCTCCTGGCCGGTGCAGATGGTGAAGGTCAGGCAGTCCACCAGGATGTCCGACTCGTGGATCCCCCAGTTCCCGGTCAGATCGGCGATCAGCCGCTCCGCGATCTCGACCTTCTTCTCGGCGGTGCGGGCCTGGCCCTCCTCGTCGATGGTCAGCGCGATCAGCGCCGCACCGTGCTCCCGCGCCAGCCGCGTGACCTTCGCGAACCGCGACTGGGGGCCGTCACCGTCCTCGTAGTTCACCGAGTTGATCACCGCCCGGCCGCCCAGCTTCTCCAGCCCGGCCCGGATGACCTCCACCTCCGTGGAGTCCAGCACCACCGGAAGCGTCGAAGCGGTCGCGAAGCGGCCGGCCAGTTCCTCCATGTCCGCGACGCCGTCGCGGCCCACGTAGTCCACGCACAGGTCCAGCATGTGCGCGCCCTCGCGGATCTGGTCCCGGGCCATCTCCACACAGTCGTCCCAGCGGCCCTCCAGCATCGCCTCACGGAACTTCTTCGACCCGTTCGCGTTCGTCCGCTCACCGATCGCCAGATACGACGTGTCCTGCCGGAACGGCACCGTCTGATACAGCGACGCCGCACCCGGCTCGGGCTGGGGGGCGCGCTCGGTGGGGGGCAGACCACGAACGCGCTCGACGAGCTGACGCAGGTGCTCGGGCGTCGTACCGCAGCAGCCGCCCACCAGGGACAGGCCGTACTCCCGGACGAACGTCTCCTGCGCGTCGGCCAGTCCTTCCGGGCCGAGCGGGAAGTGCGCGCCGTCCTTGGTGAGGACCGGGAGGCCCGCGTTGGGCATGCACAGCAGGGGGATGCGGGAGTGGCGGGCGAGGTGGCGCAGGTGCTCGGTCATCTCCGCCGGGCCGGTGGAGCAGTTCAGGCCGATCATGTCGATGCCGAGCGGCTCAAGGGCGGTGAGCGCGGCGCCGATCTCGGAGCCGAGCAACATCGTGCCGGTCGTCTCGAAGGCCATGGAGACCAGGAGCGGGACGTCGGTGCCGAGGGTCCCCATGGCACGGCGGGCGCCCAGGACGGCGGCCTTGGTCTGGAGCAGGTCCTGCGTGGTCTCCACCAGCAGCGCGTCGGCGCCGCCGGTGAGCAGCCCTTCGGCGTTGGCCTGGAAGCCGTCGCGGACGGTGGCGTAGCCGATGTGGCCGAGGGTGGGCAGCTTGGTGCCGGGGCCCATGGAACCCAGGACCCAGCGCCGCTGTCCGGTGCGTCGCGTGGACGCGTCGGCGGCCTGGCGGGCGATGCGGGCGCCCGCCTCCGACAGTTCGTGTGCGCGGGCGGTGATGTCGTACTCGGCCAGTGCCGTGTGGTTCGCGCCGAAGGTGTTGGTCTCCACGCAGTCCACGCCCGCCGCGAGGTAGGCGTCGTGGACGGAGCGCACGATGTCCGGGCGGGTGGCGTTGAGGACCTCGTTGCAGCCCTCCAGCTGCTGGAAGTCCTCCATGGTCGGGTCATGGGCCTGGAGCATGGTGCCCATCGCGCCGTCGGCCACCACCACGCGCGTGGCGAGCGCCTCGCGGAGGGTCTCGCCGCCTGTTGTCACCGCCGGCATGGCGCGCCTCCCAGGTGTGCCGCGATGGTCTCGGCCGCCGCCGTGCCGTAGGTCTCGGTGATGATGGCGGTGAGCCGGGCGGGGTCGGGGGTGTAGGCCTGGGAGCCCACCTCGGCGAGGGCCAGGGAGGCCACCGCGCAGCCGAGCCGGGCCGCGTGCGGGCTGTCCAGGCCCCGGGCGAGGGCCGCGAGGAAGCCCGCGCGGAAGGCGTCGCCGGCTCCGGTCGGGTCGGTGGTGCGGACACCGGCGACGGCGGGCACGGTGAACGCCGGGCGGTCGGCGGCCTCGATCCGGACGCCGTCGGCGCCGAGCGTGGTGATCCACGCGCCGACGTGTGCGAGGACGTCGTCGCGGCTCCAGCCGGTGCGTTCCAGCAGCAGGGTCGCCTCGTACTCGTTGGTGAACAGCCAGCGCGCCCCGGTGAGCAGCGTGCGGGCCTGGTCGCCGTCGAGGCGGGCCAGTTGCTGCGAGGGGTCGGCGGCGAAGAGGATGCCGAGCGCCCGGCAGCGCGCGGTGTGGCGCAGCATGGCCTCGGGGTCGTCGGGTGCCACGACCACGAGGTCGGGCAGCGGGTCGAGGCGCCCGAGGTCGATGTCGCGGGCCTCGGTCATGGCTCCGGCGTAGAACGCGGCGATCTGGTTGGCGTCCTGGTCCGTGAGGCACACGAACCGGGCCGTCTGCCGCCGGGCGGAGACGTGTACGGCGCCGGTGTCGACGCCGTGTTCCTTCAGCCAGACCTCGTACTCGCCGAAGTCGCTGCCGACCGCGCCGACGAGCACGGGGTCCAGTCCCAGCCCGCCGAGGCCGTAGGAGATGTTGGCGGCGACCCCGCCGCGGCGTATCTCCAGGTCGTCGGCGAGGAACGACAGCGACACCCGGTCGAGCCGGTCGGGGATCAGCTGGTCCACGATCCGGCCGGGGAACGTCATGAGGTGGTCGGTGGCGATGGAACCGGTCACGGCGATGCGCATGGCAACTCCCGTCCCTGTCGGCGCGGCCGGTTCAGTGGCCCGCGGCGGCGCGGAGGCGGTCGGCGCGGTCGGTGCGCTCCCAGGTGAAGTCGGGCAGCTCACGTCCGAAGTGCCCGTACGCCGCGGTCCTGGCGTAGATCGGGCGCAGCAGGTCGAGGTCGCGGATGACGGCGGCCGGGCGCAGGTCGAACACCTCGTGGATGGCCCGCTCGATCACGGCGCGCGGGACGTGTTCCGTGCCGAAGGTCTCGACGAACAGGCCGACCGGCTCGGCCTTGCCGATGGCGTACGCGACCTGGACCTCGCAGCGCTCGGCGAGTTCGGCCGCGACGACGTTCTTGGCGACCCAGCGCATCGCGTAGGCGGCCGAACGGTCCACCTTGGAGGGGTCCTTGCCGGAGAAGGCGCCGCCGCCGTGACGGGCCATGCCGCCGTACGTGTCGATGATGATCTTGCGGCCGGTGAGGCCGGCGTCGCCCATCGGGCCGCCGATCTCGAACTTGCCGGTGGGGTTGACCAGCAGCCGGTGGCCTTCGGTCTCCAGCTTGATGCCGTCCTCGGCCAGCTGGACGAGGACGGGTTCCACGACCTGGCGGCGGATGTCCGGGGTCAGCATGTGGTCGAGGTCGATGCCGGCCGCGTGCTGCGAGGAGACGACGACCGTGTCCAGGCGTACCGGGAGGTCGTCGCGGTACTCGATGGTGACCTGTGTCTTGCCGTCGGGGCGGAGGTAGGGCATCAGCCCGTCCTTGCGGACCTCGGCCAGCCGGCGCGACAGCCGGTGCGCGAGTTCGACGGGCAGGGGCATCAGGGTGGGCGTCTCACGGGTGGCGTACCCGAACATCAGCCCCTGGTCCCCGGCGCCCTGCGCGGCGAGGTCGTCGTCGGTCCCGCCGAGCCGCTTCTCGTACGCGGTGTCCACGCCCTGGGCGATGTCCGGCGACTGGGCGCCGATGGACACGGACACCCCGCAGGAGGCGCCGTCGAAGCCCTTGGCCGACGAGTCGTAGCCGATGCCGAGGACGGTCTCGCGGACGATCGCGGGGATGTCGGCGTAGGCGGAGGTGGTCACCTCCCCGGCGATGTGGACCTGACCCGTGGTGATCAGGGTCTCCACCGCCACCCGGGAGGCCGGGTCCTGGCTCAGGAGGGCGTCCAGGACGGCGTCGCTGATCTGGTCGGCGATCTTGTCGGGGTGGCCCTCGGTGACGGACTCCGAGGTGAACAGCCGGGTTGCCATGTCTCTCCTAGGCGTGAGCAGTCGTGGTCCAACGTGCCGCCCGTGCCCCGGCGTCCGGCGTCGCTCGCCGGGCCGACGGGCTGGGTGACCGGCGGGCCGCGCCGCCCGGCGCGTACTCGGCGGCACGGTCGCCGCGCGGTACCGGGATCACCGCGCGGCGCTGGGGCCACCGCGCGGTGCCGGCGTCGGCCCGAGGCCGCGCCGGGCGGCAGGACGTGATGCGAAGAGCGGAGCGAGTGGTTCGCCGTCGGGGGCGGTCTACGTCTTTCCCTGGCGGTCTGCGGCGCCACCAGGGTGGTTCTCGCCCGTCGAGGGCGGGTGGAAGACCGCTCGCGCAGTCCGGCGGCGCCCCACGGGCCGTGGAGCTGCGGTTCGTCGGAGTGCCCTCCGGTTGTGGGCCCTATTCCTTTCCGGACCGGTTGCGAGGCGGACTTGAGCGGATCCCGAGCGGACCTGCCCATGCTGTCCGGCGAAGCTGGACAAGGTGGGAACCGGTGCGGGCGACTGTCCGGGGCCTGGGTTCCGCCGCGGCCGCTGGGCGACAAGTACGCGCGACTCCCGTGTCCGGGGCGGCTCACCGGGCTGAGGATCACCGGGCCGAAGAGGCGAACGCGGGCCGCGATCGCCGGGCCCCTCGGGAAGCGACCGGGCCGAAGGGTGGAGGGAACATGGGCGGGCTGGCAGGACTGGCGGTGCTCGGATCGGCCGCGTCCCGGGCCACGGGCCGTGAGACGGCGGCGGTGGACTCGATACTCGACGCGCTGAACCGCCGGGGCCCCGGCGGACGCGCCGTGGTGCGGGACGGCGCGGCGGTGATGGGATGCGCGTGGCCGTCGTCGGCCGCGCCCGAGGACAGTGCCCACGCGTTCGTGTCGGCGGACGGAAAGACCGTGCTGATGGCGAGCGGCACGGTGCGCAACCACCGGGAGCCGGCCGCCGCACTGCCCGGAGTACGGCTGCGGACGCAGTCGGACCGCGAGATCCTGCTGCACCTCTACGGGGCCGAGGGGCTCGACTTCCTCGACGCCGTGCGCGGGACGTTCGCGCTGGTGGTCCTCGACCGGCGACGGGACGAGATCCCCTTCGCGCGGGACCGGTCCGGCACCGAGGCGGTCCACCACGCGGTGGCGGGCGGGCTGCTGGTGTTCGCCTCGGAACCGGAGGCGCTCGCCCACTGCGGCCTGGCGGACGTGGGGGCCGGCCGTGCCACACCCGCCGCGACGATCGAGCGGGTCGACCTGCGCGAGGGCACGACGTCGTCCCGGCGCTACCGGGACCTGTCCGATCTCGGCGGTGCGGACGGGTGTCCGGACCGGGACGCCGTCGCCGAGCGGCCCGAGCCCTCCCCGTACGGCAGTGTCCTTGTTCACCGAGCCCAGGGTGTCGCCTCCATGACCGAGAACAGCGCCGCGAAGCCGTACAGCCCTTTTGCCGTCCTGGACCCGCACCGCGCCCGGTACGCAGCGCGCACCGCGGGCATGACGGCCTCCGAGATCCGGGCGTTGTTCTCGGTCGCGAGCAGACCGGAGGTGGTCTCGCTGGCCGGCGGCATGCCGAACCTGGCCGCGCTGCCCCTCCAGACGCTCGCGGAGCAGACCGCGCGGATCATCGCGGAGGACGGCCTGACGGCGCTCCAGTACGCGTCGGCGCACGGCTCGCCGCTGCTGCGGGAGCAGATCTGCGACGTGATGGCGCTGGAGGGCATCACGGCGCACCCGGACGACGTCGTGGTGACGGTCGGCTCGCAGATGGGCCTCGACCTGGTGACCCGGCTGTTCTGCGACCCGGGTGACGTGGTGGTGGCCGAGGGCCCGTCGTACGTCGGTGCGCTGGGCTCGTTCACCGCGTACCAGGCGCGGGTCGTGCACGTGGCGATGGACGGGCACGGCCTGGTGCCGGAGGCGCTGCGGGCCGCGCTGCGGCAGGCCGCGGAGGCGGGGCAGCGCGTGAAACTGCTCTACACGATCCCGAACTTCCACAACCCGGCCGGCGTGACGCTGGCGGTCGAACGGCGGGCGGAGATCCTGGAGATCTGCCGCACGTACGACGTGCTGGTGGTCGAGGACAACCCGTACGGCCTGCTCGGCTTCGACGGGCGGACCTATCCGGCGCTGCGCTCGCTGGACCCGGACAACGTGGTGTACCTGGGCTCGTTCTCGAAGACGTTCGCCTCCGGGCTGCGGGTCGGCTGGGTGCTGGCCCCGTCGGCGGTGCGGGAGAAGCTGGTCCTGGCCACGGAGTCGGCGACCCTGTGCCCGCCCACCTTGAACCAGACGATCGTGTCGCGCTATCTGGCCACGCACGACTGGCAGGGCCAGATCGAGGTGTTCCGGGAGAACTACCGCGAGCGCCGCGACGCGATGCTGTCCGCGCTGGAGCGGTACCTGCCGCCGGGCTGTACGTGGACGACGCCGGACGGCGGGTTCTACGTGTGGGTGACGGTGCCAGAGGGCGTGGACACCAAGGCGATGCTGCCGCGCGCGGTGGCCGCCCAGGTGGCGTACGCCTCGGGCACCGGGTTCCACACGGACGGGTCCGGCGGCCGACAGATGCGGCTGTCCTACTGCTACCCGGCACCGGACCGGATCCGCGAGGGGGTGCGCCGGCTGGCCGCGGTGCTGGAGGCCGAGCTGGCGGCCGGGAGGAACGCCGGCCGCGCCCTCGCCGGCCTGGGTGCGCACCGGGCGCGGGAACGGTACGTCCCCGCGCCGGAGGTGGCCTGAGCCTTGCCGGACGGTCCTCGGTCAGTAGGCGTCCGTCGGCACGTACGTGCCCCAGATCTCGCGCAGTGCGTTGCAGACCTCGCCGACGGTGGCGCGGGCGCGCAGGGCGTCCTTCATGGGGTAGAGGACGTTGTCCTCGCCCTCGGCGGCCTTCTTCAGGGCGGCCAGCGCCGTGTCCACCGCCTGCTGGTCGCGCTCGGCGCGGAGCCTGGCGAGGCGTTCGGCCTGCTGGGCCTCGATTGCCGGGTCGACTCGGAGGGGTTCGTACGGCTCCTCCTCGTCGAGCTGGAAGCGGTTGACGCCGACCACGACCCGCTCGCCGGAGTCGGTCTCCTGCGAGATGCGATAGGCGTTGCGTTCGATCTCGGACTTCTGGAAACCGTGCTCGATGGCGCGGACGGCCCCTCCGAGCTGCTCCGTCCTGTCGATGAGCGCGACGATCTCCGCCTCCAGGTCGTCGGTCATCTTCTCGACGACGTAGGAACCGGCGAAGGGGTCGACGGTCGCGGTCACGTCCGTCTCGTACGCGAGGACCTGCTGCGTCCGCAGCGCGAGGCGGGCGGACTTGTCGGTGGGCAGCGCGATGGCCTCGTCGAAGGAGTTCGTGTGCAGCGACTGCGTGCCACCCAGGACGGCCCCGAGACCCTGCACCGCGACGCGGACCAGGTTCACCTCCGGCTGCTGGGCCGTCAGCTGCACCCCCGCCGTCTGCGTGTGGAACCGCAGCATCAGCGACTTCGGATTCTTCGCCCCGAACTCCTCCTTCATCACCCGCGCCCAGATCCGGCGCGCCGCACGGAACTTCGCGACCTCCTCCAGGATCGTCGTCCGCGCCACGAAGAAGAACGACAGGCGGGGCGCGAAGCCGTCCACGTCCATGCCTGCCGCCACCGCCGTGCGCACGTACTCGATCCCGTCCGCCAGCGTGAACGCGATCTCCTGCGCGGGCGACGCACCCGCCTCCGCCATGTGATAACCCGAGATCGAGATCGTGTTCCACTTCGGGATCTCGGCCTTGCAGTACTTGAAGATGTCCGCGATCAGACGCAGCGACGGCTTCGGCGGGAAGATGTACGTCCCCCGCGCGATGTACTCCTTCAGCACGTCGTTCTGGATCGTGCCCGTCAGCTGGTCCGCACCGACACCCTGCTCCTCCGCGACCAGTTGGTACAGCAGGAGCAGCAACGACGCAGGCGCGTTGATCGTCATCGACGTCGACACCTTGTCCAGCGGAATCCCGCCGAACAGCACCCGCATGTCATCGACCGAGTCGATCGCCACACCGACCTTGCCCACCTCGCCACTCGCGATCGGCGCGTCCGAGTCATGACCCATCTGCGTCGGCAGGTCGAACGCGACCGACAACCCCATCGTCCCGTTCGCGATCAGCTGCTTGTAACGGGCGTTCGACTCCGTCGCCGTACCGAAACCCGCGTACTGACGCATCGTCCACGGCCGGCCCGTGTACATCGACGGATACACACCCCGCGTGAACGGGTACACCCCCGGCCCACCCAGCTTCTCCGCCGGATCCCAGCCCGCCAGGGCATCGGGCCCGTAGACCGGTTCGATGGGCAGCCCGGACTCGCCTGTTCTGGTGTTGTCCTTCATCATCTTCCGTTTCCAGAGGGCCGGCGTCAGCCGACGACGGTCCAGGTGTCGTTGCCGGCGAGGAGGGTGGCGAGGTCGCCCTTGCCGTTGTGTTCGACGGCGGTCTCGAGCTGGTCGGCCATGAGGGTGTCGTAGACCGGCCGGTCGACGGAGCGCAGGACGCCGATGGGGGTGTGGTGGAGGGTGTCGGGGTCGGCGAGGCGGGAGAGGGCGAAGGCGGTGGTCGGGGACGCGGCGTGCGCGTCGTGGACCAGGACGTCCGCCTCGTTGTCCGGTGCGACCGTGACGACCTCGAGGTCGCCGGTGGCCTGGTCGCGGACGACGCCCTTGGTGCCGTCGGTGCCGAAGCGGATGGGTTGTCCGTGTTCGAGGCGGATGACGGCTTCCTGGGCCCGCTGTTTGTCCTTGAGGGCGTCGAAGGCACCGTCGTTGAAGATGTTGCAGTTCTGGTAGATCTCGACCAGGGCGGTGCCCTGGTGGGCGGCGGCCTGGCGCAGGACCTCGGTGAGGTGTTTGCGGTCGGAGTCGACGGTGCGGGCGACGAAGGACGCCTCGGCGCCGATGGCCAGCGACACCGGGTTGAAGGGTGCGTCGAGGGAGCCCATCGGCGTCGACTTGGTGATCTTCCCGACTTCGGAGGTGGGGGAGTACTGGCCCTTGGTCAGGCCGTAGATCCGGTTGTTGAACAGCAGGATCTTGAGGTTGACGTTGCGGCGCAGGGCGTGGATGAGGTGGTTGCCGCCGATGGACAGCGCGTCGCCGTCACCGGTGACGACCCACACGGACAGGTCGCGGCGGGAGGTGGCCAGGCCGGTGGCGATGGCGGGGGCGCGGCCGTGGATGGAGTGCATCCCGTAGGTGTTCATGTAGTACGGGAAGCGGGAGGAGCAGCCGATGCCGGAGACGAAGACGATGTTCTCCCTGGCCAGGCCCAGTTCCGGCATGAAGCCCTGCACGGCCGCCAGGACGGCGTAGTCACCGCACCCCGGGCACCAGCGCACTTCCTGATCGGACTTGAAGTCCTTTGCCGTAAGGGTGAGTTCAGTGGCCATCGATGGCCTCCTTCAGCGCGGTGGCGAGCTGTTCCGCCTTGAACGGCATGCCGTTGACCTGGGTGTAGGAGTAGGTGTCGATGAGGTACTTCGCGCGGATGAGGGTGGCGAGCTGGCCGAGGTTCATCTCCGGGACGACGACGCGCTCGTAGCGGGTGAGTACCTCGCCGAGGTTGGGCGGGAAGGGGTTGAGGTGGCGCAGGTGGGCCTGCGCGATGTGGCCGCCCCCGGTGCGGATGCGGCGTACGGCCGCGGTGATCGGCCCGTACGTCGAGCCCCAGCCCAGCACCAGGGTCCGCGCGCCGTCCGGGTCGTCGACCTCCAGGTCGGGGACGGTGATGCCATCGACCTTGGCCTGGCGGGTGCGGACCATGAAGTCGTGGTTGGCCGGGTCGTAGGAGATGTTCCCACTCCCGTCCTGCTTCTCGATGCCGCCGACGCGGTGCTCCAGACCGGGTGTGCCCGGCACCGCCCACGGCCGGGCCAGGGTGTCCGCGTCCCGCTTGTAGGGCCAGAACACCTCGCTGCCGTCGTCCAGGGTGTGGTTGGGGCCCTGCGCGAACCGCACCGCAAGATCCGGCAGCTCGTCCGTCTCGGGGATGCGCCAGGGTTCGGAACCGTTGGCGAGGTAGCCGTCGGACAGCAGGAAGACGGGGGTGCGGTAGACGAGCGCGATCCGGGCCGCCTCCAGCGCCGCGTCGAAACAGTCCGCCGGGGTCCGCGGCGCCACCACCGGCACCGGTGCCTCACCATTGCGCCCGTACATCGCCTGCAGCAGGTCCGCCTGCTCCGTCTTGGTCGGCAGCCCAGTGGACGGCCCGCCGCGCTGGATGTCGACGACCAGCAGCGGCAGCTCCAGACTCACCGCCAGTCCGATCGTCTCGCTCTTGAGCGCCACCCCCGGCCCGGACGTCGTGGTCACCGCCAGCGAGCCGCCGAACGCCGCGCCCAGCGCCGCGCCGATCCCGGCGATCTCGTCCTCGGCCTGGAACGTGCGCACACCGAAGTTCTTGTGCCGGCTCAGCTCGTGCAGGATGTCCGAGGCCGGCGTGATCGGATACGAACCCAGGAACAGCGGCAGATCCGCCTGCCGGGACGCCGCGACCAGCCCCAGCGACAGGGCCAGGTTCCCCGAGATGTTGCGGTAGACGCCCGGCGGGAACGCCTTCCCGGCGGGCGCCACCTCGTAGGAGACCGCGAAGTCCTCCGTGGTCTCACCGAAGTTCCAGCCCGCCCGGAACGCGGCGATGTTCGCCGCCGCGATGTCCGGCTTCTTCGCGAACTTCGACGTCAGGAACGCCTCCGTGCCCTCCGTGGGCCGGTGGTACATCCACGACAGCAGCCCCAGCGCGAACATGTTCTTGCTCCGCTCGGCCTCCTTGCGGGACAGACCGAACTCCTTCAGCGCCTCCACCGTCAGCGTCGTCAACGGCACCGGATGCACATGGAAACCGTCCAGCGAACCGTCCTCCAGCGGCGACGACGCGTAACCGACCTTCTGCATCGCCCGCCGCGTGAACTCGTCCGTGTTGACGATCAGCCCCGCACCCCGCGGCAGATCACCCACGTTCGCCTTCAACGCCGCCGGGTTCATCGCCACCAGCACATTCGGCGCGTCCCCCGGCGTCAGGATGTCGTGATCGGCGAAATGCAGCTGGAACGACGACACCCCCGGCAGCGTCCCGGCAGGCGCCCGGATCTCGGCCGGGAAATTCGGCAGCGTCGACAGATCGTTCCCGAACGACGCCGTCTCCGAGGTGAACCGGTCACCCGTGAGCTGCATCCCGTCACCCGAGTCCCCCGCGAACCGGATCACCACCCGGTCCAACCGGCGGACTTCTTTGTCAACCGCACCCGGGACAACGGGGGCGGTGGTTTCCACGGACATGAGTGTGTCGGCTCCTGTCGTTGCCGGCCCGCGCGCGGGACCGGGGCGTCACTGGGGCTGGTTGCCGTGCTTGCGAGAGGGCTGCGCCACGTGCTTGGTGCGCAGCACGGCGAGCGCGTCGATCAGCCTGACCCGGGTCTCGGCGGGATCGATGACGTCGTCCACCAGGCCGCGTTCGGCGGCGTAGTACGGGTGCATGAGCTGGTCCCGGTACTCCTTGATGTACTGCTCGCGGGCGGCCTCGGGGTCGGCGGCGGCGGCGATCTCGCGCCGGAAGACGACGCCCGCGGCGCCCTCCGCACCCATCACCGCGATCTCGTTGCCGGGCCAGGCCAGCGACAGGTCCGAGCCGATGGAGCGGGAGTCCATGACGATGTAGGCGCCCCCGTAGGCCTTGCGCAGGATCAGCTGGACGCGGGGGACGGTGGCGTTGCAGTACGCGTAGAGGAGTTTCGCGCCGTGCCGGATGATGCCGCCGTGCTCCTGGTCGACGCCGGGCAGGAACCCCGGCACGTCCACCAGTGTCACGAGCGGGATGTTGAAGGAGTCGCACATCTGCACGAACCGGGCCGCCTTCTCGCTGCCCTTGATGTCGAGGACCCCGGCGAGGGAGGCGGGCTGGTTGGCGACGATGCCGACGGTGTGGCCGTCCAGGCGGGCCAGGGCACACACCATGTTGGGCGCCCAGGCCTCGTGGACCTCGAAGTAGTCGCCGGCGTCGACGAACTCCTCGATGACCCCCCGCATGTCGTACGCGTGTCTGGGCTCGGTCGGCACCAGGTCGTACAGGGCCGGGGTGAGCCGGTCGGGCCGGTCGCCGCAGGGCTGTGCCGGCGGCAGCTCGCGGTTGTTGGCGGGCAGGTAGGACAACAGGTGGCGGACGTCGGCGAGGCAGCTCTCCTCGTCGTCGTAGGCGAAGTGGGCGACCCCGGAGTGGGTGGCATGGGTGTCGGCGCCGCCCAGTTCGTCCTGGCTGATCCGTGCTCCGGTGACGGCCTTCACCACCTCCGGACCCGTGATGAACATCTGCGAGGTGCCGCGCACCATGAACACGAAGTCGGTCAGGGCCGGGGAGTAGGCCGCCCCGCCCGCGCAGGGGCCCATCATGACGCTGATCTGCGGGACTACCCCGGAGTTGCGGACGTTGCGCTGGAAGATGCCGCCGTAGCCGGCGAGCGCGGTCACGCCTTCCTGGATGCGCGCCCCGGCGCCGTCGCACAGGCCCACGATGGGGGCGCCGGCGATGGCGGCCATGTCCATGATCTTGTGGATCTTCTCGGCGTGCGCCTCGCCGAGGGAGCCTCCGAAGATCCGGAAATCGTGGGCGTAGGCGAAGACGGTGCGTCCGGACACTCGGCCCCAGCCGGTGACCGCACCGTCGGTGTGGGGGCGCCGGTCCTCCAGGCCGAAGCCGGTCGCCCGGTGCCGGCGCAGCCCTTCGACCTCGGTGAAGCGGCCGTCGTCGAAGAGGAGTGAGAGCCGTTCCCGGGCGGTGAGCTTGCCCTTGGCGTGCTGGGCCTCGGTGGCCTTCTCGCCGGGCCCTTCACGCACGGCGATCCGTACGGCCTCGAGCTCGGCGACCGTGCCGCGCCGCTGCCCGGCCGGCTTGTCGTCCAGGGCGGTCATGAGGTCCCCTTCCGGCCGTCGTCATGAACCACCGAGAAGCCTCTGTCATGTCGCTCGAAGCCGGATGGAGTGCGGGATGATGCCGGCCGCGCGGGCTCTCCACCGGCCTGCGAGCAGCCGTCGAGGGCGGGGCGCGACGCTCGGGTGGTGAGCTCCGATGCGGACGGGCGCGAGCCCTCGCGGGGCATCCGGTCGCCCGTCGGCGCCCCCCACCCCCGTGGGCACCGGCGGGCCTTCCGCGCAGTGCCGGGCCGGTCGGCCGGCACAGACGAAGGGACACACCAACTGTGAACAGCGAGTGGTTCCGGCGCTTCACCACGGCGGCGGGGGACGGGCCACGGCTCGTGTGCTTCCCGCACGCGGGAGGCTCCGCGACGGCGTACACCCAGCTCGCGCGTACGCTGCCGGCGGACTTCGACGTGGTGGCGGTGCAGTACCCGGGGCGCCAGGACCGGTACAACGAGGCGCCGTTCACGGCCCTGGACCGGCTCGTCGAGGCGGTGGCCGAGGAACTGGCCCGCGACGTGGCCGCGGACCCCAAACGGCCGTACGCCCTGTTCGGCCACAGCATGGGCGCGCTCGTCGCCTTCGAGACGGCCCGGCTGCTCCGCACGGCCGGACTGCCGGCCCCCGAGCGGCTGTTCCTGTCCGGCCGGGGCGCTCCGGACGCCGGGAAGAGCGCCCACTGCCTCCTCTACGACGACGCCGACGTGCTGGCCGAGGTGCGCAGGCTGGGCGGCACCGATCAGGCCATGCTCGACAACCCCGAGCTCTTGGAGCTGGTGCTGCCGGCGCTGCGGGCCGACTACCGGGCCCTCGCCTCGTACACCTGGCGTGAGGGAGAGCCGCTCGCCGCTCCGATCACCGCCCTGATCGGGGACCGCGACCCGATGGTGACGGTGCGGGAGGCTCGGACATGGCGGGAGCACACGCGTGGTGACTTCGCCCTGAAGGTCTTCCCCGGCGGCCACTTCTACCTCGCCGACCACATCCATCGGACCGCCATGGTCGTCACCGAGGGGTGGCTCGCCGGTACCGCCGCTTCCTGAGCGCGCGGACCGGCGGCCGGGCTCAGATCCTGGCTCGATGCCGTCGGTTGACCCTGACCCGGGGTCAGGGTGGACGCTGAAGCACATGACCACTTCCACCGCTTCGTCCCGGACCGGCATGCTCCCCGTCGACGACACGGCCCTGTCCGTCACCGACACGCGCGGCCCCGGCCTTCCCGTCGTCTACCTGAACGGCTCCTACTGCGGCCACCGGCCCTGGCGGCCCCTGATCGCCGAACTCGGCACCGGCTGGCGGCACATCACGTACGACGAGCGGGCCCGCGGCCGGTCCCGGCGGTCGGCGGACTACTCCTTCGAAGCGTGTGTCCGAGACCTCGACGCCGTTCTCGGGGCGACCGGCGTGGACCGTCCGCTGCTCGTCGGGTGGTCCTACGGTGCGGCGCTGGCCGTCCACTGGGCCGACCGCAACCCCGACCGCGTCCTGGGAGTGGTGTCCGTGGACGGCGCCGTGCCGTACGGCATCACCGGCGAGGAGGCCCGTGAGCGGATCCGGCGCCTGTTCCGCCGGATGCGCCTGCTGCTGCCGCTGTTGCGCCCGTTCGGCCTGTCCGCGCGGATGACCTCCGCCCAGCATGCCGAGATCAACATCGAGATCAACGAGATCTGCGCCGCCCTCGGGCCGGTCCTCGACCGCGCGACCTGCCCGGTACGGTACGTCCTGGCCACGGACGGCAACCTCGGCGGGGGCCGGGAGGAGATGGAGCGGATGCGGGCCTCGCTCGACCCGGTGCTCGCCCGGAACCCGCACCTGCGGGTCAACGCGAAGGTCGCGAGCAACCACTCCCGCATTCTGCGCAAGGACTTCCGGGCCGTCGCCGAGGCCGTCCGCGAGATCGCGGCCACGCACGACCAAGGGGCCCACTGAGCAGATGGTGCACGGACTGACGATCGGTCAGGCGGCCGCGTTCGCCGGCGTCACGGTGAAGGCCGTGCGCCACTACCACCGGCTCGGCCTGGTCGACGAACCGGAGCGCGACAGCTCCGGTTACCGCCGGTACGGATCGTCCGGCATGCTGCGGCTGGTCCAGGTCCGCACGCTCGCCGGAGCGGGTGTGCCGCTGGCCGAGATCAGGGACCTGCTCGACGCCGGTCCCGAGCGGTTCGCCTCCGCCCTGGAGGACGTCGAGCGGCGGCTCAACGACCGGATCGAGGAGCTGATCGCGCGCCGCGCGGCGCTGCGCCGGCTCGCCGCCGGCGACCGGCTCCTGCTGCCCGAGCGCGCCTGTACGGCCTTGGACCGGCTCGCCGGGCTCGGCTTCAGTGCCGACTACGTGGCCCTCCAGCAGGAAGCCCTGATGCTGGCCCGTACCCTGGTACCGGAGATCTTCGACAGCCTCGTGGTCCAGCTCGAACGCCAGCTCGCCCATCCCCGGTACATCGAGCTGATGAAGCTCTGCCAGGACGTCGAGTCGTGGGATCCGGACGATCCGCGGCTCGACCAGCTCGCGTCCGACCTGTGCGCCGAACTGCTGGGCGACCGTGAACTGCTGACGATGCCGGCCGAGTTCCGGGCCAGGCCCGACGCCGCCACCCGCTACGGGCTGATCAACCACCACCGGGAGGAGCAGGCATCGGCGGCTGCCCGGCTGACCGAGCTGCTCGAGGCGAACCTGCGCGCGGCCGGCGTCGACATCCCGTACCAGTGACGGCCCGCCCGGCCGGGGTGAGCGGCCCGGACCTCCCGGTACCAGGATCGTCCGGCACCGGGGCCTCCCTGCACCCGGCCGACCCGCGTCGCCGGATGTTCCGGAGGTCCCGGTGCGGACAGCGGCTCAGAGGACCGCGCCCGCCTTCGTCCGCCTGCGCAGGGCCGGCCTGCTGGACTGGGCGAGGTCGCGCCACATGTCGGACAGGCCGGTGACGGTGCGCGCCGCGAACAGCCTGCGGATGGACACCTCCTGGTCCAGCTCGGCCCGGATCAGGCCGACCAGCCGGATCGCCCGCAGCGAGTTGCCGCCGAGGTCGAAGAAGTCGTCGTCGATGCCCACCCGGTCCAGTTCGAGCACCTCGGCGAAGGCCTTGGCCAGGGCTCGTTCGGTGTCGTTGCGCGGTGCGCGGTACGTCCCGTCGTCGAACCGGGGCTCGGGCAGCGCCGCCCGGTCGACCCTGCCCCCGGCCGTCTCCGGCAGGCGCTCCAGCACCATGAACAGGGACGGCACCATGGACTCCGGCAGCCATCCCGCGGCGAAGCGGCGCAGTTCGTCGGCGGTGACGGTCCGGCCGGCCGCCGGGACCACGTAGGCGACGAGGCGCTGCTGGCCGGTGGCGTCCTCCCGGACGACCACGACGGACCGGGCGAGGCCGCTGTACTCGGACAGCACCTCCTCGACCTCGGCCAGCTCGACCCGCACGCCGCGCACGTCGGCCTGGGCGTCGGCGCGGGCCACGTAGTCGAGGCGGCCGTCGGTGCCCCAGCGCGCCCGGTCCCCGGTCCGGTACATGAGCGCACCGGCCGGACCGAACGGGCAGGGCACGAAGCGCTCGGCGGTCCGTCCGGGGTGTCCGGCGTAGCCGCGTGCCACGCCGGGCCCGGCCACGTACAGCTCACCGGTCACGCCGGCGGGGACGGGTGCCAGTCCCGGGCCCAGGACGTAGAGGGCGGTGTTGTCCATGGGGCGGCCGACCGCGTCCGCGTGGCGCACCGGTTCGCCGGCGGGCAGGCGGTGGCGGGCGGCGAACACGGTCGTCTCCGTCGGGCCGTGGCCGTGGACGATGGTCAGCTCGGGGCAGGCCTCGCGGACCCGGCGCAGCGCCGCCGCGGACACGCGGTCACCGCCGGTCCAGACCTCGCGCAGCCCGGCGAGGCGCTCGGGGTGGCCAGCCGCGATCGCCGAGAACAGGCCCGCGGGCAGCCACACCGTGGTGATGCCGTGCGCCGCTCGCGCCTCGGTCAGCGCGTCGGCGTCGAGGTGTCCCTCGGGGGCGACGACCACGCGGCCGCCGTTCAGCAGCGGCGCCCACACTTCGAGGGCGAGGGCGTCACTGGTGTGCGGCGCGTGCCACAGCACGGTGCCGCGGCCGCCGTCCTTCCAGTGCCGGTCGAGGACGAACCGGAGCATGTTCCGGTGGGTCAGCGCGACCGCCGTGGCCGCGTCGGTCGATCCGGAGCCGTACAGCACGGCCAGCAGAGTGTCCGGGTGGGCTGGCGACGGGACGGATGCCCCGGACGTGCCGCCGTCGGCGGTGTCCGGGCGGAGGTCGTCGCACACGAGCGCGGGCACGTCGAGATCGGCGGGGAGCGTGCCGGCGGTCACCGTGTCGGTGAGCAGGAGGCGTGCCGTGCCGGCGCCGGCCTGGGAGCGGATCCGCTCGGCCGGGGACGCCGGGTCGACGGGCAGGTAGGCTCCGCCCGCCTTCACCACGGCCAGCAGGGCGGTGACCAGGCCTGCCGACCGGGGCATCGCCACCGCCACGACCGTCTCGGGGCCGACGCCTCGCCGGCGCAGTTCCCCGGCGAGGCGGTCCGACCGCTCGTCCAGTTCCCGGTAGGTGAGGGCCGCGTCGCCGTGGACCAGCGCGACGGCGTCGGGGTCCCGCTCCGTCCGCCGGGCGAACAGGTCCGCGACCGTCGCCTCGGGCAGCGGTGCCCGGGTGTCGTTGGGCGCCCGGAGCACCTGGTGCCGTTCGGCGCCGGCGACGACGTCCAGGGCGCCGGCCGGCTGGGCGCCGGCGGTGACCGTGGCGCGGATGTGCGCGATCAGTTCCTCGCCGATGAAGCGCAGTTCCGCGCGGTGGTAGAGGTTGGCGGGGGCGTCGAGGCGGATGTAGAGGTCGCTGTCGGCGCTGCCGTCGGTGTAGACGCCGATCGACAGTTCCTCGAAGGTGCCGGTCGTCGCGCCGGAGTAGCGGGCCGGGCTGTCGCCGAAGTGGAGCCGCTCCACGAACTCGACGACGTTGATGACGGTGCCGAAGCTGCCGCGCCCGCTCAGGACGGTGCCGGCGGCGCGCTGGATGTCCGAGTAGTGGCAGGCGGCGTGGTCGAAGATCTCGTACGTCTCGTCGACGAGGGTGTCGGCGATGTCGGTGAAGGTCGCGCCGAGGGGGACGGCGACGCGCACCGGCACCACGTTGACGGCCAGGCCGGGTGTCCTGCTGGCCACGCCGACGCGGTTGCCGACGGCGAGCGACAGGAGGAACTCGGGGCGGTCGCAGCGGTGCCGGAAGTAGACCGCGGCGGACGCGGTGAGCAGCTGCGACATCCACAGGCCCATGGACTTCGCGGTCTCGGTCCACGTGTCGGCCTCGGCCCGCGGGACGGTCAGGGTGCGGCTGACCATGCCGATGGTCTCGGCCACCTCCGACCAGCGGTCGGCGCTGCTGAGCGGTTCGGACAGCGCGGAGCGCCGCTCGTCGGACAGGGCGACGCGGGGGACCTGCGCGGGCGCCGGCGCGTCCTTGAGGTAGTCGCGCCAGAAGTCCATGTCCTCGGCGAACCGCTGCGAGCCTCGGTACCCGACGGCCTCGGCCGCGAAGGACTCGATGTCCCACGGGTGGGGCAGCTCGGGGACCGGCTCGCCGCGCACCAGGGCCGTGTAGACCTCGGCGAGGCGCCGGGAGAGCAGGCCGCCCGCGCCGAACCCGTCGGATATGAGGTGGTGGTAGGCGATCACCAGGAGGGAGCGGTCGGCGGCGAGCCGGACCACGCCCAGCCGGAACAGCAGGTCCCGTCCCAGGTCGAACGGCTCGCGCACCAGGTCGGCGAGCGCGTCGCGGGCCGCCTGCTCGGGGTCGGCCCCGGCGCTGAGGTCGAGGTGGAAGGGCCGCCAGTCCCCCAGTTCCCGGGGTACGAGCCGCAGTTCGCCGTCGTGCTCGGCGAAGTTGACGCGGAGCACTTCCGCTTCGCCCATGACGTGCCGGAACGCGGACTCCATGACGGCCGCGTCCAGGTCCCCGTCCACATCCCACATGGTCAGCGCGTGATTCGGCGTGTCGGGAGCCATGTGCTGCGCCCGCCACATCCCTTCATGCGCAGACGACGCACCGAACGAAGGCACACAGATCAACCCCTCAGCAGACAGGCCCGGGTAACGGAAGAATTCACAGATCGCCCCCATCTTCCGGGGGGGTGTTGCGGCCGTACAAGACAACTCGGTGCCCGGCGGGACAGGCCGCCCAGGGCCTCGCGTGTCCCGCCGGCGGGACAGTCGCGCCGGACGCCGGCGGGACGGTCCCGCCGGCGTCCGGCGCCCCGGGGCTCGGGGTCCACCGTGTGGTGCGGTCGTTCAGCGGGTGCCGCGGCCCGCCAGCGAGGTGGTGACGTGCTCGGCGATCAGGCGGGGGGTCGGGTGCCGCAGCACCATGTTCGCCCGCAGTTTGAGCCCGGTGGACGCGGTGAGGCGTTTGCTCAGCTCCGCCGAGAGCATCGAGTCGAAGCCGATCTTCAGGACCTCCTCGTCGGGGTCGACGACCTGGTCGGCGGAGCGCCCGAGGACGACGGCGACCCGCTCCAGGACGTGGTCGAGGACGAGGGCGCGCGCGTCGTCGTCGCCCAGGCCGGCGATCCGCTCCGACAGGGGGACGAGGGTGTCGTCGTCGGCGGGGGGCTGCTCCGTCGCGGGCAGCTGCGCGGTGGGCGCGGTGGGCGCGGGGTCCAGCCAGTACCGCCGCCGTTGGAACGCGTACGTCGGCAGGTCCACCCGGCGGCGGGTGGTGAACAGGGCGGACCAGTCGACGGACCCGCCGTGGACGTGGAACTGGGCCAGCGAGCCGAGGACGGTCTCCACCTCGTCGCGGTCCCGTCGCGTCGACGACAGGACCAGCGCGTCGGCCACGTCCTCGACGGTCTCCTGCACCGGGACGGTCAGCACGGGGTGCGGGCTCATCTCCACGAACACCCGGAAGCCGTCCTCGGCCAGCCGCCGCACGGACGTCTCGAAGACGACCTTCTCGCGCAGGTTGTCGTACCAGTAGCCGGCGTCCAGCCGCGCGGTGTCGGTCTTCTCGCCGTACAGGGTCGAGTAGAAGGGCAGCTTCGAGGTGCTGGGGCTGACGCCGGACAGCGCGGCGGTCACCTGGTCGCGGACCCGGGCCACGTGGTGGGAGTGGGAGGCGTAGTCGACGGATATCCGCCGGGCCTGCGCGCCGTCGGCCTTCATCTTCTCGACGAACTCGTCGAGCGCGTCCGGTTCGCCGGACACCACCACGGAGCGGGGGCCGTTGACGACGGCGACGCTGATCCTCCCCTCCCACGGGGCGAGGCGCTGCTCCACGACGTCGGCGGACTCGGCGACCGAGGCCATGCCGCCGTGGCCGATCAGGTCCACGAGGGCCTTGCTGCGCAGCGCGACGACCCTGGTGGCGTCCCGCAGGGACAGCGCGCCGCTCACGTACGCGGCGGCGATCTCGCCCTGGCTGTGGCCGACCACCGCGGCCGGCTCCACGCCCCAGGACCGCCACAGGGCGGCCATGGACACCATCACGGAGAACAGCGCCGGCTGGACCACGTCCACCCGGTCCAGGTCCGGTGCCCCCGCCGTGCCGCGCACCACGTCGAGCAGCGACCAGTCGACCCATTCGGCCAGGGCGTCGGCGCACGCGTCGAGGGACTCGGCGAAGACCGGGAAGGCGTCGTACAGCTGCCGGCCCATGCCCACCCACTGCGAGCCCTGGCCGGGGAACACGAAGGCGACCGGGCCCGTCCCGGCGGCGGCGACGCCGCTCACCACGGCGGTGGACTCCGCGCCGTCGCCGAGCGCGGTCAGACCGTTCAGCAGTTCGTCCTGGTCGCGGCCGAGCACCACCGCGCGGTGTTCGAACGCCGTCCGGCCCGACACCAGGGACCAGCCGACGCCGGCGAGGTCCAGGTCCGTGCCGGCAGCGACGTCGCGGAGCCTGCCCGCCTGTGCGCGCAGGGCCGCCGCGCTCCGGCCCGACACCACCCACGGCACGAGTCCGCCGACGACGCCCGCCCCGGGCCCGTCCGCGTCCGCCCGCTCCTCGGGCGGTCCCTCCTCCAGGACGACGTGTGCGTTGGTGCCGCTGACGCCGAAGGAGGACACACCGGCCCGCCGGGGAGCGTCGGCGCGGGTCCACTCGCGGCCCTCGACGAGCAGTTCGACGTCGCCGGAGGACCAGTCGACGTGCGAGGTGGGCGCGTCCACGTGCAGGGTCTTGGGGAGGTATCCGTGGCGCAGGGCCATCACGGTCTTGATGACGCCGCCGACGCCGGCGGCGGCCATGGCGTGCCCGAGGTTCGACTTCAGGGAGCCCAGCCACAGCGGCCGGTCCTCGGCCCGGCCCTGCCCGTAGGCGGCGAGCACCGCGCCCGCCTCGATGGGGTCGCCGAGGACGGTCCCGGTGCCGTGGGCCTCGACCAGGTCGACCTCGGAGGGGGCGACGCCGGCGTTGGCCAGTGCCTTGCGGATCACCTTCTCCTGGGCGCGGCCGTTGGGGGCGGTCAGGCCGTTGCTGGCCCCGTCCTGGTTGACGGCGCTGCCGCGGACGACGGCCAGCACCGGGTGCCCGTTGCGGCGGGCGTCGGACAGCCGCTCCAGCAGCAGGACGCCCACGCCCTCGGCCCAGCCGGTGCCGTCGGCGCCGTCCGCGAAGGCCTTGCACCGGCCGCCCGCCGACAGGGCGCCCAGCCGGGAGAACTCCACGAACATCGCGGGCGTCGAGATCACCGACGCTCCGCCGGCCAGCGCGAGGGAGCACTCCCCCGAGCGCAGGGACTGCACCGCCATGTGCAGGGCCACCAGGGACGACGAGCACGCCGTGTCCACGGACACCGCGGGTCCCGTCAGGCCCAGTTGGTAGGCGACCCTGCCGGAGGCGACGCTGAGCGCGCTGCCGTACAGCAGGTAGCCCTCCAGCTCCTCGGGGCTGTTGTCCAGGAAGCGCCAGCCGTACTCGGAGGAGCTGACGCCGGAGAAGACGCCGACGTCGCAGCCGCGCACCTCGGCGGGGACGATGCCGGCCCGCTCGAAGACCTCCCAGGACGTCTCCAGCAGCAGGCGGTGGTGCGGGTCGACCGCCAGCGCCTCGCGGGGGCTGATGCCGAAGAACTCGGCGTCGAAGCCCGCCACGTCGCTCAGGAACCCGCCCTGGCGGGTGTGCGAGCTGCCGGCGGTGTCGGGGTCGGGGTCGTACACGTCGCGCCAGCCGCGGTCCTTCGGGAAGTCGTCCACGACGTCCAGGCCGCCGCGCACCACGCCCCACAGGTCCTCGGGCGAGGACACGCCGCCCGGGTAGCGGCACGCCATGGCGACCACGGCGATGGGCTCGCCGCGGCCGGCCTTCATGGCCTCGTTCTCCTGCCGGAGCCGGTCGCGCTCCTCCAGCAGTGTGCGGAGCGCCCGCTGGACCCGGTCCGCGCCGTCCGCTGTGCGATCCGCGGAGTTGGTCATGTCTCTTACCTCTTCTCGTCCAAGGCCAGGTCGACCAGTGCTTCCAGATCCAGGTCGGTCAGTTCGTCCACGCCCGCGTCCGTGTCCGCGTCCGCCGCGGGCGTGCCGTCGTCCGCCGGGTGCGGGGTGTCAGCGCAGGCCAGGACCAGGTCCAGGAGGCCGGCGGCGCGCAGGCTGTCGACCGACACGTTCCGCAGCGCTTCCCGGATCCGCGCGTCCTCGTCCCCGCCCGCGGCCGTGCCGGTGTCCGCGGCCGGGCGCAGCAGGCCGTGCAGGTGCTCGCTCAGCTCGCGCGGGGTCGGGTAGCTGAAGACGAGGGTGGTCGGCAGGCGCAGGCCGGTCGAGGAGGCCAGGCGGTTGCACAGTTCGACCGAGGTCAGCGAGTCGAATCCGAGCTGGGTGAAGGCCTGGTCGACGTTGACAGCGGCGCCGGAGGGGTGTCCGAGCACGACGGCGACCTGGTCGCGGACCCAGTCCAGGACGGCGGCCTGAGCCTCGTCGGCGGGCAGGGCGGCCAGCCTGGCGGCCAGGCCCTGGGAGCCGCCGTCCCCGGCGGTGTTCGCCCGGTCGCGGCGCGGGCGGCCTCCGTCGGCGAGTTCGCGCAGCAGCGGCGGCACGTCGCCGCCGGTCCTGCCCCGCAGCGCGGCGACGTCCACCCGGGCCGGCACGAGGACCGGCTTGTCGAGGGCGCACGCGGCGTCGAACAGGGCCAGTGCGTCGGGGGTCGGCATCGGGGCGATGCCCATCCGGCGCAGGCGGGAGAGGTCGGCCTGGTCCAGGTCCCCGGTCATGCCGCTGCTCTGCTCCCACCAGCCCCAGCACAGTGAGGCACCGGGCAGGCCGGACGCCCTGCGCCGCGCCGCCAGACCGTCCAGGAAGGCGTTGGCTGCGGCGTAGTTGGCCTGTCCGGCGGTGCCGAGGGTGCCGGCGAGGGCGGAGAACTGGACGAACGCCGACAGGGGGTGATCCTGGGTCAGTTCGTGCAGGTTGAGCGCGCCGCGGGCCTTGGCGGCCAGGACGTGGTCGAGGCTCTCGGCGGTCAGCGACTCCACGGTGCCGTCGGCCAGGGTGCCGGCCGCGTGGACGACGGCCGTCAGCGGGTGGCGGGGCGGCATGTCCGCGAGCAGGCCGGCCACGGCGGCCCGGTCCGCGACGTCGCAGGCCACGACGCGGACGGTGGCGCCCGCGCCCTCCAGGTCCGCGACCAGTTCGGTGACGCCGTCGGCCGCCGTGCCCCGGCGACTGGCCAGGACGAGGCTGCGTACGCCGCGTTCGGCGACGAGGTGCCGCGCCACGACCGAACCGACGCCGCCGGTTCCGCCGGTGACCAGCACGGTGCCGCCGCCGAGGGTGTCGCCGATCTCCAGGACCAGCTTGCCGACGTGCCGGCCCTGGCTCATCTCGCGGAACGTGGCGCGCGCGTCGCGGATGTGCCGGACGGCGATCGGGCTCAGCCGCACCCGTCCGTCGGCGAACAGGGCCATGACCTCCTGGAACATGGCGTGGATGGTGTCCGGGCCGGACGCGTAGAGGTCGAAGGCCCGGTACGCGACTCGGGGGTGGTCGGCCGCCACCCGCTGGGGGTCGCGGATGTCGGTCTTGCCCATCTCCAGGAACGTGCCGCCGCCGGGCAGCAGGGTCAGGGAGGCGTCGACGAACTCGTGCGCGAGGGAGTTGAGGACGACGTCCACGCCGCGCCCGCCGGTGGAGTCCAGGAACTTCCCGGCGAACTCCAGGTCGCGCGAGGACGCCAGGTGCGCGTCGTCGATGCCCAGGGCGCGCAGGGCGGGCCACTTGGCCGGGCTGGCGGTGGCGTAGACCTCGGCGCCGACGTGCCGGGCGAGCTGGACGGCGGCCATGCCGACGCCGCCGGCCGCGGCGTGGACGAGGATCCGCTGTCCCTTCTTCAGCTCGGTGGCGCGGAAGAGCGCGTAGTAGGCGGTGAGGAAGGTGCACGGCACGGACGCGGCCTCGGCGTAGCTCCAGCCGTCGGGGACGGGGACGAGCATGCGGTGGTCGGCGACGGCCACGGGCCCGAAGGCACCGGAGAAGATGCCGGTCACCCGGTCGCCCGGCGCGAAGCCGGTCACGTCGTCGGCGACTTCGAGGACGACTCCGGCGCCCTCGCTGCCGAGCCCGGCGTCGATGGCCGTCCGGTCGATCAGGCCCAGGGCGATGGTGACGTCGCGGAAGTTGAGCCCGGCGGCGTGCACGGCGATGCGGACCTGCCCGCCGGTCAGGGGCTCGTCCACCTCGGGGCAGGGCACCCAGGTCAGGTTCTCCAGGGTTCCCTTGTTCGGGATGCCGAGGCGGTGGGTGCCGTCGGCCGGCGGCTCGATGCGGTGGTCCGCGGGCGCGGCCGGCGCGAGGCGGGGGACGAGGGCCGTGCCGTCGCGCAGGGCGAGCTGGTCCTCGGGGAGGGCGAGGGCGTCCGCGAGGCGGGAGCGGGAGGTCTCCTCGTCGTCGATGTCCAGCAGCCGGAACCTGCCGGGGTGCTCGGTCTGGGCGGAACGGACCAGGCCCCACACGGACGCGCCGGGCAGGCTCTCGACGCTCTCGCCCGTGCTGGTGTCCTGGGCCAGGCGGGTGAGGACGACCAGGGTGGAGTCGGCGAGCGGTTCCTCGGCGAGGAAGCGCTGGAGGAGGGCGAGGACGTGTTTGTCGGCGTCCGCGACCACGGTGAGCGGATCGGGGCCGTCGGTGACGATGTCGTCCAGGCACAGGACGAGGTGCCCGGGCGCCTGCCCCGTCAGGACCTCGTCGAGGGATTCGTGGAGGGTGACGCGTTCGTCGCCGGCCGCGGCGAGGCGGGCGGCCTGTCCGTCCTTCGCGCCGAGTACGCCCCACGGCCCGCGCCGGGTCTCGCCCTCGCCCTGCCGGGCGGGCCGCCAGTGCGGTTCGTACAGCGACCGCTGCTGTCCGCCGTGCGCCGCGTGCACCTGCTCGGCGCTGGCGGGGCGGAACGTCAGCGCCTCGACGTGCGCGACGCGGCGGCCGCGCTCGTCGGTGAGCGTCAGGGACACGACGCCCTCGGCGGCGGCGTGGAGCCGGACGCGTACGGTCGCGCCGCACGCGCCGGGCGCGTGGACGCCGGACCACGCGAAGGGCATCCAGCCCTGTCCGCCGGTCACCGGGACGGCTCCGCCGGCCACGGCCGCGTGCAGGACGGTGTCCATCAGCGCCGGGTGCAGGGTGAACCCGGCGCCGGCCGCCTCGGCGCTCTCGGGCAGGGTGGCGAGGGCGAACAGGTCGTCGCCGCGGCGCCAGACCTCGCGCAGCCCGCGGAACGCCGGGCCGTAGTCGAAGCCGGCGTCGGTGAAGGAGTCGTAGAGGTCCTCGATGCCGACCCGCTCCGCCCCGGCCGGGGGCCAGGCGGCGAGCGCGGGTCCCTCCTCGGCCCCGGCGGCCGGCGTGTCCGGTGACAGGGTGCCCGCCGCGTGGCGGGTCCAGCCGCCCTGTGTCGGGCCGTCCTCGCCGGGACGCGCGTACACCTCCAGGGAGCGGCGGCCGGTCTCGTCCGCCGCGCCGACGACGACCCGTACGCGCACGTCGCCGGTGTCGGGCAGGATCAGGGGTACGGCCAGGGTCAGTTCCTCGACCGTGCCGCACCCGACGTGCTCGCCCGCCGACAGCGCCAGGTCCAGGTAGGCGGTGGCCGGGACGACGACCGCGCCGAACACGGCGTGGTCGGCGATCCAGTCGTGGGTCCGCAGGGACCACAGGTCGGTGAAGACCGCCTCGTCGGTGCCGGGGTGCTCCACCACGGCGCTCAGGAGGGGGTGGCCGGGGGCCGACAGACCGGCCGAGGTGACGTCCGCGGAGCGCTGTCCGGCGAGGAAGTCCATCCAGTACCGCTGCCGCTGGAACGCGTACGTCGGGAGGTCGACCGGCGGGCGCGGCCCGAACAGGGCGGTCCAGTCCACCGGCACGCCCCGCACGTGGAGCGCGGCGAGCGCGCCGGTCAGCGCGTCGGCCGCCCCGCGGCCCTTGCGCGACGTGGAGAGGACCACCGCGTCGTCGACGCCCTGGCCGGCGAAGGCGTCCTTGAGGAGGCCGGCGAGCGTGGAGCCCGGACCGACCTCGACGAAGACGTCCGCTCCCGCCTCGCGGGCCCGCTCCACCGCGTCGTGGAAGCGCACGGGCTCACGCACGTGCCGCACCCAGTGCTCGACGGACGTCAGCTCCTCGAGCGTGGCCTCGCGGCCCAGGCGCGTCGACACGATCGGGACCGACGGCTCGCCGTCGGCGGGCAGCGCGCCGAGGGTCTGGGCGAACTCGTCCATGACCGAATCCATGAGCGGGGAGTGGAAGGCGTGGTCGACCGGGAGCAGCTTCGCGGACCTGCCGTCGGCGACGAGCCGGTCGCGCAGGTCGTGGACCTCGTCGCGCAGGCCCGCGAGCACCACCGACTCGGGTCCGTTGACGACGGCGAGACCGACCCGGGTGTACGGGGCGAGCAGCGTCTCGGCCTCGGCGAGCGGGGCGCGTACGGCGAGCATGGCGCCGGGCTCGGTGACGGCCTGCATGACGCGTCCGCGGGCGGCGACGAGCCGGGTCGCGGTGTCGAGGTCGAGGACTCCGGAGACGTGGGCGGCGGCGATCTCGCCGACGGAGTGGCCGATCAGGCGGTCGGGGCGCGGGGTGTACCGGGTGAGGAGCCGGTACAGGGCGACCTGGAGAGCGAACAGCGCCGGCTGCATGACGTCGGTGCGTCCGCGTCCCTCGGGCTCGTCGGCGAGGAGCAGGGGCTTCAGGGCGAAGGGGAGGTGGGCGTCGAAGTGCCGGCAGACCTCGTCGAAGGTCCGCGCGAAGACGGGGAAGGTGTCGTACAGCTCCCGCGCGACACCGGTCCACTGGGCGCCCTGGCCCGGGAACAGGAAGACGCGCTCGCCGGGTTCACCGGCCTCGCCCCGTATGACGGCGGGGGATTCGTCGCCGTCGCCGAGCGCCGTGAGGGCGTTCAGCAGGTCGTCGCGGTCACGGCCCACGGCCACCGCGCGGTGCTCGAACGACGTCCGGGTCGTCACCAGGGACGCGCCGATGCCGGCGAGGTCCGCGTCGGGGTCGGCGGCGACGAACGCGCGCAGCTTGTCCGCCTGCGCGCGCAGCGCCTGCGGCGAGCGCGCGGACAGCACCCACGGCACGGGGCCGCCGGTGGCGGCCGGCGCGGGGTCGGCGGTGGCGGCTGAGTCGGTGGTGGCGGTGGTCGCGGCCGGCTGCCCGGTCTCGGCGGTGGCGGCGGCCGGTTCGGGCTCGGGGGCCTCTTCGAGGATGAGGTGGGCGTTGGTGCCACTGGCCCCGAAGCTGGAGACGCCGGCCCGGCGCGGGCGGCCGGGTGTACCGGGCCACTCCCTGGCCTCGGTCAGCAGTTCCACCGCGCCGGCCGTCCAGTCCACGTGGGTGGAGGGGCGGTCCACGTGCAGCGTGCGGGGCAGGACTCCGTGCCGCATCGCCATGATCATCTTGATGATGCCGCCGACGCCCGCGGCGGCCTGCGTGTGCCCGATGTTCGACTTCAGCGAGCCCAGCCACAGCGGCTTGTCCGGCTCGCGGTCCTGCCCGTAGGTGGCCAGCAGCGCCTGCGCCTCGATGGGGTCGCCGAGCGTCGTACCGGTGCCGTGGGCCTCCACCGCGTCCACGTCGGCCGCCTGGATCCGGGCGTTGGCGAGGGCGGCCCGGATGACGCGCTGCTGGGCCGGTCCGTTCGGCGCGGTCAGGCCGTTGGACGCGCCGTCCTGGTTGACGGCCGAGCCGCGGATGACGGCCCAGATCCGGCGCCCGTTGCGCCGCGCGTCCGACAGGCGCTCCAGGACCAGCATGCCGACGCCCTCGGCGAAGCCGGTGCCGTCGGCCGCGTCGGCGAACGCCTTGCAGCGTCCGTCGGCGGACAGGCCCCGCTGCCGCGAGAACTCCCGGAACACCTGCGGCATGCCCACGACGGTGACACCGCCGGCCAGGGCCAGGCCGCATTCGCCCTGCCGCAGCGACTGCACCGCCTGGTGCACCGCGACCAGCGACGACGAGCACGCGGTGTCCGTGGACACGGCCGGGCCCTCCAGACCCAGCGTGTACGACACCCGGCCCGAGGCCACGCTCAGCAGGGAACCGGTCTGCGCGTAGCCCGAGATGGCCTCGGGGGTGGTGAAGTGGTTGCCGTAGCCGAAGTAGGCGAGGCCGGCGAACACGCCGGTGTCGCTGCCGCGCAGCTTCTCCGGATCGATGCCGGCCCGCTCCAGGGACTCCCACGAGGTCTCCAGGAGCAGCCGCTGCTGCGGGTCGGCGGCCAGCGCCTCGCGCGGGTTGATGCCGAAGAAGTCGGCGTCGAAGTCACCCGCGTCGTGGAGGAAGCCGCCCGAGCGCGCATAGCAGCTGCCCGGCCGGTCGGGGTCCGGGTCGTACAGGTTCTCCAGGTCCCAGTGGCGGTCGTCGGGGAAGTCCGACATGGCGTCCGCGCCCGTCCGCACCAGCTCCCACAGCGCCTCGGGGGACGCGGCGCCGCCCGGGAAGCGGCAGGCGACGCCCACGACGGCGATGGGTTCGGCGGCGGCGTCGGTCACCTCCTGGAGGCGCTTGCGCGTTTCGAGCAGCTCGATCGATGTCCGCTTCAGGTACTCGAGAACATCGGCGTTGTTGTCGTTGGTCATCGTTCTCCCCTAGCCGAGCTCTTGGTCCAGCAGCGCGAGAAGCTCTCCCGCCGATGCCGAGGTGATCTGGTCGGCGATGCCGGCCGGTGCCGCGGCGCTCGCCATCGAACGGACCCGTCCCTGCAACTCGCCGAGCAGTGTGGAGATGGCCGCCTGGTCCGCCCCTTCCAGGTCGAGGAACGCGTCCTCCAGGCGGGCGCCCAGTCCTTCGATCTCCTTGACCAGGAGTCCGGCCGGTGATGCCGGGGCGGCCGCCGGTTCGGGGGCGAGGCTCTCGCTCAGGAACCGTGCGAGGGCGCTCGGGTTCGGGTGGTCGAAGACGAGGGTGGTGGGCAGTTTCAGGCCGGTCACCGACACCAGCTTGTTGCGCAGTTCCAGCGCGGTGAGCGAGTCGATGCCCAGTCGCTTGAACGCGGCGGTGGGGCTGATCCGTCCGGTGTCGGGGTGGCCGAGGACGAGGGCGGTCTGCTCCCGGACGGCGGTGAGCAGCGCTGCCTGGGCCTCGTGGGGCGGCAGGGACGCCAGCCGCTGGGCGAGTGGGCCGGCGGCGGCGTTCGGGTCCGCCGGGCCGTCGGGTCCGCCGGGCGCGCCGGACAGGCCGCGCAGGAGCGGTGACGCCGCGTCGGGCGCCGGGAGGCTCAGCCGGGCGGGCACGAGCACCGGTTCGTCCAGGGTGAGCGCCGCGTCGAAGAGGGCCAGTCCCTCCTGCGAGGACAGCGGCAGTACGCCCTGGCGTCGCAGGCGCACGAGGTCCGTGTCGACGAGGTCGGCGACCATCTCGCTGCGTTCGGCCCAGAAGCCCCAGCACAGCGCGGTGGCCGCGAGTCCGGTGGCGCGGCGGGTCTCGGCGAGGCCGTTGAGGAAGGCGTTGGCCGCCGCGTAGTTGGCCTGTCCGGCCGTGCCGAGCATGCTCGCGACGGAGGAGAACAGCACGAACGCGGACAGGTCGAGGTGCGCGGTCAGCTCGTGCAGATGCCAGGCGCCGCGCACCTTCGGCGCGAGGACCACGTTCACTCGGTCCTCGGTGAGCGTCTGGACGACGCCGTCGTCGAGTACGCCCGCGCAGTGGATCACCGCGGTGAGCGGGTGCTCGGCCGGTGCGGAGGCGATCAGCGCGGCGACGGAGTCCCGGCTGGTGACGTCGCAGGCGACGACGTCGACGTGGGCGCCCGCGTCGGTGAGTTCCTCCCGCAGCGCCGCCGCCTCCGGGGCCGCCGGTCCGCGCCTGCTGGTGAGCAGCAGCCGGTGCACGCCGTGCCGCGCGACGAGGTGCCGGGCCAGCTTGGCGCCCAGGCCGCCGGTGCCGCCGGTGATCAGGACCGTGCCGGTGCCGAGCGCGGACGACGTGCCGTCGGCGGCGTCGTGGCCCGGGGCGGTGTCGGGGGCCGGGGCGGTGTCGGGGGCGTGGACCAGGTGCGGGACGCTGACCTGGCCGTCGCGGATCTTGAGCTGGGCCTCACCGGTGTCGGCCGCGGCCGCCACGCGGGCCAGGGAGGCGGGCAGGCCGTCGGTGTCCACGAGGGTGAAGCGGCCGGGGTTCTCGGTCTGCGCGGTGCGCACGAACCCCCAGACGGCGGCCGCCGCCGGGTCGGTGCGGGGGTGCCGGCCGTCGTGGACCGCGTCCCGTGTCACGACGACCAGGCGCGCGTCGGAGAACCGGTCCTCGGTGAGCCACTCCCGCGTCCAGCGCAGCATGCGGTGGAGGATGCGCTCGACGGCGGCGGGCGTGTCGTCGCCGTCCGCGCCGGCCCCGTCGAGGGCGGCGATGACGACGGAGGGTATCTCCCCGTCGGACGCGGCGAGTTCCGCGAGGTCGGTGAAGACCGCCGTGTCCCGTCCCAGAGCAGCGGTGACCGTGTCGGGCTCCCCGAGGGGAGCGCCCGGGGTGCCCTCGCCCAGCACCGCGTACGGGCCGCCGTCTCCCCCGTCCCCGCCGGACGGGACCGGGACGGGGACCCAGTCCAGCCGGAACAGGGAGTCCTGGTGGTCGAAGCCCAGCTCGGTCAGCTGCGCGACGTCGGCGGGCGCCAGGCTCAGTGACGCGATGCCGCCGACCGGGGTGCCGTTGTGGTCGGCGAGGGTGAGGGACAGGGCGTTCTCCCCGGCGGGCGCGAGGCGGACGCGCAGCGCGGCCGGCCCGGTGGAGCCGACGCGCAGACCCGTGCAGCGGTGCGGCAGCCAGCCCTCGGGCCGGTCGCCGTCGACGATCGGCCCGAGGCCGAGCGGGAGCAGCGCGGCGTGGAGCAGGGCCGGGTGGATCCGGAACGCGCCGCGGTCGGCGCCGTCGGACGTGGGCAGTTCCACCTCCGCGTACAGGACGTCGTCGCGGCGCCACACCTGCTTGAGGCCGCGCAGCAGGGGCCCGTGGGCGAATCCGAGGGCGGACAGCCTGGCGTACTCGTCCTCGACGGGGACGCCGACCGCGCCCGTGGGAGGCCACGCGACGAGGCTCTCCTCCTCGCCGGTGTCCGCGCCGCCGGTTCCGGCGACGCCGACGGCGTTGCGCGTCCATCCGGCGTCGCCCTCGCCGCGCGAGTGCACGCTGATCGTCCGCCGGGCGTCGACGACGACGCGGATCTCGCGGTCGGCCGTCCGGGACAGCACCAGCGGGGTCTCCAGGGTCAGTTCGTCGACGGTGTCGCAGCCCGCCTTGTGCGCCGCCCACACCGCCAGCTCCGCCAGCACCGCCGCCGGTACCAGGACGGCGCCGTGGACCACGTGGTCGGCGAGCCAGGGGTGGCGCTCCGGCGACAGGCGCCCGCTGGCCACGATCCCGCCGTGCTCCGCGTCGTCGGGCAGGTCGATCACGGCGTCGAGCAGCGGGTGGTCCGACGTGCCGGCGGCGGTGGTCTCGGCGGGTGCGTTCATCCAGTAGCGCTGCCGCTGGAAGGCGTACGTGGGCAGGTCGACGAACCGGCCGCCGGTGCCCGGGAAGGCCGCCTCCCACGACACCGCGACGCCCGCCGTGAAGGCCTGCGCCGCCGAGCGGTGGAAGCGGGCGAGGCCGCCCTCGGTGCGGCGCAGGGTGCCCGTGACGACGGCCTCGGCGCCCGCGCTGTCCAGGGTCTGCTCCACACCGATGGTCAGGACGGGGTGGGGGGACGCCTCGACGAAGCACCCGAAGCCCTGTGCGGCCAGGGACCTGACCGCCTCCTCGAAGCGGACGGTGCGGCGCAGGTTGGTGTACCAGTACTCGGCGTCCAGCGTCGTCGTGTCCAGCCAGTCGGCCGTCACCGTGGAGAAGAACGGCACCTTCGCCGGGCGCGGCTGCAGTCCGGTCAGCACGCGCCCCAGTTCCTCGTGGATCGCTTCCACGTGCGCCGAGTGCGAGGCGTAGTCCACCGGGACCTTGCGGGCCCGGACGTCGTCCTTCTCGCAGGCGGCGAGCAGCGCGTCGAGTTCGGCGACGTCGCCCGAGACCACCACGGACGAGGGTCCGTTGACCGTCGCGATCGACAGGCCGTCCGTGAGGCGCTCCGCGACCTCCTGGGCGGGCAGCGCGACCGACACCATGCCGCCGCGTCCCGACAGCGCCAGGATCGCCTTCGACCGCAGCGCCACCACCTTCGCGGCGTCCTCGATGGGCAGGGCGCCGGCGACACAGGCGGCGGCGATCTCCCCTTGCGAGTGGCCGACGACGGCCTCGGGCTCCACGCCGTAGGAGCGCCACAGCTCGGCCAGCGACACCATCACCGCCCACAGCGCGGGCTGGACGACGTCGACGCGCTTGAGTGCCTCGGCGTCGCCGAGCACGTCGGGCAGGGACCAGTCCACGTACGGTGCCAGCGCGTCGGCGCACTCCCGCATCCGCCGGGCGAACACCGGGGAGGACCCCCACAGTTCGCGCCCCATGCCGGCCCACTGCGAGCCCTGGCCGGGGAAGACGAACACGGTACGGCCGACCGGACCGGCGAGCGCGGAGACCGCGCCGTTCTCGTCGCCGGCGGCGACGGCGGACAGGGTGGCGAGCAGGTCGTCCCGGCCGGTGCCGAGCACGACCTGGCGGTGCTCGAACAGCGAGCGGGTCGTCACCAGCGAACGCCCCACGTCGGCCGCCGACAGCGACGGGTCGGCGGCGACGAGGTCCCGCAGCCGCGCCGCCTGTGCGCGCAGCGCCGGCTCCGAGCGCGCCGACAGCACCCACGGCACCGGGCCGGCGGCGCCGGCGGGCTCCTGCTCGGCGGGCTCGGGGGCCTGCTCCAGGATGAGGTGGGCGTTGGTGCCGCTGATGCCGAAGCTGGAGACGCCGGCCCGGCGGGGGCGCTCCGGTGTGCCGGGCCACTGCCTGGCCTCGGTCAGCAGCTCGACCGCGCCGGCCGACCAGTCCACGTGCGACGACGGACGGTCCACGTGCAGCGTGCGGGGCAGGACCCCGTGCCGCATCGCCATGATCATCTTGATGATGCCGCCGACACCCGCGGCGGCCTGCGTGTGCCCGACGTTCGACTTCAGCGAGCCCAGCCACAGCGGCTTGCCCGCGTCCCGGTCCTGCCCATAGGTGGCCAGCAGCGCCTCGGCCTCCATGGGGTCGCCCAGCCTCGTGCCGGTGCCGTGGGCCTCCACCACGTCCACGTCGGCCCCCTGGAGCCCGGCATCGGCCAGGGCCGCCCGGATCACCCGGCGCTGCGCCAGTTCGTTCGGCGCGGTCAGGCCGTTGGACGCGCCGTCCTGGTTGACGGCCGAGCCGCGGATGACCGCCAGGATCCGGCGTCCGTTGCGACGGGCGTCCGACAGGCGCTCCAGGACCAGCATCCCGGCGCCCTCGGCGAAGCCGGTGCCGTCCGCCGCGTCGGCGAACGCCCGGCACCGTCCGTCGGCCGACAGGCCCCGCTGCCGGCCCAGCTCCACGAGCAGACCCGGCGTGGACAGCGTCGACACCCCGCCGGCCAGCGCCAGCGTGCACTCCCCGGACCGCAGGGACCGCATGGCCTGGTGGACGGCGACCAGCGACGACGAGCACGCGGTGTCGGTGGACACCGCCGGGCCGTGCAGACCCAGCGTGTACGCCACCCGGCCCGAGGCCACGCTGGTGTACGTGCCGGTGGCCGCGAAGCCCTCCACCTCGCCGCCCGCCCCGCCGCCCGTGCGGGGGCCGTAGTCGACGCCGTAGAGCCCGGTGAACACCCCGGTGGCCGAACCCCGCAGCGCGGCCGGGTCGATGCCCGCCCGCTCCAGGGCCTCCCACGACGTCTCCAGCACCAGCCGCTGCTGCGGGTCCATCGCCAGCGCCTCGCGCGGGCTGATGCCGAAGAACGGCGCGTCGAACTCCGGCAGGTCGTGCAGGAACCCGCCCGAGCGGGTGTACGTCGTCCCGGGCGTCTCCGGGTCCGGGGAGTACAGCGCCTCCAGGTCCCACCCGCGGTCCGACGGGAAGTCGCCGATGGCGTCCACCTCGCCGGACACGACCGACCAGAGCCCTTCGGGGGTCGTCGCCCCACCGGGGAAGCGGCACCCCACGCCCACGACCGCGATGGGCTCGCGAGCGGACTCCTCCAGCTCGCGGACCCGCTCCCGCAGCTGCTGCGCGTCGCCTACGGCGCGTCGCAGGTAGGAACGGAGCTTGTCGACGTCCTCCACCAGGGCCTCCCCCAAGGGTGATTCAGGGCGATTCAGGGTGATGCAGAAGAACAGGTGCGGTTACACGTATCCGCGGTCGATCAATGCGTACAGATCGTCGTCGGGTGCCTCAGACGCATCACGCACCTCCGGCGCCTCAAGGGTCTCGGGAACCTCGGGCAGCACCTCGGATGTCCCAGGCGCCTCAGGCGTCTCGGGCTCCTCCGGTGCGAGGAGGGCGAAGACTCGGGCGGCGAGCGCGCGCGGGCTGGGATAGGTGAACGCGACGGTGGCCGGGAGGCGCACCCCGGTCACCGCGGTGAGCCGGTTGCGCAGTCCCACGGCCGACGAGGAGTCGAAGCCCAGGTCCTTGAAGGTCTCGGCCGACCGCGCCACCAGAGCGGGGCCCGTCACGTCCGGGTCCTTCACGCTCAGCAGGGCCGCCGTCTCGGCGCACACCAGGTCGAGGACCGAGGACTCCGTGTCCAGGCGGGCCGTCCCGGCGCGCGTGCCCGGTCCGCCGGTCCGCGCGGCGGGGTCCGGGTGCGTGACGCCGGGTGCGGTCAGCCAGTACCGCCGGCGCTGGAACGGGTAGGTCGGCAGGCCGATCCGGCGCGGCCGGTGCCCGGCGAACACCGGCTCCCAGTCCACCGGCACCCCGCGCACGTGCAGTTCGGCCAGCGACGCGAGGATGTTGCCGGCGCTCCCGTCGTCCCGGTGCAGGGTGCTGGCGACGACCGGCGGGTCGGCCAGCGCGTCGGCGGTCTCCTCCATCGCCACCCGGAGCACGGGGTGCGGGCTGACCTCCACGTACACGCCGCCGCGCTCGCGCATCAGGTGCTCGACGACCTCGCCGAACCGCACCGTCGAGCGCAGGTTGTCGTACCAGTACGAGCCGCCGAGCAGGCGGGTGTCGAGCCGTTCCGCGGTGACCGTGGAGTGGAACTCCACCGCCGTCCGTCGCGGTGTGACACCCGAGGTGGCCTCCAGCACCTGGTCGCGGATGCGTTCGACCTGGTGGGAGTGGGACGCGTAGGCGACCTTGAGCCGGCGCACCCGGACGCCGTCGGCCGCCGCCGACGCGGCGAACGCGTCCAGCGCTTCGAGGTCCCCGGAGACCACCACGGAGGCCGGTCCGTTGACCGTGGCGACCGAGAGCCGCCCGGGCCACTGCCGCAGCCGATCCTCGACCCGGTCGAGGGGCTCGGCCACCGCGCTCATCCCGCCCTGGCCGGCCAGTGCGGCCAGGGCCCGGCTGCGCAGGGCGACGACCCGCGCCGCGTCCTCCAGGCCGAGCGCGCCCGACGCGCACGCCGCGGCGATCTCTCCCTGTGAGTGGCCCACCACCGCGTCGGGGACCACGCCCAGCGACTCCCAGACCCGGGCCAGGGACACCATCATCGCGAACAGCGCCGGCTGCACCACGGTGTCGCCGCCGTCCAGCGACGGCGCCGTGTCCGCGCCGGTGATCAGGTCCAGGAGGGACCAGTCCAGCCATGGCTGAAGGGCCCGCGCGCAGGCGTCGATCGAGCGCGCGAAGACGTCCGACTCGGCGTACAGCCGCCGGCCCATGCCGAGCCACTGCGAGCCCTGGCCGGGGAACACGAAGACGACCGGGCCGGTCCGCGCCGTGGCCGTCCCGCGCACCGCGCGTGCCGGCTCCTCGCCCGCCGCCAGTGCTCCGAGGCCGGTCAGCGCCTCGTCACGGCTCCCGCCCAGCAGCACCGCCCGGTGCTCGAACGTCGACCGTGCCGACACCAGCGCGTGCCCCACGTCGGCCGTCGACAGGGACGCGTCGGCGGCGACGAGGTCCCGCAGCCGCGCCGCCTGTTCCCGCAGCGCCGGCTCCGAGCGCGCCGACAGCACCCACGGCACCACGCCGGGTACGCCGGTCAGGGCCGGGTCCTCGTCCGTGGCGGGGGATTCGTCCCGCGCCGGCGTCCCGGGGGCCTGTTCGAGGATGACGTGCGCGTTGGTGCCGCCCATGCCGATCGACGTCACGCCCGCCCGCCGGGGCCGCTCAGGCGTGCCCGGCCAGGGCCGCGCGGCCCGGACCACCTCGAAGTACTCGTCGAAGTCGGGGACGGCCGGGTTCGGGGACCGGAAGTTCACCTGCGGGACCAGCTGGGCGCGGTCCAGGCAGAGCGCGGTCTTCACGAAGCCGGTGATGCCGGCGGCCGGCTCCAGGTGCCCGACGTTCGCCTTCACCGAGCCGACCGTCAGGGGGCGGTCGCGGCCGGTCTCCCGGAACACCTCGCGCAGTCCGGCGAGTTCCGCCGGGTCGCCGAGCCGGGTGCCGGTGCCGTGGGCCTCGACGTAGTCGACGCCGTCGAAGGGGACCGCCGAGCGCGTCAGCGCGGACAGTACGGCGGTCGCCTGCCCGGCGGGGCTGGGGTCGGGCATCCGGGAGGAGGCGCCGCCGCTGCCGACGCCCCAGCCGCGCACCACCGCGTAGACGTGGTCGCCGTCGGCCGCGGCGAGGTCGAGCCGCTTCAGCAGGACGAACGCCCCGCCCTCGCCGCGGACGAAGCCGCCCGCCCGTTCGTCGAAGGGGAAGCAGTCACCGGCCGGCGACAGGGCGCCCAGGTTGGCGAGGCCGAGGCCCGCCTCCGGGTCGGCGATGAGGTGTACGCCGCCCGCGAGCGCCATGTCGACGGCGCCGCCGCGGATCCGGTCGCAGGCCAGGGCGAGCGAGACGAGGGAGGAGGACTGGCCGGAGTCGGCGCACAGGCTCATGCCGCGGACGTCGAAGAGGTTCGAGATGCGGTTGGCGATCAGCGCGCCGGCCGAGCCGAGCGCGGCGTAGTGGTCGTCCTGGTCGCTGCCGGACAGCTTGCGCAGCAGGTCGTACCCGGAGGGGGCGGCGCCGACCACGACGTCGATGGCGCGGCCCGCGAGCGTGGCCGCCGGGAGCCCGGCGTCCTCGACGGCCTCCCAGGCGAGTTCCAGGCCCAGCCGCTGCACGGGGTCCATCGCGGCGGCCTCCCCGGGAGGCGTGCCGAAGAACTCCGCGTCGAACCCGTCGATCGCCTCCAGGAACGATCCCGCGTTCACCGTGTCGGCGTCCGGGTGGGGCGGGGACGTGCGGCGGATGTCGGCCGTCCGGTGCGCGGGGAAGCGGCCGACGGTCGAGCGCCCGTCGAGCAGCAGGCGCCAGAAGGCGTCCAGGTCGTGCACCCCGGGGAAGCGGCACGACATCCCGATGACAGCGATATCGGCGGCTGCGCCACTCATGTGAAGTCCTTCCGGTTCCCTCGGCGTACGGCTCTCACGGGCTGCACTGCTCCTCACCGCCGGCGGGTGAGGGTCTTCATCAGCTCGTCCGGCGCGTCCATGAAGTCGTAGTGGCCGCCGTCGAGGACGCGGAACTCGACGGAGTCGGCGTACGCGCGCCAGCCCTGGAGGTCGTCGAGGCTGACGTCGGGGTCGTCCCGCCAGTGCAGGACGACGACGGGGCACGGCAGCGGGGCCGGCTCCTGCCTGCGGTAGGCGCCCGCCGCGGCGTGGTCGCGCAGCAGCACCATGAGGCCCATCTCGACCATGTCCGGCCGCGGTTCGATGCCCCGGCCGCGGATGAACGCCTCGACCTCGGCGCGCAGTTCGTCCTCGGCCATGGTGAGCATCCGGTCGCGCGAGGCGTCGTGCGGTGCGGGCTGGCCCGACACGAAGAGGCACTCGGGTGCGGGCAGACCGAGGGCGGTGAGCCGGAGCACGGTCTCGTAGGCGGGCAGGGCGCCCGCGCAGTGCCCGAAGAACGCGTACGGCCTCTCCAGCAGTGGGGAGAGCGCTTCGGTGAGGTCGGCGGCGAGGTTCTCGTAGGTGCCGTAGTGGGGGTGGGCGAGCCGGTTCTCGCGGCCGGGGAACTGCACCGGGCAGACCTCGACGTCGTCGAGGGCGGCGGGCCAGGCGCTGAAGGCCGACGCCCCGGAACCGGAGAAGGGCAGGCAGAAGAGCCGGGCGGCGGCCTCGGCGGACGGCGGCCGCACGAACCACGGCGACGCGGTGGCGGTGGCGGTGGGACCGGAGGTCATGGCGTGTGCCGTTTCTGCGCGGCGACGGGGAGGTGGGTCATCCCGGCGATGAAGTACGACCGCAGGTGCTCCGGTTCGCCGGCGAGCTCGATCGACGCGAATCCTTCGAGGAGTTCCTCGAAGAAGATGCGCAGCGTCATCCGGGCCAGGGGCGCCCCGATGCAGAAGTGCGGTCCGAAGCCGAACGCGCCGTGGCGCTTGGCGCCGTCGCGCGTGATGTCGAAGGTGTGCGGGTCGGGGAAGACGGACGCGTCCCGGTTGGCCGAGCCGATCCAGGCGACGACCGCCCCGCGGGCCGGGATGGTGCCCCCGCCGATCTGGACGTCGTCGACCGCGTACCGCATGAAGTTGCAGGCGGCCGAGGTCCAGCGCAGTCCTTCCTCGACGAGATTGGGGATCAGCGTCGGGTCGGCCTGGGCCTTGGCGAACTGCTCGGGCCGTTCGACGAGCGCCTGCACGGTGCCGGAGACGGTGTGCGGGGTCGTCACGTTGGCGCCCAGGAGGATGCTGTAGCCGTCGAGGGCGATCTCCTCGTCGCTCAGCGGGGCGCCTGCGGGGCGGACGCTCATGAGGTGGTGCAGGAGGCTGTCGTCCTCCCCGCCGTCCGCCCGTCGCGTGGTGGCCCAGTCCCGGACGTAGTTGAGGAGTTCGTGGTGGGAGATGGCCAGGGTCGCCGCCTCGCTGCCCACCAGGAAGTGCGGGTCGGAGGGGGCGGTGACCATCGCGGTGAGCTGGACGAGTTCCGCCCAGTCCTTCTCGGGGATGCCGAGGAGCGGGCCGGTGACCAGCGCGGGGAGCAGCAGTGCCCGCTCGGCCAGGTCGAAGGTCTCGCCGTCGAGCGCCGGTTCCAGGAAGCGGCGGACCGTCGCGCGGATCTTGTCCTCCCAGGACCGTACGGCCCGGGCGGTGAGCTTGGCGTTGAGCGGCCGGCGGACCTCGGTGTGCCGGGGCGGGTCGGTGGACGTCATCAGGACGCCGGCGGCGGCGTCGTCCGTGCCGAGGTGGGTGGGGACCGTGCCGCGTTCCGAGGTGAATTCCCGGTGGTCGCCGAGCACCCGGCGGACGTCCTCGTAGCGGGTGACCGACCAGAACTCCCGGCCGTCGGGGAGGACCTGGTGGTGCAGGGGCGCCCGCTCGCGCATCACGTCCCAGATCGGGTGCGGGTCGCCCGTGGAGTAGAGGTCCAGGTCGAACAGGTCGAGGGTGTCGAGATCGACGTCGCGCGCGGGACCCGGCGTGAGCCTCACGTCCCGGCCCTCCCCTGCTCGATCAGCTCGGCGACCTTGGTGGGGGTCCCCGCGAGGTAGAAGTCGCGCACGGACAGGCGGACGCCGTGGTCCTGGAGCACCCGTTCGATGATTTTGATTCCGGCCAGTGAGTTGCCGCCGAGCGCGAAGAAGTCGTCCTCCGGCCCCACCCCGGGGCTGTCGAGGTGTTCCCCCCACAGCTCGGCGATCTCCTGCGCCAGGGACGCCGACGCGCCCGAAGGCCCGGCCTGCGGCTGCGGCGTCTCTTCCGGCCCACCTCGCTCGTGAACCACCTGCGGTGAGGATTCCATTTCCAGCCCTTCCTTCGCACTGTCCCGCCGGCGGGACACATTCTTCGAATGGCCGAATCGAGTGTCGCGTGCGTTCGCCTTTCCGCACACCGCTGCCGACGGTGTGCGGCACCCGCCGACCGGTGGGGTTGAGAGCGCACCGGTACGCCCGCACGCTGACACTTCTGGAACATCCGCTCCCCGGACAGCCGTCCCGCCGGCGGGACGGGGGAAGCGGGAAATCGGCTCGCTTTTCGTGCATGGGGAAATGACCCGACGCCGCCACAGGCTCGGTGAAGCGGCACTGGAATTTCAGTGGAACAGCACTGGAAATGAGGGGGCAACGACGTGGAACACACCGGCATGGACGCGGACGTGGTGGTCGCGGGCGCCGGGCCGACCGGCCTGATGCTCGCCTGTGAGCTGCGGCTGGCCGGCGTCGACGTGGTGGTGGCCGAGCGCCTCGCCGAGCCCACGGGCGAGTCCCGGGCCGGCGGGATCCACTCCCGCACCCTGGAGGTGCTGGACCAGCGCGGGATCCTGGACCGCTTCCTGGTGGAGGGCGAGCTGCAGCCGGTGGGCCACTTCGCCGGCCTGTACCTGGAGTTCGACGAGTCCGAGTCCCGGCACCCCTACCCGCTGATGATCCTCCAGTCCACCATCGAGCGGCTGCTGGAGGAGTGGGCCGCCGAACTCGGCGTGCGGGTGCTCAGGTCGGCCGAGGTCAGCGGTCTGCGCCAGGACGAGGACGGCGTGACGGTCGAGCTGGACAGGCCGGAGGCCGGGCCCGCGACGCTGCGCGCCCGCTACCTCGTGGGCTGCGACGGCGGGCGCAGCACGGTGCGCAAGCTGGCGGGCATCGAGTTCCCCGGCACCGAGGCGACGATGACCGCGCTGATCGGCGACGTGGAACTCCCGGAGCTGACCGAGGACTACGTGTGGGTGCGGCGCACCCCGGTCGGCGACTACTCGGCGATCGCCTTCGAGCCGGGCTGGTTCCGGGTGATCACCTCCGAGTTCGACCGGGTCGCGGGCCGCGACGACGCCGTGACGTTCGAGCAGCTGCGTCAGTCGCTGGTCAGGGTCGCGGGGACCGACTTCGGGATGCGCAACCCCCGGTGGGTGTCCCGGTTCAGCGACGCCGCGCGGCAGGCCGCCGAGTACCGCAGGGGCCGGGTGCTGCTCGCGGGCGACGCGGCGCACATCCACTTCCCGGCCGGCGGGCAGGGCCTGAACATGGGCGTGCAGGACGCGGTCAACCTCGGCTGGAAGCTCGCCTCGGTGGTGCGCGGCCGGGCGCCGGAGAGCCTGCTGGACACCTATCACGCCGAGCGCCACCCGGTGGCGGCGCGCGTGCTGCACAACACCCGGGCGCAGTCGGCCCTGGTGCGGCCCGGCCCGCAGACGGACGCACTGCGCGAGGTGTTCGGCTCCCTCATGGTGTTCGAAGACGTCAACCGGTATCTGCGTCACCTGCTGACCGCGCTGGACATCCGCTACCCGGTCCACGGCGACCATCCGCTGGAGGGCCGCCGGGTTCCCGACGCCGACCTGAAGACGGCCGAGGGGATCATCGGCGTGCACGAACTGCTGCACGCCGGCCGCCCCGTCCTGCTGGACCTGCACGGCAGCCCCGAGGTGGCGGCGGTCGCCGGCGGCTGGGCCGACCGCGTGGACCTGGTCGAGGCGCGCGGCGAGGACGGCCACTGGATCGTCCCGGCCATCGGCGAGGTGCCCGCTCCGGCCGCGCTGCTGATCCGTCCCGACGGCCATGTCGCCTGGGCGGCCGACGAGGGCGGCGCGGGCGGCACCGACGCGCTGCGGACCGCCCTCACCACATGGTGCGGGCCGGCCGCCCACGGCTGACCGGACACTCCTGACAACCGGCCGCCGGGACCACACCGTGGTCCCGGCGGCCTTCGCCGTACCCGGACGTGACACCGACCGGCACCAGCGCCGGGTGCCGGCGGACAGCGCGGCGCCGCCCCGGCGGACCGTGGTCCGCCGGGGCGGCGCGGAAAGGGAAAGGGAGCGCGTCAGCGTGCGCGGGCGGACTCCGCCTCGATCACGTCGAGCACCTCACGGCCGAGATCGACCAGGTACATGTGGTCGCCCGGGAACTCGGCGTAGCTGAAGCCGCCCGTGGTCGCGCCCTGCCACTGCCGGGCCTCCTCCGCGGTGACCAGGCCGTCCCGGTCGCCGCGCAGCGAGGTGACCGGCACCGACACCGGTACGTCGGTGCTCGGGACGTAGGCCTCGTGCATCTCGCAGTCGGCCTGGAGGGTGGGGAGGATCAGTTCCCGCATCTCCGGGTGGTCGAGGGCCTCGTGCCGGAACCCGGCGAACTCCTCGACCCGGGCGAGGAACTCGTCGCCCTCCAGCCCCGCCGCGCGCCTCTCGCGCTGCGTCCACGGCCCCGGTGAGCCGCTGACGACCAGCCGCTCGACGTGCACGCCGCGCGCGCCCAGCAGGTGTGTCAGCTCGTAGGCGAGGACCGCGCCCAGGCTGTGCCCGAACAGCACGGTCCTCGCTCCCTCGCCGAGGTCCGCGGCGACGGCGTCGATCTCGCCCTTGGCCGCCTCGACGACGTTGCGGTACGGCGGGTCCAGGAACCGCCGCTCCCTGCCGGGCAGTTCGACCGACGTCACCCGCCACCGAGCCCCCGCCAGCTGCTGCCACGGGTGGAAGAAGGACGGGCCCGCGCCGGCGAACGGCACGCACAGCAGCGTGGTCCGGTCCCGGTTCTCCTCGGATGTGCCGGGTTCTTTCACAACCGACCCCAATCATGCGTTCGATGGTTCGTCGAACCGGATCCGGGACATCATGGCGCGACGTCCCGGAGTTCCCCGGTCAATCGGCCAGCTTGCGGTTGATCACCGCGAAGATCTCGGACACGGGTGCGGGCATGTGCAGGTCGCCGTGGGTGGCCTGCACGTCGTGCTCCTCGATGGAGCCCTGGACGTACGGCCGCCACAGGGGTGCCCACGACCCCTCGTCCTTCAGCGCCGCGTTGAAGAACAGCACGTCGCCGCCGTAGACCGGCGAGTGGTACTTCGCCATGACGGCCTGGTTGTTGGCCAGTACCTTCGACATGGTGTCCAGGAACTGTTCCTTGTTGTCGGTCTTCACGAACTGGCCGAAGTACTCCTCCAGGTCCGCCCGGTACTCCGCCACGGCCCGGCCGGCCAGTTGCGCGAATCCTTCCTGGGCGGGCAGGGAGTCCAGGATGGCCAGGAACGCGACCTCGTGCCCGCGCCGTTCCAGCTCGGCGGCGATGGCGTGCGCGACGGTGCCGCCGTAGGACCAGCCGATCAGGTCGAAGGGCCCTTCCGGCTGGACGCGCAGCATCTGGGTGACGTAGTCGTCGATCATCTCCTCCACCGACCCCGGCAGCACGTCCGTGCCGTCGAAGCCGCGGGACTGCAGGGCGTAGGCCTGCCGGTCCGGCAGGTGCAGCACGAAGCTGAAGTAGCCCCAGCCCACGCCGCCGCCGCCGTGGAAGAACCACACTGGCGGCTTGTCCGTCTCCGGGACGCTGTTCAGCGCCATCACGACCGCGAACGGGTCGGTGTGCTCGTCGTGAGCGCCGCCGGTGAGGAGCACCACGGCCAGTTCGGCCACCGTGGGGTACTTGATGATCGTGCTGAGGGGCAGCGAGACGTCGAACTGCTTGCGGATGCGGGAGCTGAGCCGGGTGGCCATGAGCGAGTGCCCGCCGAGCGCGAAGAAGTCGTCGTCGATGCCGATCTTCTCCACGCCGAGCAGCTCGGCGAAGAGGGAGCACAGCTTCTCCTCGTGCGCGTTGCGCGGTTCCCGGCCGGCCGCGGTGGTCGCGTGCTCCGCCGGCAGGGCCCGCCGGTCGAGCTTGCCGCTCGGGGTCAGCGGGATCCGCGAGAGGGGGACCAGCGTGGCGGGCACCATGTACTCCGGCAGCCCGGCCCGCAGGTGCTCGGTGACTCGGGCGATCAGCGGGCCGGCCGCCTCGGCGTCGTGGACCTGGCACCCCTGCCCCGCCTGGACCCCGCCGTCGCCCGGCACGGCGCCGGGCCGGGGCACCACGTAGCCCACGAGGCGCTTGTCGCCCTGCTGGTTCTCGCGTACGACGACGACCGCGTTGTCGACGTCCGGGTGGGCGGTCAGTGCCTGCTCGATCTCACCGAGTTCGATGCGGAAGCCGCGGACCTTGACCTGGAAGTCGGTGCGGCCGATGTACTCGACCTGACCGTCCCCGGTCCAGCGCACCAGGTCACCGGTGCGGTACATGCGGGCGCCGGGCTCACCGAAGGGGCAGGCCACGAACCGGCCCGCGGTCAGCCCCGTCTGCCCCAGGTAACCCCGCGCCAGACCCGCGCCGGCGAGGTACAGCTCACCGGCGACCCCGGGCGCGACCGGACGCAGCGCCGCGTCCAGGACGTACACCTGCGTGTTCCAGACCGGCGCGCCGATCGGCACCCGGTCCGCGCCCGGCACGTGCTGCCACGCCGTGACCTCCACCGACGCCTCGGTCGGCCCGTAGAGGTTGTGCACCCCGCAGTTCGGCAGCACCTCGACGGCCTTGTTCGCCAGCTCCGCCGGGAACGCCTCGCCCGCCACCTCGATCCAGCGCAGGCTCTCGCACTCCTTGGCCCCCGGCTCGGCGACGAACGCCTCCAGGAGCGAGGGCACGAAGTCGGCGCCGGTCACTCCTTCGCGCCGGATCAGCTCGGCGAGGTAGGACGGGTCCCGGCGGCCGTCGGGACGCGCGATCACGATCGCCGCGCCGGCCTGGAGCGGCGCGAACAGCTCCGGCACCGACACGTCGAAGCTCGCCGTGGTGCTCAGCAGCACCCGGTCCTCGGCACCCACCTCGAAGTGCGACAGCCCCCACGCCAGCCGGTTCATGATCGACCGGTGCGCCACCTGCACACCCTTCGGGCCGCCCGTGGAACCCGAGGTGAAGATGACGTACGCCGCGTGGTCCGGCGACAGGACGCGCTCCGGGTTCGCGTCCGAGTACGCGGAGACCTCCGGCAGCTCATCGTCCAGGACCAGCAGCGGCTTCGCACTGTCCAGCACGTGCCGCACCCGGTCCTCGGGCAGCTCCGGGTCGATCGGCACGTACGCGGCACCGGACTTCACCACCGCGTACAGCGCCACCAGGAGGTCGACCGAGCGCGGGATCCTCACCGCGACCAGCCGCTCCGGACCCGCGCCCTGCTCCACCAGCCAGTGCGCCAGCCGGTTCGCCCGCCGGTTGAACTCCCCGTACGTCAGCGACTCGCCCTCGCCGACCAGCGCCACCCGCTCCGGATCCCGCGCCACCTGCGCCTCGAAGGCACCCGGCAGCGTGCCCGGGACCACCTCGCGCGCCGTGTCGTTGACCCCACGCACCAGCCGGTCCCGCTCGTCCGCGTCCAGCACGTCGACGTCACCGACCGGCACCCTCGGGTCCGCCAGCACCTGCTCCAGCACCCGGACGAACCGCGCGGCGATCACCTCGGCCGTGCCGCGGTCGAACAGGTGGGTCGCGTACTGGAGGTCGCCGCGCAGCGAGCCCGCGGCGTCCTCGGCCAGGAAGAAGAACAGGTCGGACATGGCGGTCGACGTGATGGCCTGCTCGAACTCCACCTTGAGCCCAGGGAGTTCGAGGTCCCGGCTCGCGAAGTTCTGCCAGGCGAACATCACCTGGAACAGCGGCTGGTAGGCGGCCGAGCGGTCGGGGTTGATCGCCTCGACCACCAGGTCGAACGGCACGTCCTGGTGCTCGTAGGCCGTCAGCGCCTTGTTCCGCACCTGGGTGAGCAGGTCGGTGAACATCGGGTCGCCGGAGAGGTCCACGCGCAGCACCTGGGTGTTGACGAAGCATCCGACCAGGTCGGCCAGTGCTTCGTCGGTCCGCCCGGCGATCGGCGAACCGATCGTCACGTCGTTCCCGCCGCCGAGCTTCTGCAGCAGCACCCCCAGGGCGGCCTGGAGGAGCATCGACATGGTCGTCCCACGCTCCTGGGCCAGCTTCTGCAGCCCGGCCGCCACCTTCGGGTCCACGGTGAGGGGGACCGTGTCGCCGCGCGAGCCGGCCTCCGCGGACCGCGGGCGGTCCAGCGGCAGGTTGAGCGGCTGCGGCACCCCGGCCAGTTCGCCCCGCCAGTACTCGATCTGCGCCGCGGCCGCACTGTCCGGGTCGGCCGCGTCGCCGAGCACCTCGCGCTGCCACAGCGCGTACTCCTTGTACTGCACGGGCAGCGGCTCCCACGCCGGCTCCCGGCCCTGAAGGCGGGCGGTGTAGGCCTCGGCCAGGTCCCGGGCCAGCGGCGCGCCGGAGCTGCCGTCCGAGGCGATGTGGTGGATGACCAGGACCAGGACGTGCTCCTCGGGGGAGCAGCGCAGCAGGCTCGCACGGAAGGGCAGCTCGGCCGTCAGGTCGAAGCGGTGGGAGACGGCCTCGTCGATCGCGGCGGCCACGTTCCCCGGCGTCACCTCGACCACCGGCAGCCGCGGCGACGCCTCCTCGAGCGGCAGGATCCGCGAGGAGGGCTCACCCTCGTCGTCCGTCACATAGGTGGTGCGCAGGATCTCGTGCCGGCCGACCACGTCGCCGATCGCCGCGACGAGGGCCGCCCGGTCCAGGGGCCCGGTCAGCCGGAACGCCGCCGATATGTTGTAGGTCTCCGCTCCCTGCTCCAGTTGGTGCAGAAGCCACATACGGCGTTGCGCGAAGGACAGCGGAATCATTGCTTCACTCCTTTGGCGAACATCTGGCGCAGACTGGGGCGACGGGGAGCAACCGATTCCTCCGACCACGCGGCGAGCGCGGCCACTGTCGGCAGGTCGAAGATCTTGCGGATGGGTATCTCTACGCCCAACTCGGCGCGGGCCCGGCTGATCAGCCGGGTGGCCAGGAGCGAGTGCCCGCCGAAGGCGAAGAAGTCGTCGTCGATGCCGACCGTCCCCAGGCCGAGCACCTCCGCGAACAGCGCGCAGAAGGTCTCCTCGCGCGGGGTGCGCGGGGCGCGGCCGGTCGACACCTGGGCGTGGTCCGGGGCCGGCAGCGCCCGCCGGTTCAGCTTTCCGTTGGGCGTCAGCGGGATCTCCGACAGCGGCACCACCGTGGACGGGACCATGTACTCGGGCAGCCGCCCCCGCAGGTGCTGGGGGAGGTCGGCGAGCAGGGGGCCGATCACCCGGGCGAGGCCGGGGTGGTTGTACCGGGTCCGTCCGGCGACGCCGCTGGGCACGAACGCCCCGTGGACCGTCGGCTGTCCGGCGGCCCGTGCGGGCAGCAGGACGGCGTCGAAGCAGCGCACGTCCGCGCCCGACGGGGTGAGGACCGCGTGCCGGCCCTGCTGCCGCGCCCACGCGGTGAACTCCTGCGGGTCGAGCGCCCTGCCGGACGCGGCGGCCGTGGTCACGACACCGGCGGAGGCCGCGGCGGCGGTCTCGGCGTCCAGCCGCGCGTTCGGTATCCCGCTCACCCGCACCGGGCGGTCGCCCGCCTTGTCGACGTGGCGGCGCAGTTCGTCGAGGCCGGGCACCTGACGGCCCCACTCGGTGGCGGGCACGCCCGCCAGGTCGAGCACGTCGGCCGGTTCCTTGTGCAGGACGGCCTCGTACCGGTGCCGGGTCAGCTCGTTGTGCGCCTGTCCCGGCTTCACCCGGATGTCCACGCCGTCGGCGTGCTCGCGCGCCCACTCGGCGAACCACTCGGGGGCGACCACCAGTTCCCGCTCGGCGAGCAGCGCCTTCTCCACCAGCGTCCGCAGCTCCTCGTGCGAGGCGTGCGGGTGCGCGGCGCGCTGCACCGCGGTCAGCAGGACCCGCAGCGTCGTGGCGTTGCGGACGTCACCGACGACGATCCGGCCGCCGGGCGCGACCAGTTCCATCGCCTGGCGCAGCACCCTGTCCAGGTACTCCACGCTCGGGAAGTACTGCGCGACCGAGTTGAGCACCACGGTGTCGAACCCGGCGCGGGGCAGTCCGTCGATGTCGTCGGCGGGCTGGGCGCTCAGCCGGACCCGGTCGCCGTACCCGTCCTGTTCGGCCTGGGCCCGTACGCGGTCCACGACCGGGGCGGACAGGTCGGTGCCCCAGTACTCCTCGACCTGGTCGACGATCTTCGCCAGCAGCAGGCCGGAGCCCACACCGATCTCCAGCACCCGGCGTGGCGAGAACGCCAGTACCTGGGCCACGGCGGTGTCCCGCCACTCCAGCATCTGCTCGCGGGGGATCGGCTCACCGTCGTACGTGGACTTCCACAGCTGGAAGTCCTCGCCCAGCGCCTCGTCCTCGGAGGCCGTGTAGCTGTCGTCGTAGACCTCGCGCCACTCGTCCACCTGGCCGGCGACGTCGGCCACCGCGGCGTGCAGGGCCGGCACCACGTAGCCCACCAGGCGCTTGTCGTCCTGCCGGTCCTCGTGCACCACGACCGCGGCCTGCGCCACGCCGGGGTGGGTGGTCAGTGCGTGCTCGATCTCGCCGAGTTCGATGCGAAAGCCCCGGATCTTGACCTGGAAGTCGGTCCGTCCGACGTATTCCAGACGGCCGTTCCCGCCCCACCGCACCAGGTCCCCGGTGCGGTACATGCGCGTGCCGGGTGCGCCGAACGGGCAGGCCACGAACCGTCCGGTGGTCAGGTCCGGCCGGCCCTGGTACCCGCGGGCCAGGCCGTCGCCGGCGATGTACAGCTCGCCGTTCACCCCGCGCGGGACCGGGCGCAGCCGCGCGTCGAGGACGTACACCTGGGTGTTGCCGATCGGTCGGCCGATCGACGGGACACCGGAGCCCGGTTCGACGGGGGCCGTCGTCGACCAGATCGTCGTCTCGGTCGGGCCGTACATGTTGGACACCTCGGCGGCCTGCCCGGCCAGTGCTTCGGCCAGGGGCGCGGGCAGGGCTTCCCCGCCGACGAGTATCCGCAGGCCCCGCGCGCCGTCCGGGTCGTCGGTGAGCAGCATCTGCCAGAAGGCGGGGGTGGCCTGCACGACGGTGACGTCGTGGCGGCGCATCGCCGCCACCGCGGCCGACGGCTGGGAGAGGGTCTCCTTTCCCGCGAGCACCACCGCCGCTCCGGAGATCAGCGGGAGGTACAGCTCGAGTCCGGCGATGTCGAACGACACGGTCGTCACGGCGAACAGCCGGTCGCTCGGCGTCAGCGGGAACCGCCGCCCCATCGTGGCCAGGAAGTTCGCCAGCGCGCCGCGCGGGACCGCGACGCCCTTCGGGGTCCCGGTCGACCCCGACGTGTAGATCACGTACGCGGTGTTGTCGGGCGAGGCGGCCACGGCCGGCGGTGTGTCCGGGTACGCGGACCGGTCCTCGGCCAGCGCGTCGGCGTCGAGCACGAGCGCCGGGGCCGAGTCCTTCAGGATGTGGTCGATCCGGGAGCTCGGGTGGTCCGGGTCGATCGGGATGTAGGCCGCGCCGGCCTTCAGCACCGCCAGCAGGGCCACCACGAGGTCCGTGGTCCGGGGCAGGCGGACGGCGACCAGGGACTCCGGCCGCACACCGCGGTCGATCAGCCGGTGCGCCAGCCGGTTGGCCCGCGTGTCCAGGTCCCGGTAGGTGAGCGACCGCTCCTCGCCGATGACGGCGAGGGCCTGCGGTGTCGCCCGCGCCTGCCGCTCCACGGCCGCCACCAGGCCCTGTTCCAGGGTCGGTTCAGTGGTGTCGTTGGCCGTGTGCAGCAGCCACCGCCGCTCGTCCTCGCCGAGCACGTCGAGGTCCCCGACGCGGACGCCCGGGTCGGCGACGACCTGCCCGAGGACGCGCACGAACCGGTCGACGATCTCGGCGGCCGTGTCCTGGTCCAGCTTGTCCCGGTGGTACTGCAGGGCCATCTGGAGGTGCGGTTCGGACGCGGCGGTCAGCGTGATCGGGTAGTGCGAGCCGGCGAACGGCTGCAGCCCGGTGATGGCCACACCGGCCGTGGTGTTGGCCTCGTCGAGGGCGTCCCGGTCGACCGGGAACGACTCGAACAGGACCAGGGTGTCGAACAGCGTGCTCAGCCCGGTGGCCTGCTGGATCTCGGCGAGGCTGTGGTGGTGGTGGTCCAGCAGCGCGCCCTGGCGGTTCTGCAGCTCGGTGAGCAGGCCGGCGAAGGTGTCGCGGCGTTCGCAGCGCACCCGGACGGGGATGGTGTTGATGAACATCCCGACCATGTCCCCGGCGTCCAGGAAGGCGGCCGGGCGGCCGGCCACGGTGGCGCCGAAGACGATGTCGGACCGCCCGGTGAGGTTGGCCAGCAGGACGGCCCAGGCGCCCTGCACGAGCGTGTTGACGGTGACGCCGAGCTGCGCGGCGCGCCGGGTCAGGCCGGGCATGTCCTCGAACGTCACGTCGAGGTCCCCCACCCCCGCGGGTCCGTGCTCCGCGGTCGCGCGCGGCACGAGCAGCGTGGGTTCGTCGACGCCGTCGAGTTCAGCCGCCCACACCCGTGCGGACTCCTCCTTGTCCTGCCGGACGAACCAGGCCAGGAACTCGCCGAAGCTGCGGACGGCGGGCAGCCCGGCCGGGTCGCCGTCGGACGCGTAGAGCAGCATCAGGTCCCGCATCAGCAGCGGCGTGGACCAGCCGTCGTACAGCACGTGGTGGCCGGTGAGCACGAGTTCGGACCGGCCGGGCCCGAGGTCGACCAGGGCCAGCCGGATCAGCGGTGGGGTGCTCAGGTCGAAGTGCGCGGCCCGGTCCTCGACGAGGAACCTCTCGAACGCCTCGGTCCGCTCGGCCGCGTCGGCGGCGCTCAGGTCCAGGTGACGCCAGGGCAGGGTCACGTTCCGCGGCACGACCTGCACCACGTCGCCGTCCGCGCGGTCGACGAACGCCGCGCGGAGGTTGTCGTAGCGCTCCAGCAGTGCCTGCCCGGCCCGGCGCATCCGTTCCGGGTCGACGTCGCCGGACAGATGGAACACGAGCTGCATGTGGTAGACGTCGAACGACTCGTCGGCGGTCAGCATCGAGTGGAAGAGAAGCCCGGACTGCACGGGGGTCACCGGCCACACCTCGGCCAGCTCGCCGAGGCGGGCCTCCCAGGTGTCGATCTCCCCCCGGCTCACCTTCACCAGGGACGCATCGCTCGGGGTGAGCCCGCCGGCGCCGGGGGTCACGGCGTGCCGGGCGAGGGCGGTCAGCGCCTCGACCCACAACCCGGCCAGCTCGGTCACCTCGTCGCGGGTGAGGACACCGGTCGGGAAGCCGAAGTAGGCGGTCAGTTCCTCGCCGTCGCCGGTGCTGGTGGCCACCGCGTTGATCTCCAGCGCGGACAGCACCGGCATGTCCGCGTCCGGCGCGGCGATCAGGTCCCGGTGCGTGGTGTCCGGGGCCCAGCCCAGACCCCGCAGTTCCTCGGGGATGTCCGCGCCGGAGGCCCGGCCGAGGTAGTTGAAGCCGATCTGGGGTTCTCGCAGTCCGGCCAGCGCGGCGGCGGTCTCGGGGTTGAGGTGGCGCAGCAGGCCGTAACCGACGCCGTTGTCGGGCACCGCCCGGAGCTGCTCCTTGACGGCCTTGACCGCGTTCCCCGCGTCCTTGCCCGAGGCGAAGGCGTCCGCCACGTCGATGCCGGCCAGGTCGAGCCGGACCGGGTACATGGCGGTGAACCATCCGACCGTGCCCGACAGGTCGGCGCCGGGGACCAGGTGGTCCTCCCGGCCGTGTCCTTCCAGCCGGACCAGCGTCGAGGAGGCGGCGGACACGCCTCGGCCGTGGCGCCAGCGGGCCAGCGCCAGCGCCAGCCCGGCGAGCAGGCCGTCGTCGACACCGCCGCGGAACACCGCGGGCACCGTGTTCAGCAAGGTCTCCGTGACGTCCGCGGGTACCCGGACGCGCACCGTGTCCACGGTGGCCGTCACATCGCGCGCCGGGTCGGTCTCCCGTGCTCCCAGCACCGCTTCGTCGGTGCGCAGGATGTCCTGCCACACGGGCAGTTCCGCCACCCTCGCCGGGGAGGCCGCCTCGTCGGACAGCGCGTGCACCCACCGGCGCAGCGACGTGCCCACCTCGGTCTGTGCCGGGGTGGTGCGGTCGCCCCGGATCCGCTGCCAGGCGGCGGCGAGGTCCGGGACCAGGATCCGCCACGACACCCCGTCGACGACCAGGTGGTGCAGCACGACCAGCAGCCGGTCCGTGTCCGTGCCGGAGGTCAGCCACACGAACTGCGCCATGACGCCCGCGTCCGGGTCGAGCCGGTCCGCGGCCGCGTCCAGCTCGGCCTGCACGTCGACGTCGCCGCAGGGGACTTCCCGCAGCAGCACGCCGGCGTCCACGCTGCCGGGTGCCTCGATCGTCAGGCCCGGCCGCTCCCGGTCGAGCCGGGAGCGCAGCACGTCGTGCCGGTCGAGGACGGCCTGCAGGGTCGCGACCAGCCCGTCGCGGTCGATGTCCTGGGGCAGGGTCAGCAGCGCGGACATGCAGAACCGGCCGATGCCGCCGCCCAGCGCGAGGACGTGCGCCGCCGTCGGCGGCAGCGGCATCCGGCCCACGCCGCCGCCCGGCAGCTCGGCCAGGACCACGCGCTCCTCGTCCTCCCGGCCCTCGACCAGTTCCGCGAGCCGGGCGACCGTGCGGTGCTCGAAGATCTCCCGCGTGGTGACCACCACGCCGCGTGTCTTGGCCCGCGCCACGACCTGGATGGACCGGATGCTGTCCCCGCCGCTGGTGAAGAAGTCGTCGTCGGCCCCCACCTGTTCGGCGCCGAGGACGTCGGCGTACACCTCGGCCAGGAGCCGTTCCGTCTCGTTGCGCGGCGCCCGGTACTCGGTGCCGGCGAACTCCGGCTCGGGCAGCGCGGCCCGGTCCACCTTCCCGTTCGCGGTCAGCGGCAGCCGGTCGAGCACCATGATCGTGGTGGGCACCATGTAGTCCGGCAGCCTCTCGGACACGAAACGGCGCAGGTCCGCCGCCGAGACGGCGGTGTCCGGCGTGGCCGTGCCGTCCGCGGCGCCCGCCGGCGCCACGTAGCCGACGAGGCGCGCGCTGCCGGTGTGGTCCTCGCGGACCGTGACGGCGGCCTGGCCGATCGCGGGGTGCCGGGCGAGGACTGTCTCGATCTCGGTCGGCTCGACGCGGATGCCGTTCACCTTCACCTGGGTGTCGGCGCGTCCGGCGTACCTCAGCCGGCCGTCCCCGTCCCACTGGGCCAGGTCACCGGTGCGGTACATGCGGGCGCCGGCGGGGCCGAAGGGGCAGGCCACGAACCGCTCCGCGGTCGCCGCGCCGTTGCCGTGGTAGCCGCGGGCGACCGGCCCGCCGACGTACAGTTCGCCGATCACACCGGGCGCGACGGGCGTCAGTTCCGGCCCCAGGACGTAGGCGCGCATGTTGGCCAGGGGCTGTCCGACCGGTACCGCGCCGGTCGAGGCCCACTGCCCCTCGAGCGTGTAGGTGGAGGCGTAGAAGCTCTCGGTCTGTCCGTAGGCGTTGACGACGCGGACGTCGGGCAGGGCGTCCTGGATCTTGCGGACCAGGTCGCCCGGGAGTGCCTCGCCGGCGAGGACGACGGTGTCGACGTCGAGCGCGAGACGGCCCGGGGCGTCCTCGGCCAGCTGGTCGAGCAGCGCGGAGAACACCGTGGGGACGGCGCTGACGGTGGTGCCCGACCAGCTGCCGCGTTCGGCGAGTTCGAGCACGTCGCGGACGATCTCCACGCTCGCCCCGGTGGTGAGCGCGGTGAAGATCTCGAACACGGAGACGTCGAAGTTCACGGAGGTCGCGGCGAGCATCCGGGAGCCCGCCTCGACACCCACCGTCCGGCGCAGGTCGCTGACGCCGTTGACGACGGCGGCGTGCGTGACGGCGACGCCCTTGGGGGTGCCGGTGGATCCGGACGTGAACATCACGTAGGCCAGGTGGTCCGGGCCGATCCGGACGGCCGGGGCGTCGGGGGCGGGGCCGTCGAGGTCCTGGTCGTCGAGGTGGAGCACCGGCGCGCGGCATCCGGCCACGGTCGCCGCCGCCTCGCGGTCGGTGAGCACCAGCGCGGGGTCGGCCGTGCTGAGCAGGAGGCCGACGCGGGCGGCCGGGTACTGAGGGTCGATCGGCAGGTAGGCGCCGCCGGCCTTGAGCACGGCGAGGAGCGCGACCACCAGGTCCGCCGACCGGGGCAGCGCCACGGCGACCAGGGCGTCGGGCCCGACCCCGTGGTCGCGCAGCACCGCGGCCAGCCGGGCCGCTCGGCCCTCCAGCTCCGCGTAGGTCAGGGTGGTCCGGCCGGACACCACCGCCGTCGCGTCCGGTGTCCGCGCGGCCTGGGCGGCGACCAGTTCCGGCACCGTCGCCGCCTGCGCCGGTGCCGCCGTCTCGTTCACCCGGGTCAGCAGGTCCCGTTCGGCGCCGGTGAGCACGTCCACGGAACCGAGCCGCGTCCCGGGGTCGGTGACGACCTGCCGGAGCACGCGCACGTAGCGGTCGACGAGGTTCTCGGCCGTGGAGTGGTCGAACAGTTCCGTCGCGTACTCGAGCCGCCCGTACGCGCCCCCGGACGGGGCCGGGACGATGTTGAGGAACAGGTCGAACTTGGCGGTGCCGGTGCCCGCCGGGAGGGGGGTGACGCGCAGGCCCGGTATCTCGATCTGCGACCACTCGAACTGCCAGGCCAGCATCACCTGGAACAGCGGCTGGTAGGCCGTGGTGCGTTCCGGGCTCAGCAGTTCCACCAGGCGTTCGAAGGGGACGTCCTGGTTGTCGTACGCGGCGAGGGCACTCTCCCTCACCTGGTCCAGCAGGTCGTTGAACGACGGGTTGTGCGACAGGTCGACGCGCAGCACCCAGGTGTTGGCGAAGAACCCGATCAGCTGGTCGAGCTGCTCGTCGGCACGTCCTTCGATCGGGCTGCCGATCGTCAGGTCGTTGCCCGCGCCGAGGTGGTGCAGGAGCACCGCGAGCACGGACTGGGCGAGCATCGGCGCGGTGGCGCCGCGCTCGGCGGCCAGCTTCCCGACCCCGGAGAGCAGCTCCGCGTCCAGTTCGAAGTCGACGTGACCGCCGCGGTGGCCGGCCACCGTCGGCCGCGGCCGGTCCAGCGGCAGCTGCACGGGCTGCGGCACCCCGGCCAGCTCCCGCCGCCAGTAGGCGAGTTGCTCCGCGGCAACGCTCTCCGGGTCCTCTTCGTCGCCCAGCAGCTGCCGCTGCCACAGCGTGTAGTCCTTGTACTGCACCGGGAGCGGCGTCCACTCCGGCTCGTCCCCCTGCTGACGGGCCGCGTACGCCGACAGCAGGTCCCGCAGGAACGGCGCCATCGACGCCCCGTCCGCGGCGATGTGGTGGAACACGAACACCAGCACGTGCTCCTGCGGGGAGAGCCGGAACACGGTGGTGCGCAGCGGCAGTTCCGTGTCCAGGTCGAAGCCCTCGCGCGCCGCCTCCTGTACGGCGGCGTCCACCGCCTCGGCGGCCACGTCGACCAGCCGGAACTGGAGGACCGCCTCCTCGGGCGGCAGGATCCGCTGCTCCGGTGTGCCGTCCTCGTTCTCGGCGATCAGGGTGCGCAGGCTGTCGTGCCGGTTCGCGACGTCCGTCACCGCGGCGGCCAGGGCCGCCGTGTCCAGTGCCCCGTCCAGGCGCAGCACGAACGGGATGTTGTAGGTCGCGGACGGGCCTTCCAGACGGTGGAGGAACCACATCCGTCGCTGGGCGAAGGACAAGGGGATCATCGACGCTTCTCCTAAACGGTCATCTGGCCCAGCTGGGGGCGCAGCCGGGGGCGTTTCGACGTGGCCAGTTCCTCGATCTGGACCGCCAGCTGGGCGGCGGTCGGATTACGGAAGACCGTCGTGACTTTCACGTCGACGTCGAGCTCGTTGCGTATGCGGCCGGTCAGCCGGGTGGCCAGCAGCGAGTGCCCGCCGTGGTCGAAGAAGTCGATGTCGATGCCGACCTCCTCCAGGCCGAGCAGTTCGGCGAACAGCCGGCAGAGGACTTCCTCGGTGTGGTTGCGCGGCCCTCGTCCGGCCGCAGCCTCGGTGTGGTCCGGAGCGGGGAGCGCCCTGCGGTCGAGCTTCCCGCTCGGTGTCATGGGCAGTTCGGCGAGCGGCACGATCGCCGAGGGGACCATGTACTCCGGCAGGTGTTCCCGGGCCCGGTCCGTGAGGGCCGTGAGGTCCAGGTCGGTGTGTGCCGTGCCGTTGCCCGGCACCACGTAGGCGACCAGTCGCTGGACGTCGGCGCTGTCCTCGCGTACGACGACGACCGCGTTGTCGACGTCCGGGTGCGCGGTCAGTGCCTGCTCGATCTCACCGAGTTCGATGCGAAACCCGCGGACCTTGACCTGGAAGTCGGTCCGGCCGATGTACTCGACCTGGCCCTCCCCGGTCCACCGCACCAGGTCGCCGGTGCGGTACATGCGGGTGCCCGGCTCACCGAACGGGCAGGCCACGAACCGGTTCGCGGTCAGCCCGGTCTGCCCGAGGTAACCCCGGGCCAGACCGGCGCCGGCGAGGTACAGCTCACCGGCGACCCCGGGCGCGACGGGGCGCAGGGCCGCGTCCAGGATGTACACCCGGGTGTTCCAGATCGGCGCGCCGATCGGCACCCGGCCGGCGCCCGGCACGTGCTGCCACGCCGTGACCTCCACCGACGCCTCGGTCGGCCCGTACAGGTTGTGCACCCCGCAGCCGGGCAGCACCTCGACGGCCTTGTTCGCCAGCTCCGCCGGGAACGCCTCGCCCGCCACCTCGATCCAGCGCAGGCTCTCGCACTCCTTGGCCCCCGGCTCGGCGACGAAGGCCTCCAGGAGCGAGGGCACGAAGTCCGCGCCGGTCACGCCCTCGCGCCGGATCAGCTCGGCGAGATAGGACGGGTCCCGGCGCCCGTCGGGACGCGCGATCACGATCGCGGCGCCGGCCTGGAGCGGCGCGAACAGCTCCGGCACCGACACGTCGAAACTCGCCGTGGTGCTCAGCAGCACCCGGTCCTCGGCACCCACGACGAAGTGCGCCAGGCCCCACTTGAGCCGGTTCATGATCGACCGGTGCGCCACCTGCACGCCCTTGGGCCCACCCGTGGAACCGGAGGTGTAGATGACATACGCCGCGTTGTCCGGCGACAGAACCCGCTTCGGGTTCATGTCCGGGTACACGCAGACGTCCGGCAGCTCCTCGTCGAGCACCAGCAGCGGCTTCGCACTGTCCAGCACGTGCCGCACCCGGTCCTCGGGCAGCTCCGGATCGATCGGCAGATACGCCGCGCCGGCCTTCACCACCGCGTAGATCGCGACCAGGAGGTCCACCGACCGCGGGATCCTCACCGCGACCAGCCGCTCCGGACCCGCACCCCGCTCCACCAGCCAGTGCGCCAGCCGGTTCGCCCGCCGGTTGAACTCCCCGTACGTCAGCGATTCCCGCTCACCGACCAGCGCCACCCGCTCCGGGTCACGGGCCACCTGCGCCTCGAACGCACCCGGCAACGTGTCCGGGGCCACCGCACGCGCCGTGTCGTTGACCTGGCACACCAGCCGGTCCCGCTCCTCCTCGCCCAGCACCTCCACCGCACCCACCGGCACGTGCGGGTCCTCAAGGACCTGCTCCAGCACCCGGACGAACCGCGCGGCGATCACCCCGGCCGTCTCGCGGTCGTAGAGGTTGCGCTGGTAGTCGAGGGAGAGTCGCAGGTAGGGGTCGGAGGAGTTGAGGGTGAGGGGGTAGTGCGAGCCGGCGAAGGGCCGGATCGCGTCGATCGTGACGCCCGCCGAGGCGTTCGCCTCGACGATGCCCTCGCGGTCGATCGGGTAGTTCTCGAAGACGACGATCGTGTCGAAGAGGGCCGGCAGTCCGACGCCGCGCTGGATGTCGGCGAGGCCGTAGTAGTGGTGGTCGAGCAGGGTGATCTGCCGGTCCTGGAGGTCGGTGATGACGTCGGCCACGCTCTGGCCGGGCCGGCACAACGCCCTGGTCGGGAGGGTGTTGATGAACAGGCCGACCATTTCCTCGGACCCGGTCAGGTCCGCCGGGCGGCCGTTGACGGCGGCGCCGAAGACCACGTCCCGCTGCCCGGTCAGCTTGGAGAGCAGGATCGCCCACGCGCCTTGCAGGAGCGTGTTCAGCGTGACGCCGAGTTCGGCTGCGCGCCGGGCGAGTTCGCGGCCCTTGTCGATCGACAGCGGCACCTCGACCCGGCCGAGGGCGGACGCGTCCCCCTCGGCACGGCGGCCGGCGGCCACGAGGGTGGGCTCGTCGAACCCGTCGAGCTCGGCCTGCCAGCGGGCCGCCGACGCCTCCCGGTCCTGCCGGGACAGCCAGGCCAGGTAGTCGCCGTAGCTGCGGACCGGGGCGAGCCCGTCGGTCCCGGCGTACAGGCGGATCAGGTCCTTGATCACCAGCGGGGAGGACCAGCCGTCGAAGAGGGTGTGGTGGGCCGTGACGATGAGCTTCGCCCGCTCCGGCCCGCAGGTGAGCAGGGCCAGGCGGAACAGCGGCGGCCGGGCGGGGTCGAGCCGGTCGGCCCGGTCGTCGGCGAGGGCCTGGTCGAGTGCCTCGTCCTGCTCGGCCTCGGCGCGGCCGGTCAGGTCCAGGTGCCGCCAGGGCACGGTGACGTGCTCCGCCACGACCTGCACCGGGTCGCCGTCGGCCGCGGTGAGGAACGCGGAGCGCAGGTTCGGGTACCGCTCCAGGAGCGCCTGCCCGGCCGCCCGCATGCGGGCCGGCTCCACGTGCCCGGACAGGTGCAGCACGAACTGCATGTGGTAGACGTCGAAGGTTCCCTCGGCGAGTGCGGCCTGGAACTGGATGCCGGACTGCCCCGGGGCCTGCGGCCACACCTGCTCCAGCCGGCCGTAGCGTTCCTCCCAGGTCTCGATCTCCTCCTGCCGCACCGGGACCAGCGGAGCGTCCGAGGGGGTGAGGCCGCCGGTGTCCGGGCGGGCGGCGTGCGCGGCCATGCCGTGCAGCGCCTCGACCCACAGCCGGGCCAGCTCCTCGGTCCGCCCGCGGGTCAGGACGCCGGTGGCGAACATGAGGGCGGCCTGGAGCCGGGTGCCGTCGGGGGTGTCCGTGGCGACCGAGTTGACCTCCAGCGCGGACAGCGCGGGCAGGTCCGGGTCGGGCGCCGCGATCAGCTCGGACGACCAGGACGCCGGTCCCCAGCCCTGCGCGCGCAGGTGCTCGGGCACGTCGGACTCGGAGATCCGGCCGAGGTAGTTGAAGCCGATCTGCGGCGCCGGGTAGTCGGCGAGCTGCTCGGCGGTCTCCGGGTTCAGGTAGCGCAGCAGCCCGTAGCCCAGGCCCTTGTCGGGGACCGCGCGCAGCTGCTCCTTGACCAGCTTGACCGCCCGGCCGGCCGCGGGGCCGCCGGCCAGGACGTCGGCCAAGTCCACCCCGCGCACGTCGACCCGGGCCGGGTACATGCTGGTGAACCATCCGACGGTGCGGGAGAGGTCGGCGCCGGGGACGACGTCCTCCTCGCGGCCGTGTCCCTCCAGCCGGACCAGGGCCGAGCGGTCCGTGCCACGCCACCGGTTGACGGCACACGCGAGCGCGGCGAGCAGTACGTCGGTCGCGGTGCCCCGGTACGCCGCCGGCAGCCTGGTGAGGACCGCCTCGGTGACGTCGGCGGGCAGTTCCACGCGCACGGTGTCGACCGTGGCCCACACGTCCACCGCCGGGTCGAACGCCCGTGTGCCCAGGGGTGGGTCGGACGCCTCCAGCAGGTCGCGCCAGTACTCCAGTTCGGCCTCGCGCTTCTCGGAGAGCGCCTCGTCCTGGAGCGCCAGGGCCCAGCGCCGGGCCGAGGTGCCGACCGCGGGCAGTTCGGGTGCCCTGCCGGAGCTGACCTGCTGCCACGCCTCGGCGAGGTCCGACATGAGGATGCGCCAGGTGACGCCGTCCACCACGAGGTGGTGCAGCACCACGAGCAGCCGGCCCTCGCCCGAGCCGGCGGCGAACCAGACGAAGTCCGCCATGGTCCCGGCCTCGGGGTCGAGCCGTCCGACCGCGTCGTCCAGTTCCGCCTTCGCCGCCTGAAGCGCCGCGGGCTCGTCCCACCGTCCGTCGCAGTCGACCCGGCGGATCAGGTCCGCCGCCCGTACGGCGCCCGGCTCGCGGACGACGAGGGTGGGCTCGTCGCCGCGGACCAGGCGGGCGCGCAGCAGGTCGTGCCGGTCGAGCACGGCGTCCAGCGTGGCGGCGAGGCCGTCCGCGTCGATGCCCCCGGGCAGCTCCAGCACCATCGACATAGCGAAACGATTCGTCCCGCCGCCGTGTTCGAACACGTGCCGGGCCACCGGCTGGAGCGGCATCGGGCCGACGCCGCCGCCCTCCAGTTCCGCGAGCACGGGCACCCGGCCCTGGCGGTCGGCGGCCGCCTCGGCCAGCCGGGCCGCCGTGCGGCACTCGAAGATCTCCCGCGTGGTCAGGTCCAGGCCCCGGGCGCGGGCCCGCGCCACCACCTGGATCGAGCGCAGGCTGTCGCCGCCGACGGCGAAGAAGTCGTCGTCGACGCCGACCCGCTCCACACCGAGGACGTCCGCGTAGGCGGCGGCGATGATCCGCTCGGTCTCGGTGCGCGGCTCCCGGTAGGCCTCGCCCAGGAACTCCGGCTCGGGCAGCGCCTTGCGGTCCAGCTTGCCGGTCGGGCCCAGCGGCAGCCGGCCGAGGGCCACGAACGCGGAGGGGACCATGTAGTCGGGCAGGCGGGCGGCGACGTACTTGCGCAGTTCGGCGGCCGAGGCCCCGGCCTGCACATCCACGTCGCCGATGCCGCCGGCGCCGTCGTCGCCGACGGCGCCTTCGCCGGTGTGGACGACGTAGGCGACGAGCTGCTTGCCGCCCGAGGGCGCCTCGCGGCCGATCACCACGGCCTCGCTGATGCCGGGGTGCTGGGTGATCGCGGCCTCGACCTCGGCGGTCTCGATGCGGAAGCCGCGCACCTTCACCTGGCCGTCGCCGCGGCCGACGCACTCCAGCCGGCCCTCGGCGTTCCAGCGGGCCAGGTCGCCGGTGCGGTACATCCGCTCGCCGGCGGGGCCGAAGGGGCTGGCCACGTAGCGTTCGGCGGTCAGGTCCGGCCGGTCGTGGTAGCCGCGGCCGAGGCAGGTGCCGGCGACGTACAGCTCACCGATCACGCCCTGCGGGACGGGGGCGAGTCCCGGACCGAGGACGTAGGCCCGCATGTTGCCGAGCGGGATGCCGATGGGGGCGACGTCGCCCTGCGTCCACTCCTCGGACGGGTCGAGGGAGAAGGTGGTGGCGTAGAAACTCTCGCTCTGTCCGTAGGAGTTGACGATGCGCGCGCCGGGCAGGGCCGCGCGCACCTGGCGCACCAGCCTGGCCGGGAGCACGTCGCCCGCGAAGACGACGGTGCGCACGTCGGGGGTCTTGTCCAGGTGGCCGACCAGTTCGCCGAGCACGGAGGGGACGCCGCTGATGACGTGACCGTTCCAGCCGTCCCGTTCGCCGAGCGCCAGCGCGTTCGGCACCAGTTCGGCCGTGCCGCCGGTGGTGAGGGCGGTGAGCAGTTCGAAGACGGAGACGTCGAAGTTGACGGAGGTGCCGGCCAGCATCCGCCACCCGGGCGTCGGGCCGAGGACGCTCGCCAGTTCCCGTACGCCGTTGACGACGCCCCGGTGGGTGATCGCGGCGCCCTTCGGCTTGCCGGTGGAGCCGGAGGTGTACATCACGTACGCGAGGTTGTCCGGGCCGAGCGGCGCACGGCGGCCCGCGTCGTTTGGCGCGCCCCGGGGCGTGTCCCACCCCGCGCGCTGGTCGACGTCGACGGTCTCGAAGCCGCCGGGCGGCAGTTCCCGCGAGGTCGCCGTGTCGGTGACCGCGAACCGGGGGCGTGCCTCGGCCAGCACGGTGTGCGCCCGCCCGCCGAGGTACTGCGGGTCCATCGGCACGTAGCCGGCGCCGGACTTGAGGATGCCGAGCAGGCCGGCCACCAGGTCCTCGGTGCGCGGCAGGGCGAGAACCACCAGGTCCTCCGGCCCGGCGCCGCGCCGGACCAGCTCCCAGGCGATGCCGTTCGCCCGGTCGTCCAGCTCGCGGTAGGTCAGCGTCCGGCCGTCGCACTCGAGCGCCGGGGCGTCCGGGGTGCGGGCGACCTGGCTCTCGAAGAGCTGCGGGACGGTCAGGTCGGGCACCTCGGCGGCACGGTCGCCGGACCGGGTGAGCCACCGCTCGCGCTCGGTCGCGTCGAGTACGTCGACGGTGGCGACCGCGCGCTCGGGGTCGGCCACGAGCCGGCCCAGGACGCGGACGAAGCGCTGCGCGAGGGCCTCGGCGGTGTCCTGGTCGAAGAGGCTGGTGGCGTACTCCAGCCGGCACCGCGCCCCGCCCTCGTTGTCCGGGAGCAGGTCGAAGAACAGGTCGAACTTGGCCGTGCGGGTCTCCAGCCGCTCGACCTCGACGCCGAGACCGGGCAGCTGGAGCGGCGGCACGGGCGGCTGCCAGGAGAGCATGACCTGGAAGAACGGGTTGTAGGCGGTCGACCGGTGCGGGTTGAGCCGCTCCACCAGCCGCTCGAAGGGCATGTCCTGGTTGTCGTACGCGGCCAGCGACCGCTCCCGGACCCGCTCGAGCACGTCGTGGAAGGTCGGGTTGCCGGAGAGGTCGGCGCGCAGCACCCAGGTGTTGACGAAGAAGCCGACGAGGTCGCGCAGCTCCTCGTCGGTGCGGTCGGTGATGGGCGCGCCGATGGGCAGGTCGTCGCCGCAGCCGAGGTGGTGCAGGAGCACCGCCAGCGCCGAGTGCATGACCATCGACACCGTGGCGTCCCGTTCGACGGCCAGCTTCTCCACGGAGCGGAGCAGGCCGGGGTCGATCGCGAACCGGATCCGGTCGCCCTCGGAGCGCATCACCCTGGGGCGGGGGCGGTCCGTGGGCAGGGGCAGCGGCTGCGGCAGGTCGGCCAGCGCCTCGCGCCAGTACTCCAGTTGCCGGGCCGCCAGGCTCTCCGGGTCGGCCTCGTCGCCGAGCACGTCCAGCTGCCACAGCGTGTAGTCCGCGTACTGCACCGGCAGCGGCTCCCACGCGGGGGCGCCGCCCTCGGCGCGGGCCGCGTAGGCCGTGGTGAGGTCGCGGAACAGCGGCCCGAAGGACTCGCCGTCCACGGCGATGTGGTGGGCCACGACGACGAGGGTGTGGTCGCGCGGTCCGCAGCGCAGCAGGGCGGCGCGCACCGGCACGTCGGCGGCCAGGTCGAAGGTCTCGGTGGCCGTCCGGTCGACCGCCGCCGCCAGCTCCTCCTCGGTGACCTCGACGACCGGCAGGCCGAACGGCTTCTCCCCGGACGCCAGCACCCGCTGGTGCGGGACACCGTCGTCGTCCTCGACGATCACCGTGCGCAGGGCCTCGTGGCGGTCGAGGACGTCGCGGAGCGCCGCCTGGAGCGCCTCCACGTCCAGGTCGCCGGTCAGGCGCAGGGAGAAGGCGCCGTTGTAGGTCGGCGAAGGTCCCTCGAACCGGTCCACGAACCACAGCCGGCGCTGCGCGAACGACAACGGGATCATTGTGTCTCCAAAATCGGCGAACCAGTCAGCGGTCGTCAGTCGTCAGTCGGCGGTCAGCTCTGGTCGAGCAGGTCCAGCAGCTCGTCGTTGTAGAAGTCGTCGATGGAGATCGCGCCCGACAGCGTCGAGAAGTACCGGTCGATCTGCTCCTGGTGGCCGACCAGCTTCTGCAGCATCTCGGCCCGCCCCTCGGGCTTCAGCTCGGCCACGTTGAGCGCGCCCTGGTAGTGGTTGAGGGCCTCGCCGCCCAGTTCGTTCTCGTAGCGCCGCAGCGCCGCGTTGAGCGCGGTGTCGTCGTGCAGCCCGTCCCCGATGCGGTCGGTGAGCGACTGGGCCTGGACGAAGGCCTCGGTGATGCCGCGGGCGGTGATGGAGTCCTTGTGGTTCACCGCGTCGCCGACCAGCGCCCACCCGGGCCCGAAGGCCTTGCGGAAGTAGTTCTCCTGGTGCCCGGTGCCGTAGAGCTGCTCCTCGCGCTTGCCCGCCGCCATCCGCTCCCACAGCTCGGGCGCCGTCGTGCGGAAGGCGTCGAGGTAGGCGGGTTCCACCGCCTTGCGCATCTCGGAGAACTCGTCCTGCGGGAAGTAGGCCATGAGCAGCGTGAGGTCGTCGTTGGTGGGGATGACGCCGATCCACCGCCCCGGCCGCGCGTACAGCTCGAAGTCGGAGGGGACCCCGGACCAGTAGCTGTAGTAGGTGCAGGTCATCCGCGGGTGCTCGATGACGTTCGGCGCGCCGGTCTTGCGGGCCACCAGCGACCGCATGCCGTCCGCGCCGACGACGAGGCGTGCCCGGTCCGTCGCCTCGCCTCCGCCGGGCGTCGTGTACCGCACCCCGACGACCCGGTCGTCCTCGAACAGCAGGTCGTTGACCGCGCAGCCCTGCCGGAAGTCGACGCCGGCCGCGACGGCTCCGTCCGCGAGGATCGGGTCGAGCACGTACCGCCGGGGCGCGTACGTGGTCCGCTGGCCGTCGACCGGCAGGGAGAATCCGTCGATGCGGACCCCGGGCGCCTCGTAGCGCTGGCGGTCGATCGGCCGGCAGCCCGCCTCGACGAGCTTGTCGAGCAGCCCCCACCGCTTGAGCAGGGCCACGCCCTGCGTGTGGAGGTAGTGGGAGGAGAGCGTGTCCTGCGGGAACCGCGCTTTCTCCAGGAGCAGGACTCGATAACCCTGCCGCGCGAATAGCATGGCCGTCGGCGAACCCGCACAACGGGCACCTATGACAATCACGTCGTACATGGCGCGCCTCTCTTACCAGGTAGTTTTTTGGCCAACGCGGCAGCAGCCGGAAAAGTCATCGTGTTGGTGCGCGCTATCGACGCAGCGAATGAATAAACGCTGCCGAGCACGAAATTGATGCTAGCCGCCCGGACGGGCGGCAGAAAGAGAACCCGCGACCGGAATCGCAGGTCGGCGCGGGCTGTGTCGTGTCCCGCCGGCGGGACACGACACAGCCCGCGCCCGACACTACGGGGCCACCGGGTCCAGGGATTCGATGTACGCGGAGATCGACGCCACCGTCGGGTTGAGGAACATCTGGTCCATCGGGACCTCGACGCCCAGTTCCTCCATGAAAGCATCCTGAATTCGGAACATGATCACGGACTGGCCGCCCAGGGTGAAGAAATCGTCGTCGGCCACTATGTCGTCGACTTTCAGCTCCCGGCACCAAATGGCACGCACGCTGTCGGCAATCATCATTGTCCTCTCTGGTTCGCCGACAGGTTTGTTGTCGGCTGCCGCGTCGGCTGTCACGCCGCGCCGCTCATCGCGTACTGCTTCTGGAGCGAGTCGACCAGCGCCGCGCGGTCGACCTTCCCGTGCGGGCTCAGCGGGAGCCGCAGGACGTTCACGAACCTGGCCGGGACCATGTTGCGCGGCAGGGTCTGCAGGAGACGGATACGCACGTCGTCCTCGGTGAGCTCGTCCCGGGTCGGGACGACGAACGCGGTCAGTTCGGCCTCACCGGCGTCGTTGGGCGCGACGACCACGGCGGCCTCCCGGATCCCGGCCAGCCGGCCGAGCGCGCGCTCGATGTCGGTGGGGTCGATACGCATGCCCCGCACCTTCACCTGCGCGTCCATCCGGCCGGCGACCACGAGGTTGCCGGCCTCGTCGATGCGGCCGCGGTCGCCCGTGCGGTACACCCTGAGCGGCGCGCCGTCGACCTCGACCGTCGCGAACTTCGCGTTCTCGGGGCCCGCTCCGCCCAGATAGCCCGCGCCGACGCTCGCCCCGGAGATGCAGACCTCGCCGTACTCCCCCGCGCCGACGCCGCGCAGCTCCTCGTCGAGAAGGTGGATGTCGGTGTTGTAGGCCGGCCTGCCGACCGGGGTGATGTCGTGTCCGCCGCGCCAGTATCCGGCGAGGTCGTAGGAGGTGGCGACGTCCGTGCACTCGGCGACGCCGTACTGGTGCAGGAGGGTGCAGGCGTTGCCCTCGCGCCGCGCCCAGTTGGCGAGCCGTTCGGTCTTCAGCGGCTCGCCGCCGAAGAGCACGTAGTCGAGCCGGGTGAGCGCGTCGCCGCCGCGCGCGGTCTCCCAGTCCACGAGCAGGTACAGGGTGCTGGAGGCGCAGTGCACGACGCGTATGTCGTGCTGGGTGAGGACGCGGTAGGCCATCATGGCGTCGAAGTTCCGGCTCGCCATCAGGTACTGGGTGGCTCCGCAGAACAGCGGTGTCATCAGCGCCCGTTGGGACAGGTCGAACCCGAAGGCGCTGACGACCAGGTTGTGCGACCCGCTGTGCAGGCCGTACTCGAGCTTCAGCCAGTTCATCAGGTTGAACCAGCCCTCGTGCCGCACCGCGGTCAGCTTCGGCGTTCCGGTCGAACCGGACGTGAAGACCGCGTAACACACGTCGTCGCCGGTGACGTGGACGTCGGGGGCGATCGCCGGGAGCTGCGCGAGGTGGTCGGTGAGCTGCTCCAGGTCGACGACCTCGACGCCCGCCGAGTCGACCATCCCCCGCGTCTGGGGGGAGGCGACGATCAGGGCGAGGGAGGGGACCTGGCCCAGCAGGAGCTGGAGCCGGGCCGCCGGATAGGCCGGGTCGAACGGCACGTACGCCGCGCCCGCCTTCAGCGTGCCGAGGATGGCGACGAGCATGTCGGCCGAGTAGTCGAGACAGACGCCGACCTTCGCTTTCCGGCCGTGCCCGCGCGCGGCGAGGAAGTGCGCGAACCGGTTCGCCCGCGCGTCCAGCTCGGCGTATGTCATCTGACGGCCGGCGTGGACGACGGCCACGGCGTCGGGGGTGGCCGCCGCGTTGGCCTCGAACTGCTGGTGCACGACGGGCGCCGGGGGCAGGGCGACCCGCTTTCCCTGAAGGATCATCAACTGGCTCCGATGTGAGAGAAGTCCGGTCAGACGAGTCGCCGGCGCGTCACGAGAACGGGTGCCGGCCGGCGCGTGCGGCGCGACGCGCCTTCAGGCGGTGCCGCTCCCGGCGGTGCGGCGGTCGGCGGTCGCGAGCATCTGAGTCACCCATTCGCCGACGGGCAGACCATGCGCGGCGGCCGCCTTTGAGTAGTGCTCGAGCTGGTCGGCGGAGAGCTCGATGGTGAGGGTGGTGACCTGCGGCCGGCGCTTCTCGGCGGCCGGCGGCTCCGCGGACCGGGGCGCCGCCTGCTGCTCGTCGTCGCCGCTCGGGGAGATCTCGGTGGTGTCGCTCTGCGCGGCCAGGCTGGCGCGCAGTGCCCTGCGGAGTTCGTTGCGCGACCACTTCTGCTGTTCGGCCTTGCGCAGCCAGTAGTCCTGCTCCGGCGGCGACAGACGGGCCACCTCCGCGTGGTGGGCGAAGCTGAGGCCGTCCCGCCTGCGGTCGTGCTCGAACCGCCGGGCCACCCACGCGTAGTTGCGCAGGGTCTGGTAGTCGAGCCCGGTGCGCTCGATGGCCTCCTTGTACCGCCGCCAGCCGTAGGTGGCCTCCCCGAAGAGCAGCCAGTCGGCGAGCCACCACGCCGAGGAGTTCACGAGCTCGCGCAGGTTGGTCCCGATCTGCTCCCAGGACCGCTCCGGCAGGTTCTGCGGGAAGAGCATCCCCGTCTTCTGCACCTTGGCCTGCGTCCCCACGAAGGACAGGACCACGTCGCGCTGCGCCGGCTCACCGCTGGTGTCCACCGGCCTCGTCTTGTACCTGCTCGCCGTTCTCACAGCCCCCGTCACAACCTTCATCTCCCAACTCAGAGCGTCTTCCCGGGCGTCGGCTGGTCACTCGGCCGGGCACCCGGGCGGTATGTACTGCGTGGGCGCCGGCGGGACATGGGCGTGCGGGCCCGCGAAGCCGGTCGCGGGCGTCGCGGGCCGCGGCGCCTTCCACCAGGTTCTTTCGGTTCGTACGTCCGGACAGCGCCGTCCCGGTCGGGACCGCGGACCCGGCGGCGGCAGCCGAGGGACCGGGACGGCACGGGCGGGATCCGCCGCGTCGGCTCGACGAGAGTCCGGGCGGGCCGTTCAGCCCGCCGCCATGGCATCCCGCAGGCTTTTGGGGCGCAGGTCCGTCCAGTTCTGCTCGACGTACTCCAGGCACTCGGCCCTGGCCGCCTCGCCGAAGACCACCCGCCAGCCCGCGGGAACCTCGGCGAACGCCGGCCACAGGGAGTGCTGCTCCTCGTCGTTGACCACGACGTGGAAGCGGCCGTCCTCGTCATCGAAGGGGTTCGTGCTCAACTGGCACCGTCCTTAACCGTCACGGGGTGACTGGGGATGGGAGAACGCCGGGCCCACCGGCCCGGCCTCGGGCCGGGGCCGCCGGCCCTCGACGTACACACGGGAGATCGGCCGCCCGCGTTTTCTGGGACCGGGCGCGGTCGTGGTACGGGCTTGGCTGCCCCACGTGGCCGGTAGCCGACTCGCCGACCACTGTAGCCATGGCCCCGCTCAGATCCGGTCGAGTTCCGCTCGAGACGCCGGGTGGCAGCCGGCGGCCTCCGGACCGGGGCGGGGCGGGCGCCCGGACCAGGGCTGAGACGGGTGTCCGGCGGGCGTCCGACGCGTAGTCGCCCAGGTACGGGGAGTACTGTCCCCACGTCGTGGGCGCGCCGCCCGAGATTCGCTAGAGGGTTCCCACACCGGCGGCGGAGTCCCCCTGGTGCCCGCTCCGTTTCGGCCACCGCCGTTCTATGGTGCGAACGTGCGCAGCCCGATCCGAGGGGGAGCGATGGACAGCACACCACCTGCCTTGCGCCTGTTCGTCCTGCACCACGCGGGAGGCTCGCACGTGCTGTACCGCCACTGGCCTGCCGGGCTGCCGGACACGTGGGACGTGCGGCTGCTCGACGCCCCGGGTCACGGCTTCCTCCTCGATCAGCCTCGGATCGCGGAGGCCGGCCGCCTCGCCGACTTCCTGCTGCACCACATCGAGCCCGAACTGACGGGTCCCTACGCCCTGTTCGGGCACAGCATGGGCGCCCTCCTGGCGTACGAGATCACCCGGCGGGCCCTCGACCGGGGCCTGCCCCGGCCGGTGTGGGTCGGTGTCTCGGCCCGCACCGCGCCGCAGCTCGTGGTTCCGGGGCGGCGCTACCACGCGCTGCCCGAGGCCGAGCTGCGGGAACGTCTGAAGGCGCTCGGCGGCACGCCCGACAGCGTCTTCGACGACCCCGGGCTGTGGACCCTGTTCGAGCCGGTCATCCGCAACGACCTGCGCCTGGTGGAGACCTGGCGCCCCGCTCCCGGCACCGGTCCGCTGCCCGTGGCGCTGTCCGCCTACGCGGGCGCCGAGGACCGCCACGCCTCACCGCCGCGGATGGCGGGCTGGGAGGAGCACAGCGAGCACTTCCTGGGCCTGCGGGTCTTCGACGGCGGTCACTTCTACTTCCAGGGCGATCCCCGGCCGCTGCTGCGGCGGATCGAACGGGACGCGACCACGGCGCTCGACGCGGTGACCGCGGCGCACTCCTCCTGAACTTCCCGTGCCTCCCCAACGCACGGCACACGAGTAAGCACGAGTACGGCATCCGCCACCTACGGACGAGTCTTCTGAAACGGGGAAATGACGATGCGGACGACGACGACACGGAAGAGACCGAGCGCGGGCGTGGTCGCGCTGGCGGCGGCGGCCCTCACGGCCACCGTTCTCACGCATCCCGCCCAAGCGGCCGGGGACGCTCCCGCCGCGGCGGGAGGCCACCAGGCGACGCAGCGTGCGATGGACGCGGCCGTCGCCGCCGGCGTCCCCGGCATCACCGCCGAAGCGCGGGACGCGGACGGGGTCTGGAAGTCGGCGTCGGGTGTGGGCGACCTGACGACGGGCGCCCCGCGCGGCGAGAACGACCGGTTCCGTGTCGGCAGCATCACCAACACGTTCGTGGCGGTCGTCCTGCTCCAGATGGAGGCGGAGAAGAAGCTCGGCCTGGACGACACCGTGGAGCGTCATCTGCCCGGCCTGGTGACCGGCAACGGCAACGACGGCAGCCGGATCACCGTACGCCAGCTCCTCAACCACACCAGCGGTCTGACCGACTACTTCAACGACCCGCAGTACCTCGACACGTACGTGCTGGGCGACGGTTTCCTCCAGCACCGGTACGACACGCTGCCGCCCGGGGCCCGCCTGCGGGTGGCGTTCTCCCACGCGCCGCAGTTCGAGCCGGGCGCCAGGCACTCGTTCTCCCACACCAACGACATCCTGGCCGCGCTGATCGTCGAGAAGGCGGGCGGCAGGTCGTACGAGGAAGAGGTGCGCGAGCGCATCGTCGCGCCCCTGAAGCTGGAGGCGACGTCCCACCCCGGCACGGACTTCGGCCTGCCCCGGCCGAGCGGCCGCGAGCACGCCAGGCTCTTCCTCGCACAGCCGGACCGGATCGACGACGTCACCGAGGTCAACGGGTCGCAGTTCTGGGGCGACAGCGACATCATCTCCAGTACGAGGGACCTGAACCGGTTCTACGCGGCGCTGCTGAAGGGCAAGCTGCTGCCGCCGCGGCAGTTGGCGAAGATGAAGTCGACCGTGGTCAACCCCGACGCCCCCGGCTCGTCCTACGGGCTCGGCATCGAACGGCTCACGCTGGGCTGCGGCACCACCCTCTGGTACCACGACGGGGGAACGATGGGGTCGATCTCCCTGGTCGCCATGACCGAGGACGGTCGCCACCGGCTCGCGTTCAACTACAACGGGACCTGGGCGGCGGAGAGCATCCTGCCCATTCTGGACGCCGAGTTCTGCGAGGCACCCGCCCGCTCGCGCTGAGGCGGCGGGCCGCGAGGACCGGGACACGTGTCCGTCGACGGGGAGAATTCATGACAGTGCGAGCGGCCGTGGCAGGAGCGAGCGGCTACGCGGGGGGCGAGCTCCTGCGTCTGCTCCTGGCCCACCCCGAAGTAGAGATCGGTGCCCTGACCGGGCACTCCAGCGCGGGACAGCGGCTGGGCGCGCTGCAACCGCACCTGGCCCCGCTGGCCGGGCGGGAGTTGCTGCCCACCACCGCCGACGCCCTCACGGGGCACGACGTCGTCTTCCTCGCCCTGCCGCACGGGCAGTCCGCCGCGGTGGCGGAGCACCTGGGCGAGGAGACGCTCGTCGTCGACTGCGGCGCGGACTTCCGCCTCGCGGACGCGGCCGACTGGCAGGCGTTCTACGGCTCGCCGCACGCGGGCACCTGGCCCTACGGCCTGCCCGAACTGCCCGGCGCCCGCGCCGCGCTGGCGGGCACCCGGCGCATCGCGGTGCCGGGCTGCTACCCGACCGCGGTCCTGCTGGCCCTCTTCCCCGCGTACGCGGCCGGGCTGGCCGAGCCCGAGGCGGTGGTCGTCGCGGCGTCCGGCACGTCCGGCGCCGGCAAGGCGGCCCGGGCGGACCTGCTCGGCAGCGAGGTCATGGGCTCCATGCGGCCCTACGGCGTGGGCGGCGGCCACCGGCACACGCCCGAGATGAAGCAGCACCTCGGCGCCGCGGCGGGCCACCCGGTCGCCGTCTCCTTCACCCCCACCCTGGCCCCCATGCCCCGCGGCATCCTCGCCACCTGCTCGGCCGCGGCCCGGCCCGGGGTCGGCGCGGCGGACGTACGGGCCGCGTACGAGAAGGCGTACGGCGACGAGCCGTTCGTGCGGCTGCTGCCCGAGGGGCAGTGGCCCGCCACCGGAGCCGTGTACGGGTCGAACGCCGGGCAGGTCCAGGTGGCCCTCGACCCGGAGGCCGGCCGGATCGTCGCGATCAGCGCCATCGACAACCTCACCAAGGGCACCGCGGGCGGCGCCGTCCAGAGCATGAACGTCGCCCTCGGCCTGCCCGAGTCACTGGGGCTTTCCACGATCGGAGTCGCACCGTGAGCGTCACCGCAGCACGAGGCTTCAGGGCGGCGGGCATCGCCTCGGGAATCAAGCAGAACGGCAGCCGGGACCTGGCGCTCGTCGTGAACGACGGGCCGGGCAGTGCCGCCGCGGGCGTCTTCACCGCCAACCGCGTGCAGGCCGCCCCCGTCCGGTGGTCCCGGCGGATCCTCGCGGACGGCTCGGTCCGCGCGGTGGTCCTCAACTCCGGCGGCGCCAACGCCTGCACCGGGCCGCAGGGCCTCGCGGACACCCGCGCCACCGCCGAGCGGACCGCCGGACGGCTCGGCCTGGACGTCTCCCAGGTGGCGGTCTGCTCCACCGGGCTCATCGGTGTGCGGCTGCCCATGGACCGGCTGCTGACCGGCGTCGAGGACGCCGCCGGCCGGCTGTCCGAGGACGGCGGCGAGGACGCGGCGCGCGCCGTCATGACCACCGACACGGTGCACAAGACGGCCGCCGTGACGAAGGACGGCTGGACGGTCGGCGGCATGGCCAAGGGCGCCGGGATGCTCGCCCCGGGCCTGGCCACCATGCTGGTCGTCCTCACCACCGACGCCGACGTCGACGCCCGGGCGCTGGACCCGGCCCTGCGCGCCGCCGCCCGGGTCACCTTCGACCGCGTCGACTCCGACGGCTGCATGTCCACCAACGACACGGTGCTGCTGCTCGCCTCCGGTGCCGCCGGCGCCGCTCCCGGGTACGAGGAGTTCGCCGACGCCGTCCGCGCGGTCTGCGCCGACCTGGCCCGGCAGCTCGTCGGGGACGCGGAGGGTGCCTCCAAGGAGATCCGCGTCGAGGTCGTGGGCGCCGCGAGCGAGGACGACGCCGTCGAGGTGGGCCGCTCCGTCGCCCGCAACAACCTCCTCAAGTGCGCCGTCCACGGCGAGGACCCCAACTGGGGCCGTGTGCTGTCCGCCGTCGGCACCACCTCCGCCGCGTTCGCGCCGGACCGGCTGAGCGTCGCCATCAACGACGTGTGGGTGTGCAAGGACGGCTCGGTGGGCGAGGACCGCGCGCTGGTGGACATGACCGGCCGCGAGGTCCGGATCACCGTGGACCTCGCCGAGGGCGCGGACCACGCCGTCGTCTGGACCAACGACCTGACCGCCGACTACGTCCACGAGAACAGCGAGTACTCCTCATGAGCGCTTCACCGTCTCCTCGGCCACTCCCCCACTCCTCCGGCCGCGACCGCTCCGGCGAGCACGCGGCCCTGCCCAAGGCCCGCGCCCTCATCGAGGCGCTGCCGTGGGTGGCGCGCCACCACGGCAAGACCGTCGTCATCAAGTTCGGCGGCAACGCCATGGTCGACGACGACCTCAAGGCGGCCTTCGCCATGGACATCCTCTATCTGCGGCACGCGGGCCTGAACCCGGTCGTGGTGCACGGTGGCGGCCCGCAGATCAGCGCGCAGCTCGGGCGTCTGGGTCTGGAGTCCCGGTTCGAGAGCGGCCTGAGGGTCACCACGGACGAGACCATGGAGGTCGTCCGCATGGTCCTGGCCGGGCAGGTGCAGCGCGAGCTGGTCGGGCTGCTCAACGCGCACGGCCCGCACGCGGTGGGCCTCACGGGTGAGGACGCCCGTCTGATGACCGCCGTCAAGCACTACGCCGACAAGGACGGCGCGCCCGTCGACATCGGCCGCGTCGGCGAGATCGCCCACGTCGACGCCGGGATCGTGCGGGGCCTCATCGACAACGGACGCATCCCCGTCGTCTCCCCCATCGCCCGGCCCGAGAACGACAAGGACGCCGCCGAGGGCGGTGTGTTCAACGTCAACGCCGACACCGCGGCCGCGGCCCTCGCCGTCGCGCTCGGCGCCGAGACGCTGCTGATCCTGACCGACGTCGAGGGCCTGTACCGGAACTGGCCCGACAGCGACGAGGTGATCCCCCGCCTGACCGCCGGCGAACTGACCGGGCTGCTGCCCCGGCTGTCCTCCGGGATGATCCCCAAGATGGAGAGCTGCCTGCACGCCGTGAACAACGGCGTGGGCTCCGCCCGCGTCATCGACGGCCGGGTCCAGCACTCCATCCTGCTGCAGATGTTCACCGACGACGGGGCGGGCACGGTGGTCGTCCCGGACGACGACGCCGGCGTCCGGGGGGTGACGGCATGAGCGACGGCGTGCACGGCGGCGTGGACCTCGCCGGCGCCGGCGGAAGCGTCGCGGACCTCGCCTGCGTGGGTGCGGGCAACGCGGCGCTGACCCGGCGCTGGCAGGGCGCCATGATGGACAACTTCGGCACCCCCCGGCTGCCGCTGGTCCGCGGCCGGGGCGTCCGGGTCTGGGACGCGGAGGGCAACGAGTACCTCGACTTCGTCGGCGGCATCGCGGTCAACTCGCTCGGCCACGCTCACCCCGCGCTCGTCCGGGCCGTCTCCGAGCAGGTCGCCTCGCTCGGCCACGTCTCGAACCTGTTCATGGCCGAACCGACCGTGCGGCTCGCCGAGCGCCTGCTGCGGCTCGCCGGGCGCCCGGACGGCCGGGTCTACTTCTCCAACTCCGGCGCCGAGGCCAACGAGGCGGCGTTCAAGATCGGCCGCCTCACCGGCCGTACGCACATGGTGTCGGCGTCCGGCGGCTTCCACGGCCGCACCATGGGCGCCCTGGCCCTCACCGGCCAGCCCGCCAAGCAGCGCCCCTTCCGGCCGCTGCCGGGCGAGGTCACCCATGTGCCGTACGGGGACGTCGAGGCCCTGCGCGATGCCGTCACGCCGGAGACCGCGCTGCTGGTGCTGGAGCCCGTGCAGGGGGAGAACGGCGTGGTCGTCCCCCCGCCCGGCTATCTGCGGGCCGCCCGCGAGATCACCGCGGCAACCGGGACCCTCCTCGTCCTGGACGAGATCCAGACCGGCATCGGGCGCACGGGCCGCTGGTTCGCGGCCGAGACCGAGGGCGTCGAGGCGGACGTCGTCACCCTCGCCAAGGGCCTGGGCGGGGGCCTGCCCATCGGCGCGACGCTCGCCTTCGGCCGGGCCGCGCAGCTGCTCACGCCCGGCGCGCACGGCTCCACCTTCGGCGGGAACCCCGTGGTGTGCGCGGCCGCCCTCGCCGTACTGGACACCATCGAGCAGGCGGGCCTCCTGGACCACGTGGCCCGGACGGGGCAGCGGCTGCGGCACGGTCTGGAGCACCCGCGCCACCCGCTGGTGCGCGAAGTGCGCGGTACCGGGCTGCTGCTGGGCGTCGTGCTCGACGGGGACGCGGCGGCGCGCGTGCAGCGGGCGGCCGAGGACCGGGGGCTCCTGGTGAACGCGGTGATGCCGGACGTCGTCCGGCTCGCCCCGCCGCTGATCGTGTCGGACCGCGAGGTGGACACGTTCCTCGACCGCTTCCGGGCGGCCCTGGGCGAGGTGCCGGCGAGGTGCCGGCGACGGCGGCCTGAGCCGAGAGCGGGCCAGAGGGCCCACCGATGAAGCGCACTTCCCCTGGAGGCATGATGACGTGTCAGGCCGGACGGACCGCGGGGTCGCCCGGCGGCCCGGCGAACACCCACCCCCAGCCCCACGGGGGCCAGGTGCTGACGACGAGAGTGGGCCTGCGGATGCCGGCCCGGATGGCGTACGACGAGTGGGAGCGGGCCGGACAGCAGCTCGCCGGCGTCCTCGACTCGTCCTCCTGGTGGCTGGGCGACTGGCTCGTCTACGGCAAGGACCACTACACCGACCGCTACCAGCGCGGGATTCGCGCCGCCGGCCTCTCGTACCAGACCCTGCGCAACTACGCTTGGGTCGCACGCCGCTTCGGCCTCGCCCGGCGCCGCCCCGCCCTGAGCTTCCAGCACCACGCCGAGCTGGCCTCCATGCCGGCCGACGAGCAGGATCTCTGGCTCGACCGCGCCGAGGAGGGGCGGTGGAGCACCAAGCAGTTGCGCGCCGCCCTGCGCGCCGCCCGCCAGGACGAGCGCCGGCCGCGCACCCTCACCGAGCCGAGCGGCCGCCTGGAGGTCCCCGGCCACCGTCTGCGACGGTGGCACGAGGCGGCGGAGCAGCTGGGCGTCGACTTCGAGCAGTGGGTGACGGCCACGCTGGACAGCGCGGCGGCGAGCGCCCTGGAGGACGCGCGGGACCCCGTCCGGCCGGTGGCCGTCAGCGCGTGAACCGTCGGTGCCGGGGGCCTCGGTGCCGAGACTCCCGGTGCCGAGACTCCCGGCACCGGGGTCCCGGGCAGGTCACGGCAGCCGACTCATCAGCCCGGCGGTCTCGCGCTTGTGCCGGCACGCGCTCTGCCCGAACGACTCCCGTACCCTCTCGCGCACCTCGGCCGGCTGCTCCTGGCTGAGCTTGAACATGCCCTCGGCCCCGGTCACCGTGAACCGGAAGGCGCCCACGGCGGGCAGGATCTTGCGGAAGTAGTCGACCGACTCGGTCATGTCCCAGCCGTCGCCGAACTCCCCCTCATAGGCACGCACGGTGGCCTGCACCACGTCCAGCGTCTCCTCCGTCGAGTCGATCTTCTCCACCACGCCCCGGGCGTGCACCGCGGTGAAGTTCCAGGTGGGGGCGGCCGGGGTCGTCTCGTACGCAGCGGGCGACACGTAGGAGTGCGGCCCGGTGAACGTCAGCAGCAGGATGCCGCCCGTCTGAAGGGCCGACCAGTGCGGGTTCGCCCGGTTCATGTGCCCGAGCAGCGTGGCCCCCGGCAGCCGGCCGGGCCGGTCGCCGGACCTCTCGGGGTCGAATATGACCGGCAGATGCGTGGCGAAAGGACCGTCCTCGGGACTCCCATTGGACACGGCGAGCGCCAATGGATTACCACGGACCAGATCCATCATCCACGAATTGTCCGGTTCGCGATAGAAACTGGGCACGAACATCCGGGTTCACCCTCTCGGTAATTGACTCAAGGCATGACTCAGGCTCAGAGTGTGACTGATCGCATTACTCCGGACACTTACGCCGTCGTCCGCGTCACGCGGAGTTGTCAGAAATCTTCGCCGACCATACCGGTGTCCTGTCGGCAGGACAATGTTTTCGAATATCGCGCACCTCGAGAAGCTCTCGAATGGTCTTCATGCCGTCTTCAAGTTTCCTTTGAGATGCTCCTCGTTCTCCTCGGAGAAACAGCACAGAACGGTCTCTCGGGCCACCGGTCGAGTTTTCCAGACGTAAGCGGGAGAATTTTCCATGGGCATAACGGGCAGGCGTCACCAAGAGATCTACGACGTGATCGGTATCGGGTTCGGCCCGTCCAACATGTCGCTCGCGATCGCCTTGGAGGAGCACGAGGCGAGCGCTCCGCAGCATCCGCTCAAGTATCACTTCTTCGAGCGGCAGCCCACCTTCGGCTGGCACCGGAACATGCTGCTGCCGTCCACGACCATGCAGATCTCATTCCTGAAGGACCTGGCGACCTTCAGGAACCCGATGTCCCGGTTCAGCTTCATCTCCTTCCTGCACTCCTCGAACCGGCTGGTGCAGTTCGTGAACAACCAGGACTTCTTCCCGACCCGGCAGGAATTCCACCAGTACCTGGAGTGGGCGGCCGCCGGCCTGAGCGACCGGGTCACCTACGGCACCGAGGTCACCTCGATCCGGCCCGCCACCGAGGGCGGGACCCTCCGGCCCGACCTCCTGGAGATCGAGGTGCGCGGCGGCGACGGCACCACCAGCGTGGTCACCGCCCGCAACGTGGTCATCTCCACGGGTCTGGTGCCGCGCCTGCCGGAGGGCGTGACGGCCGACGAACGGGTGTGGCACAGCTCGCAGTTCCTGAGCAAGTTCAACGCGCGCGACCCGCAGGAGCTCAAGAGCGTGGCGGTGGTCGGCGCCGGCCAGAGCGCGGCCGAGATCACCCGGTTCTTCTACGACTCGCTGCCGCACGCGCAGGTCTCCGCGGTCATCCCGTCCTACGGCTACTCCGTCGCCGACGACACCCCCTTCGCCAACCAGGTCTTCGACCCCGGCGCGGTCGACGAGTACTACTACGGCACCGACCGGGCCCGGGACGCGTTCTGGCGCTACCACCGCAACACCAACTACTCGGTGGTCGACACCGACGTCATCCGGGCGCTGTACCAGCGGTCGTACGACGAGCAGGTGCGCGGCACCCACCGGCTGCACTTCCGCAACCTCACCCGGGTCGTCGAGGTCGAGAGCACCGGCGGGAGCACGCGGATGGTGCTGCGTTCGCTCTTCGACGACCGGACGGAGGGCCTGGCCGTGGACGCGCTGGTGTTCGCCACCGGCTACGACGGGGTGGACCCGGCCCGCCTGCTCGGCGACGACTTCGACGCGCACTTCGCGCGCGACGCGGCGGGCCGGCACCGGGTGGAGCGCGACTACCGCCTCGTCTCCTCGCCGGAACTGACCTGCGGCGTCTACCTCCAGGGCGGCACCGAGCACACGCACGGTCTGACGTCGGCCCTGCTGTCGAACATGGCGGTACGCAGCGGTGAGATCGCCGACTCGATCGTGCTGGGGCGCACCGAGCGGGAGCTGGGCCGTACCCACTCGGTGGAGGAGGCGTCCTCGGCCGCCTGAGGCCGCCTGTGGCGGCCTCAGGCGCACGTCGTGAGCGGGCCCCGGTGCTGCGGTCGCAGCACCGGGGCCCGCTCCGTGTGGGCGAGACGCGTCGTCCAGGGCGCCCGCGTCAGGCTGCCTCTCCCAGACCGCGCTCGTCCCGCCGTACCCGCCTGCCCCAGTCCCGCCGCCCCGACCGCTCCTGCTCCTGCCGCGCCCGTTGGTCCCTCTGCTCCCGCGCCTGCTGGACGGCGTACACGGCGACGAAGGCGGCGAGTCCTCGCGGGGCGCCGCCCGGCCCGAGGGCAGTGACCGGCACGCTCCGTCCGAACTCCCGCGACAGCGTGCGGTGCGCCGACAGCGCGGCGGCCACCAGTTCACCCTGGGAGCGGTGGGCGCGGCCGGGACGGTCCGCGTCCCCGCGGGTCATCGCGAGCGCCTCGGCCCAGGCCCGGGAGGCGGTCGTCTTGTCGTCGCGCGCGTGCGGTACCGGGATGGGACGTAGCTCCGGCATGGCTGCCTCCTGTGCGTCCGGCTGCTCTCGGTCGAGGGTTCAGGCCAGGTCGTCGCGGGTCACCCGGCGGTGCGCGACGCGCCACTCGCCTGCGGTGCGGACCAGGACGTCCTCCATGACGCACACGCGCAGCCCCTTGGGGCTGCCCCCGCCCGGCGTCACGTACACCAGGGCCGAGCAGCGGGTGTGCAGTGTTCCGTCCGGCTGGGGCTGTACGTCCAGCATGCCGACCCAGTGGTCGAGGCGGCCGCCGGCCCGCAGCTGCCGTTCCGCGCCGGACCGTACGTAGCGGGCGAGCCCGTCGAGGGCGCGCACGGGCTCGGGGAGGGGCGGCAGTTCGAGGACGGCGTCCTCGGTGAAGGTGAGCGCCCAGCGCTCGGCGTCGTGCGCGTCCAGGATCCGCATCTGGTGCGCGTAGAACTCCTGCGCCTCCGCGTACAGGGCGGCGAACGTCCGGCTCTGGAGCGTGCGTTCGACGGTGGTGTCCACCAGCTCGACGGTCATGATCTCAGCCTCCGCTTCCGTCCGTGTCCCTGGGGCGACGCCGGGGGTGGCCCGGCCTCGCCCCAAGGAAGCCGAACTCGGTGCGGACAGTTTCTGAGGCTCGGATCGAGCATCCTTCGAATACTCCTCAAGGCTCCCGCCGCGAGGGGACGCCGACGCCGCCCTGGCAACCGGACACATCTCGTCCGGGCGCCGGACCAACCCGTGCCACCAGCGGATCCACTGCCCTTCGACCGGTGCGAGACATCACCTCAAGACGTCTTTGCCAACCTTCAGGCAACGTTTTGCCAAGCCGGGCCCAGCCGGAAGGCGCCGTCCTAAGGAGCGGGTTACTGATGTTCGACTCCGGCCTCAACGAGCAGCAGGGCGCCCTCGCCGCCGTGCCGGGCGACGGCCCGACCGGCGGGATCAGCAGTTACGACGCCCTGCCGCTCCCGCCGGCGCACCTGCGGGAGTGGCGGGACGCCACCCTCGGCCGGATCCGCGGGCTGCCGCGCCGCCGGGTCCTGCAGATCGGTGCCGGCACCGGGACGCTGCTGACCCGCCTCGCCCGCGACGAGGAGGTCCGGGAGTACTGGGCCACCGCCTCCTCCCCCGCCGCCGTCGCCGCGCTCACCGCGCGGGTGGAGGCCGACCCGGTGCTGGGGGAGAAGGTCCGGCTCGAGTGCCGCGGCGCCGAGGACACCCACGGGCTGCCCGCCGGGCACTTCGACACGATCGTCGTCGACTCGGTGGTCCAGTACGTCCCGGACCTCGCTCACCTGCGCACCCTCGTCGAGCGCCTGCTGCCGCTGCTCGCCCCGGGCGGCTCGCTGTTCCTCGGCGACCTGCGCAACCTCGACCTCGCCCACTGCTTCCGGACCGGCACCGCGCTGGCCCGGCCGGGTGCCGCCCGGGGCGACCGGGAGGCACTGCGCCGCCGCGTCGACCGCGAGGTCGCCCTGGAGGCCGAGCTGCTGCTCTCTCCCGCCCTGTTCGACGCCCTCGCCCGGGACCTGCCCGCGGTGCGCGCGGTCGACGTACGCGTCAAGCGCGGCGTCCAGCACAACGAACTGACCCGCTACCGCTACGACGCGGTCCTCTCTACCGCCGAACCCGCCGCCGACCTCGCCACCGCGCCCCGCGCCCGCTGGGGCGAGGAGATCACCACCGCCGCCGGGCTCGTCGACCACCTGCGCACCCGGCGCCCCGCCGTGCTGCGCCTGGCCGCCGTACCCAACCGCCGGGTGCACGACGAGTACGCGGCCATGCAGTCCCTCTTCGACCCTCTGGAGAGCATCGACCTGGCTCCGCAGGACGCGCCCGCCCCCGCCCCGGAGGCGCTGTGCCGGGCCGCCGAGCGCCTCGGGTACCGCGCCGTGCCCACCTGGGGCGAGCGCCCCGACCTCCTGGACCTCGTCCTGCTCGACCCCGAGCAGGTTCCCGCGGGCCCGCTCACCGGCGTCTACGCGGCACCCGTCGTCGAGGCGGCCGGCTGCGCCAACACCCCGGCGGCAGCGGGCCGCGCCGCCGGCCCGGACACCGTCCCGCAAACCCGCCGGCCGGCCCGTCTGCCGGAGGGCGCGATCCCGTCCGCGCGGACGGCACCGGACACCCTGCCGCCGCACCCGGACGGCGCAGCCGCACCCGCGCTCCGTCCCGCACTGCCCGCTCCGTCCGCTCCGTCCACGCCCACCGTCGCCGCCGCCCGCCCGGACACCCGGCCGGGTACGGGGATCTGGGCGTGCGCGGGTGCGGACGCGCCGCCCGCCGAGGGGGACGTGGCCTCGCTGTTCGCGGCGCAGGTGGCGCGGGCTCCCGGGGCGCTCGCCCTGCCCGGCCTCGACTACGCCGAACTCGACGCCCGCTCCGACCTGCTGGCGCACGCGCTCCTGGAGCACCGGGCAGGCCCCGGCGCCTGCGTGCTCACCGCCCTGTCCTCACCGGCCGGGTTCGCGGTGGCCGCGCTGGCCGTGGTGAAGACGGGAGCCGCGCTGCTGCCCGTCGACCCGGCGCTGGACCTCGCCGAGGCACCGCACCCCGCGGTGCTGCTGCTCGACGAGACCGCGGACCTGCTGCTGCCCGCCGTGCCCGGCGCGGCCCGGCTGGTGCGCGAGGAGACCGCCGGCCCGCTGCCACCGGCCGGACACTGGCCGGTGACGGACGCCGACCGGCTCCGGCCGCCGTGCCCCGGCGCCCCGCTGCTGCTGGTGCCCGGCGAGGACGGCACGGTCGCGGTGGGCGGCGAGGCCGTCGCCGCGGCGGCCGGGGCCGCACCGGCGGACACGGCCTGGCTGGTGCGCGGCTACCCGGACGGGGACGCGGCGATCGGGCTGCTGAGCGCCCTGGTGTGCGGCGCGCGCGTCCATGTCCCGGACGGCTCGCTCACCCGGGACGTGCCGCACGAGGTGCTGGGCTGGCTGCGCCGGCGGGGCGCCCGGATGGTGCTGGGCGGCTCCGACGACGTGCTGTGCGCGCTGTTGGCGCTCGCCCGGGCCGAGGGCGCCGGGCTGAGCGTGAGCGGCGGCTGGGCCGAGGGCAGGCTGGTCGTCGAGCAGGTGCCCGGCTCCCCGCCCCGGCCCGCCCCCAGCTACCGGGCCTACCTCCTCGACTCCCTGCTGCGTCCGGTGGGCCAGGGAGAGACCGGGTCCCTGTACATCGCGGGCGCGGGCGTGGCCCAGGGGTACGCCGGAAAGCCCGGGGCCGACGGCGAACGGTTCCTGCCCGACCCGTTCGGCGGCCCGGACGGCGGCACCGCCCGCATGTGGCGCACCGGCCGCGCCGCCCGCCTCGACGAGGACGGCAGCCTGCGGGTGCTGGACGGTCCGGCCCACGACGACCCGTTCGCCGACGAGCACGCCACCTTCGTCGTCCTCGCCGACGCGACCGGCCACCGCGCCCTGTGGCCGGCGACGGCCGCCGTCCCCGAGGGCTGGTACGAGACCCACGGCGAGGACACCTACGAGCCCTGCCTCGACCACCTCCACAGCCCCCTCGACGACGACCTCGGTGACCTGTTCTAGGGGTGTTTCGAAAGTCCTGTGCGGTGCCCGCGGTGTCCGGTGCGTGCTCTCGGCGTGCCGGACGAAAGCTCTCGTACTGGACGCACTCGGGGTTTCGGCCGGTGCGGCGAGAGTGCGTGCCGGGCGCCGTGGGTGCTGTGCGGGACTTTCGAAACACCCCCCAGACGTCCCACCACCCCGGCACGCACCGAGCACCCGCCGACGCGACCACCCAAGACGCACCGAAGACGACCTTCCGGAGGACCCCATGAACGTCACCAGCAACCGCCCCGTGTTCTCGCCCCCGGCCCCGCCCCCCGTGCGGACCACCCCGCCACCGGCCGCGCGCCGCCCGTGGCCCGCCCGTCCCCGCGCCGGCGGGCGGGCGACCCGCGGAACCTGGACGGGACATCGGCCCTCGCGCGCGAACCGCCGCCGGGCGTACGCCGCCACAACCGGGCGCGGCGGAAGGCGGACCCTTACGTCGCACCGGATCCCGGCGATCCCGTCGGTGGGGCGGCGCCCGGCACGGGACGTCCGGCCTCCGGCGTCCGGCGAGCACCGGCACGCGTCGGGTGCGCGGCTGTCCGCCCGTGCTCCCCGCGCCGGCGGCGGCTCCGCCCGGACGGCGGACGGCCCGGACGGCGGCCGACGCGCGGGCGGGAAAGCGGGCGGGGCCGGCCGCACACCGGGCCCGGCCCGTGGCCGACCGGGTGGTCAGGCCCCGGACGCGGCCGTGCCCCGCTCTCCGGTGGACTCGACCAGGGACTCGGCGAGGATGCGCCAGATGTCCGCGGCCAGGTCGATGTTGGCGTCGGCCTGGGCCTGTTCGGCCAGGGCGCGCAGGCCCTGGACGCCGCTGTCGTCGCCGGAGCGGATGCGCAGCTGGTGGCGCAGGATGTCCAGCCGCATCCGGTCCCGGTAGGTCATCATGGGCTGCGCCTGGGCGAGTTCACCGAGCAGCACGCGGGCGTCGTCGTACCGGGCGGTGAGGAAGGCGAGGTCGGCCTTGAGCGCGGTCAGCTCCTGGCGCAGGCCGGGCGTCCCGACGAAGGCGAGCGCCGACTCCGCCTGCGTGGCGCACCGTTCGGCGGCCTCGGGGTCCGGGGGCCGCTTCTGGAGGTGCAGCCGGCCCGTCGCGGTCCTGAGCCTGAGCCAGAGCACGAGGTCCTCACCGCTGTCGAACTTCTCCAGCGCCTCCTCCAGACGGGCCTGCGCGGTGGCATAGTCGCCCTGCCGGACCAGTACCGCCGCCGCGGTCCACATCGCCTCGGCCCACACCGCGTCCGACCGGCCCAGGACCAGCGCGACCAGCTCGTCCGCGTGGGCCCGGGCGTCGGGCATCCGGCCCGCCTCGGCCTCCACGGAGACCAGGGCGAGCAGCACCGCCGCACGGTCGTCCGCCTCCAGCTCGTCCTCCTGGGCGAGACGGTGGGCGGTCGTCGCGGCGTCGCGGGCGTCGGTGATCTCGCCGAGCGAGCGCAGGCAACGGGCGTACCGGGTCAGCCCGCGCACCCGCAGCGCGGTCAGCCCGACCTGGTCACCGAGCCGTACCAGCTCCTCCAGGTACTCCCGTTCACCGGTGTGGTCGCCCTGGACGCGCCGCTGCCGGGCCAGGTGCCACAGTGCCTGCCAGCGCAGCACCGGCGTCTCGTGCCCCTCGGCGGCGAGGGCCTCGCGGAGGGTTTCGATCGCCGCGTCGGAGCCGGTGGAGGCGGCCAGGGTGAGCGCGTGGGCGAGCGAACCGCCCGCGGGTTCCTCGAAGTCCGCCGCTTCCAGGCCGAGCCGTCCGGCGAGGTAGGCGACGGCCCGTTCGGTGGGCTGGCGGGCGCCGGACTCCAGCCGGGAGAGGTATCCGGTGGACATGCCGTCACCCGCCAGCGCGGTCTGGGACAGCCCGCGGGCCTGGCGCAGTTTCCGGAGACGTCGGCCGAAAGCCGGCTGCTGCAGCATGTGACCAATTCCTGAGGGCAGGCGGGTGGGGGGTGGCCACGAGGCAGAAGGAGCGAGCCGTCCGAAGCCGCGACGAGCGTAGGGCGCCGGGCAACAGCCGGGCAATGTTTTGCCAGGCGCCGTGGCATCGTCCCGTGCGGACCTCTCGTGTTTCTCGTGCGTTCCTCGAGCGGCAGGGCGCACGGCCCGCCGGAGCGCCCCGGCCGGCGGCCCGGTCTCTCACCCGCAGGGCTTCAGTCCGTGCCGTCCGACGCGGGGCCGGACACCAGCGCCAGGTGCCGTCGCCCGGCCGTACGCCGCCGCGGACGCGGGACGCGTACCGCCGGGTCCGCGTCGCCCCCCTCGGCCGCCGGGAAGGCGGACACGGCGCGCAGGCCCGCCGCCACCGGGGCCGCCACCGCCCCGACGCCCGCCGCCGCCACAGGAGCGGGCGGCGCCGCCCGGACGGCCGTCGGCACGGTGTGGTGCCTGTGCCCGGCCAGGACGTCCCGGAGCGCCTTTGCGAACCGGGCGACGTCCTCCGTCGAGTTGTCGTGGTGGACGGAGACGCGCACGGCGGCGGTGACTGCGTGCCCGGGCCGGTACAGCGGGGTCTCCCGCGCGACCGTCTTGCCCGCGGTGACTCCACGGGCGGCGAGCTCCCGGCGCAGCGGCCCGGCGGGCACCTCGGCGTGCCGGAAAGTGACGATGCCGGACTGGACCCGCCCGGGGGCGATCAGCTCGGCTCCGGGCGTCTCCTCCACGGCGGCACGCAGGACGGCGGCGAGGTCCCCGGCGGGAACGGCCTGCTCCTGCTCGGCCAGGGCGGCGTTCAGCGCGACGACGCGCGCGCCCTCCGGCGGAACCAGGGGTGCCGTGCCGTACGGGGCCAGTGCCTGCCGCAACTCGGGCGCCGCGTAGGCGAACCCGACCGACTCCGGGCCGCGCAGGAACCGCCAGCCGTCCCCGGTGAGCAGTTGGCAGCCGATGCGTCCCGCGTCCACAGGGAGCTGGCCGACGGCGTACGAGGCGTCGACGGCGTAGAGGCACCGGTACGGAGCTAGGATGCGGCCGATGTCCTCCACCGGAGCGACGATGCCGCAGCCCGCCGGGACGTGTGCCACCGACACCAGGGCGACGTCGTCGTCGATGTGCGCCGCCATCCACTCCAGGTCCAGGTCGCCGTCCGGGCACAGCGGTACGACCTCCAGCCGGCAACGGGCCCGGTCGCGCAGGGCGGACAGCACGGTCAGGTTGGCGACGCCCTCGTAGGGGGTCGTCCAGATCCGGTCGCCCGGGCCGAGCGGGAGGCGCGGCACCAGGGTGGCGAACGCGTCGGCCGCGCCGGTGGACAGGACGGTGTCGCCGGCCGGCGTGCCCAGCAGGGCCGCCAGGCGCGCGTCGAGTTCGCGGCGCACGACGTGGTGGACGTGCTCGTCCACCTCGTGCGGACCGTGGCGGTCCTCGTGCCGTGTCCACTCGGTGAGTTCCGCGCGGGTGGCGACTGTCATCCGGCCCAGGCCGGCGCTGTCCAGGTGGACCCTTCGGCCACGGTCACCGTGAGGCATCGCGTTCACTTCCGACCTCCCCCGATCAGCGGGCAACTACTGGCAACTCATTGCCTCCTGCTTGACAATAAATTGCCAGAATTGCGGGCGGGTTGGCAATGTCGGCTCCAGCGGCGCTCCAGTGACGAGGACCGCGGACCGGGTGCGGCAAAGGCGCTCCTCGGTGCGCCCCCCAGAGATTTCCTAGCGTTGCCAAGTCATTCCTCGTTCTGCCAAGATTTCGCGTCCTCACTGTTCAGAGGGCCTTCGTGGTGGCAAAACGAGTGCCTCGCCCCGCGCCGAGGAGTGCCTTCGGTGCCCTGCTCGAGCATCCATCAACTGATTTCCGAGTGATTCCCGAGACCTCCTTGCCAATCTTCTTGGCAAGAAGTTGCCATACACCGAACACGGAATTGACACCGAGGAGCCAGCCATGAAGCGCATCACCGCCACCGTCACGACCGTCGCCGCCGCCATCGCCGCCACCCTCCTCTCCACGGCCGGCGTCGCCACCGCGAGCGACATCGGCTGGCCCGTCCCCCCGAAGACCACCGCCGCCACCACCGGGGGCGACATCGGCTGGCCCGTCGCCCCCGGGACCACCGCCACCGAGGGCATCGCCTGAGCCTCCGCCGGGCCGCCGGGCGACCGGACCCCGCCCACCGGTACGCCCCCGTCGGCCGCCGGCCGTCACGGGGGCTTCGGCCGTTTGGGAGCGGCGGCATCCGCGTCCGCGTGTACGCGTCCGCACGGCTCTCACGTGTTCCTCGAGCGTCCCTTTAGCGGATCCGGCCAGGATTTCCAGCGCCATACGTCGGAAGCGCCTGCGCGCTGTCCTGCCCCCGCCAGGGAGTCGTCCATGAAGCATCCGGTTTCTGCACGGCGTGCTGCCCCCAGGAGCGGATGCGTACCTCGGGGGCCGAACCGGGACGTGCCGTCCGACGACGACATCGGATGGCCCAGGAGGTGACGAATGGCCACGGCATTCCCGTCCCGCCCGCACGACGACCTGCTCGGGATCGCGAGGGAGGACGTACTGCGCCGCGCGCGCCCTCTCCGATGGCGGGGGCCGCCGTTCCCTCGCTCACCGAGTCGTCACTGGCCGTCCACTCGGCCCCGCTGACTCTCTCGCACGTGCGTCTGCGCAGATGCGCGACCGCGGTGCGCCGGCGACTCGACGGCTGACCGCCGCCCGTCCCACCCGCCCCGCCGTGTCAGCTCAACTCAGCCCAGGTCGGCCTGACCGACCTGGGCTGAGCGCCTGTTCCTGAGGCCGACATGACAGAAGACTGGTTGTGATCGGTTGGCGAACGGCTTGTTGGACTGGCGTGAGCAATGACACTGCTCGAACGGCTTGAGGGATGGCAGTGAGCTGGAGGGCTTCAACCTGGCGTGGCGTGGTCTACGGGCCCCATGGTGCGATCTTCGGAGTGTCTTGCGTTGAGCGTCTCTGGTGGCGCTGCTCAGACGTGTTGCGGTCAAGTTAACCGTGGCCTGCTGCGCCGTAGCGCAGCCCGTCGTACAGGAGCGTGGCGATGTGTACCGCATCGTCCTTCCAGCCGTTGGCACGCAGCCCGCAGATGCCGCCAAGGGCCCGCAGGACGATGCGTCCGCTGGTCCCCCTGCGGACGAGGCCGGCCGCAACGCCCGCGGCGAGCAGTTCGTCCAGGGCGCGCTCCATCTCGTTGCGCGTGTCATCGAAGGCCGGCGAGTCGGTCGCCATGATGCTCTCCAGCGCCTCCCCCATCCCTCTGCCCACTGCCGCGTGCTCCACGAGCAGCAGCAGGAAGGTGTGCAGGGCTTCGTCCGGAGCGTGTTGCGCGAGCAGTCGGGCGGGAGCCGCGCAGAGCTCGGTGACCTCTTGGCGGTACACCTCCGCGATGAGAGCCTCGCGCGTTTCGAAGTGGCGGTACAGCGTGCCGACGGCCACGCCGGCCCGGCGGGCGATCTCCTCCACGTGGGTGTCCTCGGTGTCGTTGGTGAGGAATGCTTCGCGCGCTGCGGTCAGGAGCGCTTCGCGGTTGCGGCGGGCATCGGCGCGCAGTGGACGTGGTGACGGCAACGGTCCTCCATAAAGTGAGTCCGACTCCGCTTGTGTATAGTAAACGGAGTTAGGTTCACTTTACTGGAGGGGCTCGCCGTGACGATCGTTGATGAAGGGCTTGCCGGCCTGCGCGTGCTGGTGACCGGCGGTAGCCGAGGAATCGGGAAGGCCACGGTTCGTCGCTTCGCCGCAGCCGGTGCCACCGTGCTGACGGCATCGCGAACAGCGCCCGCGGAAGACCTGCCCGCCACTTTCATCCCCGCCGACCTGCGATCCGAGGAGGGAGCGGCGGAACTCGGCCGACGGGTACTGGACAGCGTCGGAGGCGTCGACGTCCTGGTCAACAACGCCGGAGCCGCGACCGGACCCGTGCCGACCCTGGAGCGGTCCGACGCGTCCTGGCTCGCCGACCTGGAGACGAATCTGCTTGGCGCGGTCCGGCTCGACCGGGCCCTGGTTCCCCAGATGGTCGAGCGTGGCTCCGGCGTCGTGGTCCACGTCTCCTCCATCGCCAGCCACCTTCCCCAGCCTGCCGAGGCGCCGTACGCCGCGTCGAAGGCGGCGCTCAACGCCTACAGCCGCGAGCTGGCGACGGCGGTGGGAGGACGCGGCGTACGCGTGGTGTGCGTGGTGCCGGGCTTCGTCGTCACCGAGGGGGCTGTCGGCCATCTTCAGCAGATGGCCGACAGTCAGGGTGTGGGTATCGACGACGTCAAGCAGCAGATCGTGGACCACCTGAAGGTCCCGATGGGGCGGCCCGGCGAACCCGAGGACGTCGCAGAGATGATCGCGTTCCTTGCCTCCGGCCGCGCCAAATGGCTCACCGGTGCGCAGTTCCGTGTCGACGGCGGCATCATCCCGGTGGTCTGAGCCGCACCGTGAAACGCACTTCGAGGGGAGACACCATGAGCTTCAGCCTGACGTCACTGATCGTGGACGCCGCAGACCTGGAGAGCGAGAGCTCGTTCTGGCACCGGCTGCTCGGCGGCTCGATCACGAGGACGGCAACGCACCACTTCCTGCAGGTCGACGGCTTCCCCGTGATCGTGATCCAGCAGGCTCCGAAGCATGTGCCGCCACAGTGGCCCGACGGGGCCTGCCAGCAGATGCACTTCGACCTCGCCACGGACGATGTGGGGAGCGCGGACAAGCGAGTGCTTGACGCCGGCGGTCGACGGCTGCGGCCGACGGACGATGTCGTCGCCTCCGCCCAGCAGGGCTCCCGGGTGTACGCCAGCCCGGCCGGACATCCATTCTGTCTCCGCTCAGCTTGATTCTGCGGACCTGAGCGGCACTTCGGCCGGGGGCCGGGCAGGCCCGGCAGGTGAACCGATCTTGGATCACGGGAGTTCGTGGGAGAGTGGACTTCCGGCTGGGATTCCGGGCCGGTCAGGGTGGAGTTGCCGAGCGTGAACTTGAGAGCGATCAGTCCCGGCTGGCCTCGCGAGAGGCGGATTGTCCGCTTCTGCGGGAGGACCGTCGGGTGCTCCGCCTGGTCATCAGCGTGATCGCGGCCCAGGTGATCAAAGATTCCGAGTGCTGCCGGAACAGCACTTCCTTCGCTGCCTCGCGGTCGGTCATGTCGGCCGGGGTGACCATGACGAACAGCGGCAGGCCCTTGGTGTCCACGACCAGGTGCCGCTTGCGGCCGTTGATTTTCTTCGCGCCGTCGTAGCCGCGCGAGTCCTTCCCGACCGTCTCCGCGGCCTTCACGGACTGGGAGTCGATGACGGTGGCGACCGCGCCGGGCGCCCGGCCCATCTCGCGGCGGATGCGCTTGGCTTGACTTTTATCGTTCAGCGTCAACCACGGAGTCTTGCTTGGACGTCAGTCCCATGCGTTGAAGAGCACTCCGCCCAATGTCGAGATGCCGTAGAAGTGAACTTTCCGCCACTCGCCCTGGGTTAGGACCGAGGTGTCGATGTCCGAGAGCGGCAGAGTGAGCTGCGTGCGATCAAGCACGACAAACCCCAGGTCGGCAAAGGTATGGGCCCACGGTGGCGGTGTGAGGAACTCCTCGGTGTACCAGTCGCGGCGTTCCTGCGCGAATGCGATCCAGGGGTGGTAGGCGTGGCACAGGATGACGCACTCGCCTGTGCCCTCGATGACCGTCGCGGTGTGAAACGTACGGGGGTACGTCTGTTCCTCTATCTCGCCCACATGGCCTTTGGCCGCCCGGGCGGCTGCATACAGCGCTGCCCGGAACGTCCGCTGGTCGGTTTCCGGTAGCAGCCCGTCCTTCGGCTGGAAGAAGCCCGTGGCGCCTCGCGGCAGAGTGAACGCTGTGTCCTTGTCTACGGCCATGTGGCTCATTCTGCGAGGAGAAGCCCTGCCGACGTCTCACCTGCGCTCTGAGCTGCTGCTTTATGCAGTTCGCCGAGGCTTAGTCCCTCTCTTGTGGTGGGACGGGCGAGTATAGACCTCGCCCGTGGCGAGGAACCGGCCCACATCGTGACGAATGGCCGGGCCGCGGTTCTTCGAGCCGGGTGGCCGCCCGGGACCGGGACGCGTCGGTTTGGGTACACCGGCTGGGGAGCCGGTCTTCGTACGGAGGTGCCTGAACCCCCGCCGCACGCGGGCGGGGGTGAGTCTGTTCGGTTCGGCCGGCTTCTCCCAGGGCCGCCGCAGGTCTGCGGTGAGCGGACGGGCGAGCCGGAGCTGGGCATAGGCGGCGATCACCAGCCATGTCCACCGGTCGGCCGCCTCCGGACTGCGAACCTGGGGTTTCGTCCACCCGAGTGTCTGCTTGAACAGGCGGAACGTGTGCTCCAGGTCGAAGCGGCGGAGGAAGGACTGCCAGCAGCGGTCCACGTCGTTCGTGGTGGCGCCGGTGCCCGACCACCACAGCCAGACCGGCTTGTTCACCCCACCGCTGGGCAGCTTCTCCACGACCAGGCGGATGACGGTGCCTTCGATGATGGGCAGTGGTGCGTCGTGGTTGAGCCAGGCTGCGCGCCGGGTCAGCCTCGGGTGGAGCCGGTCCCACGCCTGGGCGTTTGCCTTCCCGTAGAGGCGGGTGTCCGTGACCGTCATGGCCTGCTCGGTGCCCCAGGTGGCTCGGTCGCCGAAGATGAACTCTCCGCCGTGCTTGGGCGGCCGGCCGCCCTTGGGGTCGTAGACCCGCGGCGGTGTCGGCCGTCGCATGACACGGTCTGGGCGGAGCCGGCCGAGGATCTCGACGGGCAGATCGCTGAGCAGGTAGGCGATGCGGGGTGCGTCGTATCCGGCGTCCAGCACGACCAGGACCTCCGGGTCGCCCGGCTTCCACTGGCCTGCGGCGACGAGCCGCTCGACCAGCTCGCGGAGCTGGACCGCGGTCACCGCGGCGACATCAGCGCCGGGCTCCAGCCGGACCGCGTCCAGCACTGCCGTCCAGGACGTGCGGCCGGTCTCCAGCGCGGCCACGATCGGGTACGGCCAGCCCGGCACCATCTGGTGCTTGCCCTCGCCCCGGCCAAAGGTGTGGCAGAAGGACCGGTCGGGGCAGGTGTTGGCGCCCGGCCGCAGCCATGGAGAGACGTCCGCAGCCGGCCCCGTAGTCCTAGCTCGGACACCAGGGAGCAGGTAACCCGCCGGTAGCTTTCGGTGGGTCAGGTCTCCCGTTTCTCGTCGTCGTGCGCCTCGTTGGGCTGAACGAGCGAATCCCAGGGTGGGCGACGGAATGGGCGGGTGTGCGGCAGGAGTGGTCGCCGGAAGACGTGGTGGCGTGTTGGACGCTGGTGGACGGCGACTGGGACCTGGTGGCGAACAAGACCGGTCCGACCCGGCTCGGCTTTTGCCTGATGCTCAAGTTCTTCGAGATGGAAGGCCGGTTCCCGGAGTTCATCGAGGAGTTCCCGCAGCCCGCTGTCGAGTACGTCGCCGGTCTGGTGAAGGTCCCTGCGACTGATCTTGCGAAGTACGACCTGGCGGGGGCGAAGCGGCACCGTAAGCAGATCCGGGAAGCCCTGCACTTCCGGCCTGCGACGCTGGACGACGAGAAGCGGCTGACCGCGTGGCTGGCGGTGGAGGTGTGCCCGGTAGAGCTGGTGGAGGACCGGCAGCGGGAGGCCCTGCTGGTCGAGTGCCGGGCGAGGAAGATTGAGCCGCCGGGCCGGACCCGGATCGAGAAGGTACTGGTCGCCGCCCGCAACCGGTGGGAGAAGGTGTTCTGCGCCCGGACCATCGAGCGTCTGGGCGACGCCGGCGTGGCCCGGCTGCTTGCACTGGTCGCGGAGAACAACGAGGACGGTGCCGGCCTGCTGGCCTTGCTCAAGCGTGATCCCGGCGCGGTCGGCCTGGACTCGCTGCTGACGGAGAGCACCAAACTGAACGACGTACGCAGACTCGGGCTTCCCGAGGGGCTGTTCGCGGACTGCTCGGAGAAGCTGCTGGCCGCGTGGCGGTCGAGGGCGATCAAGATGTACCCCTCGGACTTCCGGGACACCGCCGAGGACGCCCGGATCACACTGCTCGCGGCCCTGTGCTCTTCTCGTCAGGCGGAGATCACTGACGCTCTGGTGGAGCTGCTGGTTGCCCTGGTCCACAAAATCAACGCGCGGGCTGAGCGGCGGGTGGAGAGGCAGCTCACCGCGGAGTTGAAGAAGGTTCGGGGCAAGGAAGGCATCCTCTTCAAGCTCGCTGACGCGGCGATCGGCAAGCCCGACGAGGTGGTACGCGAGGCTCTGTACCCGGTGGTCGGGGAGAAGACGCTGCGCGACCTGGTCGCGGAGGCGAAGGCGAACGAGAAGGTCTTCAAGGCCAAGGTCCGTACCACCCTGCGGTCCTCCTACAGCTCGTACTACCGGCAGATGCTGCCGCCGCTGCTGAGGACGCTGGGCTTCAGGTGCAACAACACTGCCTACCGGCCGGTGATGGACGCGATGGTGCTGCTGGAGAAGTACGCGGAGGTCGACGGCAAGACCCGCTTCTACGACGCCGGCGACACGGTGCCGATGGACGGCGTCGTACGCAAGGACTGGCGCGAGGCCGTCGTGGACGACAAGGGCAAGGTCGAGCGCATCCCGTACGAGCTATGCGTCCTGGTCGCACTGCGGGACGCGATCCGGCGCCGGGAGATCTACGTCGAGGGGGCCTTGCGCTGGCAAAACCCGGAGAACGACCTGCCGGGCGACTTCGAGGCCACCCGCACCGTGCACTACGCGGCGATCCGCCAGCCCCAGGACCCACAGGCGTTCATCGCGAGCCTGAAGCAGCGGATGGCCGACGGCCTGGACAGGTTGTCGGCAGGGCTCGCGGACGGCTCGGCGGGCGGGGTGAAGGTGACCACGCGGCACGGCGACCCGTGGATCACCGTGCCGAAGCTGGAGAAGCTGGACGAGCCGACCGGCCTCCAGGCGCTCAAGGACGAGGTCGTACGCCGATGGGGAGTCCTCGACCTCCTGGACGTGCTGAAGAACGCCGACTTCCTCTCCGGCTTCACCGACGAGTTCACCTCCGTCGCCGCGTACGAGCGCATCGACCGGGGCACCCTCCAGCGCCGCCTGCTGCTTGTGCTGTTCGCACTGGGCACCAACATGGGTATCCGCTCGATCGTTGCGACCGGCGAGCATGGCGAGAGTGAAGCCGCTCTGCGCCATATCCGGCGGCACTTCATCACCGTCGACAACCTCCGCGCCGCCGTCACCCGGCTGGTCAACGCCACCTTCTCCGCCCGCGACACCGCGTGGTGGGGGCAGGGAAACGCGTGTGCCTCGGACTCGAAGAAGTTCGGGTCCTGGTCCAGCAACTTCATGACCGAGTACCACGCACGCTACGGCGGCAACGGCGTGATGATCTACTGGCACGTGGAGCGCAAGAACGTCTGTATCTACTCGCAGCTGAGTCCTGTTCGTCGTCCGAGGTCGTGGCGATGATCGAGGGCCTGCTGCGGCACTGCACGGACGCCGAGATCGAGTCGAACTACGTCGACACGCACGGCGCGAGCGTGGTCGGGTTCGCCTTCACCGAGCTGCTCAACTTCCGCCTGCTGCCCCGGCTGAAGAACATCGGCAGCATCCGCCTGTACCGCCCGGACGACGACCCGCCCGGCTGGCCGGCGCTCGGTGGTTCGCTGACCCGGGCCATCAAGTGGGACCTGATCGAGCAGCAGTACGACCAGATGGTCAAGTACGCCACCGCCCTGCGCCTGGGGACGGCGGAGGCGGAGCAGGTGCTGCGGCGCTTCACCCGCGGCGGGCCCAAGCACCCCACGTACGCCGCACTCGAAGAACTTGGCCGCGCGGTCCGTACGGTCTTCGCCTGCGACTACCTCGCCGCTCCCGGCCTGCGCCGGGAGATTCACGGCGGGCTCCAGGTCGTGGAGAACTGGAACTCGGCGAACACCGTGCTCCACTACGGCAAGGACGGCGCGCTCACCGGCCCGGACAAGGAACACGCCGAGACCTCTATGTTCGCCCTGCACCTGCTCCAGTCCGCGCTCGTGCACGTCAACACGCTGCTGCTTCAGCAGCTCCTCGCCGAACCGGCCTGGGCGAAGAAGCTCTCGGACGAGGACCGGCGCGGGCTCACCGCGCTGTTCTGGTCCAACATCAACCCGTACGGGACCTTCCGCCTGGAGATGGACAAGCGGCTCGACCTCGCGCCGCTTCTTTCGGTGCCCCGTCCCCGCACCCCGGCGGACGGCTCCGGTCAGGCCCTGGCGGAGCCGAGGTGAACCCCGTGCCGACGGGCTGGTGCCTGTACCGGCCTTGGGGGCCAACGGGGCAGCCGATATCGGCGATATTGATCTGAATGGTGAGAGGACCCTGCCGACGCCGCGAGGGGCAGCCGGGTCCCGGCTGCCCCTCGCGGGTGCTCCCGTAGTGGTACTGGCGTCCGTCAGGTCACTCGGCGGCGGATCCACCAGGCGCAGAACCCGGTCAGGGCCAGGGCGAGGCCGAGGTAGAGCCCGGTCTCGGCCCATTGAAGGGCCCAGAAGTTCCCGGCGGGCTGGTACGTCACCTGCTGCTTGTAGCCCAGGGCGCCGAGGTCGGCGACGCAGCGGTCGACCTGCTGCAGGGTGGGCGGGCCCGCCTCAATGTGCAGGCAGTCGGCAAAGGAGGACGGCACGGGGGCCGGCTGACCGGCGGCGTTCAGCGTCTGCTGGGAAGTGACCCAGGACCCGGGCACTTCTTCGAGGTGCGCGACGATCTGCTCGGCGCCGTCCTGGATGCTGAAGGGGGCGCCGCCGGGCTCGATCGGCAGGGTGGTCCGGTCCGCGGCGGCCAGGTGGGTCCGAATCCACATCGGCACGGCGATCTGGACGGCGGCGTAGAGGACGAACGTGGTGGCCATCGCGGGCAGGGTGCGGCGGATGACCAGACCGAGGGCGACGCCCAGGACGAAGGCGAAGGCGGCATGGGCCATGGGGACGACACCCCGTGCGGCGAAGGCCATGGGGTCGAGCCGCGGGAAGTACGTGTCCGTCGCGCCACCGCCGTTGACGGCCCGGTCGATGGGGCTGCTCCACCAGCTCACCGCGAGGCTGGTCAGTCCGGCGGCGGCCATGGAGGCCGCCGCACCAAGGCCCAGCTTGGTCACCAGCCAGCGGGTTCGGGTGACGCCCTGGTTCCACGCGAGGTAGTGGGTGCCGGTCTCCAGTTCACGGGCGATCAGCGGCGCGCCCCAGAACATCCCGATGACCGCCGGCACGGCGAGCACGACCAGCAGTCCGGTGTAGTAGAGAGTCTGGTCCGAACTGGAGACCTGGTCCACCAGGCCGCTGCCGGCCGTCCGGTAGAGGTCAGCCAGCTGCGGGCCGGTGACCGCGAGGGTGGCGGCGAGGGCGGCCACCGCGGCGAACATCACGGCGGCCTGGGTGCGGAACTGGCGCCAGGTCAGCCAGATCATCGGAGGACCTCCAGTGCCGGCCGGGTGTCGCGTACCGCATCGGCGGGCCGGGTCATGTAGGCCAGGACGATGTCTTCCAGACCGAGCGGGCTGACGGTCCAGGACGGATCGTGGACCGCGGTGTCGGTGCGCACCAGGAGGGTGGTCTGCCGTTCGGCGTGGCTGGCGGTGATGACGTGCTGACCGGCCGGGAGCGTGCCCGGGTCCCGGCGCGGTCCGGTGAGCCGGTGGTGGCAGGCGACCAGGTCGTCGATGTCGCCGGCCACCTGCACGTGGGAGTCGACCAGGACGATGACGTAGTCGCAGGTCCGCTCCACGTCGGAGACCAGGTGGGAGGAGAGCACGACGCTCAGCTCGTGCTCGGCGACGGCCTCCATCAGGTCCTGCATGAACTCCCGTCGGGCGAGCGGGTCCAGGGCCGCGACCGGCTCGTCCAGGATGAGCAGCTCCGGGCGCTTGGCGATGCCCAGGGTGAGAGCGAGCTGCGCGCGCTGGCCGCCGGACAGCTTGCCGGCCCGCTGCTTGGGGTCCAGACCGAGGCGACGGATCCGGTCGCGCGCCACGGCGTCGTCCCAGTTCGGGTTGAGGCGCTTGCCGAAGTCGAGGTGGTCGGCGACCCTCAGCGCGGCGTAGGTCGGGGTGTCCTGGGCGACGAAGCCGACCTTGGCCAGCTGTTCCACACCCGCAGCAGGACGGCCACCGCACACCTCGATGGTGCCGGCCGTCGGGGTCAGCATGCCGGACGCCAGGTTCAATAAGGTCGACTTGCCGGCGCCGTTGGGGCCGACCAGGCCGACCACCCGTCCGGCGGGGACGTCCAGGTCGCAGTTCTGCAGCGCCCAGCGCTGTTTGTACCTCTTGCCCAGGCCCTGGGCTCGCAAGACAGCGCTCACGCTACGTCCTCTCCGGCGGCGTTACGAAAGGTGTTCATGAACAGCGCCTCGATGCTCTCGTCGTCGAGCCCGGCCAGGCGGGCCTTGGTCAGCCAGCGCTGCAGGTCCTTGCGGAGCGGTCCGTGCGCGGCGAGCGTGCCGTCGGCCAGCGTCCGGGTCACGAACGTCCCGACGCCGGGACGGGCGGCCACCAGGCCGTCGTGCTCCAGCTCGCGGTACGCCTTGAGCACCGTGTTCGGGTTGACCGCCATCTGCTTCGCCACGTCCTTGACCGTCGGCAGCCGGTCCCCCTCGTTCAGTAGACCCAGGCGCAGTGCGTGCCGAACCTGCTGGACCAGTTGCTGGTACGGGGGCAGGCCGGAGCGGCTGTTCAGGTGGAACTCAATCACCAGTTCCTCCATTTATCTAGTTGCCTAGCACTATAGTCCTCTGCGTCGACCATTCGGCAAGGCGTGCAACTGCGGACGCCAGCCGCCCGGCACCGAGGGGAGCCAGCCGCGCATGGTTGGCGCTCGCCAGACCTCGCTCGGGTGTCGAGAAACGACCGTCTGTCGACACTCGCACCGGTGATCACGAACCCGCAGGTGGGCAGTGTCGACAACTCGCGTCGGCAATCAACGTCGATGAAGGGTCCGGCCGATAGATTCCGACACATGCTCATCGGCTACGCGCGGGTCTCGACCGCCGACCAGAACCCCGATCATCAGATTGACGCCCTGCTGCGGGCCGGCGTCGACCGCGACCACGTCCACGTCGACACCGCGAGCGGCGCGAAGGCCTCCCGCCCGAAGCTCGACCTCGTCATGCAGCTGCTACGCGAGGGCGACACGTTGAAGGTCACCCGGCTCGACCGGCTCTCCCGCTCCGTGCTCCACCTGGTGACCCTCGGCGCCGAGCTGCGCGAGCGCAGCATCGGGCTGCACGTCATCGAGCAGGGCATCGACACCGCCACCATGGAGGGGAGGGCGATGTTCGGGATGCTGTCCGTGCTCGCCGAGCTCCAGCGCGAGCTGATCGTGGCGAACACCAACGACGGCCTCGCCTCCGCACGGGCCCGCGGCCGGGTCGGCGGACGCCGGCCGCGCCTCACCGAGGACCAGGCCGCACTCGCCCAACGCCTCTACGACGAGCGGGACAAGACCGTCCAGCAGATCGCCGACATGTTCGGCGTGCCCCGCTCCACGGTGTACGGACACCTCGACAAGACCAAGACCGTCCCACGCCAACCGAAGAAGAGCACGGTCACGAAGCCGAGATAGCTACCGGTGGGTTACTTGTTCCCTGGTGTCCGGGCTAGGACTCCGGGGCCCAGCCAGCACGATTCGACCGTCTGCAGCCCTGGGTAACGGGATCGAGGCCAGCGCACGACGCAGCCGGGCGAAGTCGATTCGTCCCTGGTTGAGGCCGCCATAGAGAGCCCCGTGGCCTCGGCGGTGTTCCGGCGCGAGCGCCAGGTCCACCAGCGTCCGCACCGGCCCGTCCGTGCACAACAACGCGTCGCACAACTCGAACAGTGCATCGGCCCGAGCGGTCAGGCACAAGTACAACTCCGCCCGGAAACATGACACTTCCGCGAACGCATCCCGCAGGACGTCCTGATACCCCAAACTCACGACCACGGCCTTCGCGCTGGTTCCCATGCCTCTGTGACGGAGCACAGGATCAGACGAAGGCCGCCTACGTGTCCGCTGAACTGCGGAAACCCCTATCAAGTTCGAGGCAATCGTTCGATGTCGCTGCCCGACTTGCCAGACAGACGCTGTCACTCGCTTCCTGACACCGCAGGTGTATCAGGGTGCTTGTCCAAAAAGGCGTTGATGAACTCCACTCCGAAGGCATGTGTGTCCGCGGAGACGTCGGAAGGCGATTCGCCAAACCACAGGACAGTCTCCGGGTTGCGTCTGGCCTCATCGAGCCACTTACGAAGTCTGCCGAGTCGTCCTCCGCTCAGCCGGACCGCAGCCTGATGCACGCGTTCACACTCCGGGCCTGCATAGAGATCAAGGAGTGACAGGGCGTTCGCAGCCTCGTCGTACGAAAAGGTGGCGTCGCAGAGCAGACGTGTTGCAGGTGACACGGCCATGCCCGTCATCCTGCCCACCGTTACCACGGTCGGCAACGGCCAAGTCCGCTCGGAGGTTAAACGACAAGTGAGTCCGGTTAATCCGGTCAATCGAATCCGGCGAGTTCGGCGAGTTCGTCGAATCCGGCCTTGAGAAGGCCGTGGCTCCGTGGGCCACGCACGCCCGCCCCTCAAGCCGCTTCCAGCACCCGCCGGAGCACGGCGTGCACGTTGGCGCGGTGGCGGGCCCACCACAGCGCCTCCCAGTCGATGTGCGGACCGGAGAGCTGCAGATGCGTCATGGCGGCCAGCAGCGCCGGCACCTCGCCGACCGCGACGGCCGTCTCCGCGTCCTCCCGCGGGCCCGGCCCGCACGCCAGCACCCGCCGGAAGCCCGCCGCGCGCAGCGCCGACAGGCCCTCCGCGTCACCGCGTCCGGGGACGGGCGCCTGAGGGATACGACGGTCATGACCGTCGTGACGCCCGGTCAGAATGTTCCGGGCGGCCTTCTCCAGGCCCAGGCCCCCCGCCACGTGGGCCGCGGCCACCGTGCCGGAACCGGCTCCGGCCACCGCGCCGATGCGCATCCCCCAGTCCTGCCACGTCCGGTACAGCGCCACCTGGTAGGCGAACAGCGCGGCCCGGCCGAAGTCCGTACGGTCCAGCAGCCCGGCGTCGGCGCCGTGCTCGGGCGCGAAGACCGCCGCCGCCAGGGGCAGGGGCAGGCGCACGTCGAGCACCCGGCACCCGGTGTCGAACTGCGTGCGGAAGACGGGGAACGCCCCGTACAGAGCCCGCACCATGGCGGGCCGCACCCGCCGGCCGGCGACGAACAGCAGCGCCGTCTCGCCCTCCCCCGCCACCAGCACCGGCGTACGTGCTGCTGAGGCTTCCGGCCCGTTCCGGCCACGGCCTCGGGTCATCGGTCCGTCTCCTCCCGCGCTCCGGCCGCCGTACCCTGGCCCACGGGTCCGCTCAGGCGGCGAACAGGTCGAAGGTGGAGGTGTTGCGCGGCCCCGCCAGGACGTCGAGCTGGGGGTCGACGGACAGCATGGCCTGGTGCATGCGCTGCAACTGGGGAGAGGGCTCGACACCGAGTTCGTCGATGAGCCGCATCCGCAGCCGGCGGTAAACCTCGAGGGCGGACGCCTGCCGGCCCGACCGGTACAGGGCCACCATGGCCTGCGAGTGCAGCCCCTCGTGCTGGGGGTGACGTGCCGTCAGGTCGGCGAGTTCGGCGATGAGTTCCGTGTGCCGGCCCAGCCGGAGGTCGGCGTCTATGCGCCGCTCCACGGTGACCAGGCGGCTCTCCTGCAACCGTACGACCTCGATGTCGAGCACGGGCCCGACCTTCACGTCCACCAGGGGGGCGCCGCTCCACAGGTCGAGGGCCGCGCGGAAGCGGGCGGCGGAGACCTCGTTGTCCCCGGCCCCGAAGGCGGTCCGTCCCTCGCGCACCAGTTTCTCGTACTGGTGGACGTCGACGCAGTCGCCGTCGATCTGCAGCAGGTAGCCGCCGTGCCGGGTGGCGAGCACGTCCTTGGCGCCCGCCGGTGAGCCGGGTCCCATCGCCGTGCCGAGTTTTCTTCGCAGCTGCAGGATGTACGTCTGCAGGGTCGTCAGCGCGCTCGCGGGGGGCGTGATGCCCCACAGCTCCTCCATGAGGGTGGGCACGGGCATGACCCGTCCCGGGTACAGCGCCAGAAGCGCCAGCACCTGCCGCGGCTTCCCGGCCGTCGGAACGATCGAGCCCCCGTTGACCTCAGCACTCAACGGACCCAGGATTTGAATCTTCACGGTGTCCTCCGCTCGTCGAGCTCCTCGAGTCCTCTGTCCAGTTCCTTTCGATGGCCAGAAAACTGCGTCACGAGCACGCTAGCCGCGTCCGTGTTCCCCAGCGCTTTTCTGCAGTCGCCCTCTAGCGGAGCTCCACGTACGGTGTGGCGCCGGGTGCTGGAACGGCCCGCCCGGGGCCGCCCGTCCCGTTCACCGGGGCGCCTGTCCGACCCCGTCCGCGCGTTGTCACACGGCCGGGCCGCCCACCGGTTCGGGCAGCGGGATGTCCTGCGGGGCCGCACGGGCCCACGGGAAGCCGTGGTGGAACTGGAGCACGGCGGGCTGTCCGTCGCCGGCCGGTACGGCGACCGCGACCAGGACGCCGGGCACCGGCTCCAGCTCCACGAAGCGCCACCGCCCGAACCGGTCCTGCTCCGGCGGCCGGAAGACGGTCACGCCCCGGTCGTCGTCCAGGGTGAAGGCGAACTCGTCGAAGGGCAGGCCGAGTCCGAGGCCGAGCGCCTTGGAGTACGCCTCCTTCAGCGTCCACAGCCGCAGCACCCGCCGGTCACGGGCGTGGCCCGGCGGCACCCGCGTCACCCATTCCTGTTCCTCGGGCGCGAAGGTGCCCGTGATGGTGTCGATGCCCCGCGCGTCCCGGTCGAGCCCTTCGACGTCCACGCCGATGCGGTGCCTGCGGACGATGCCGAGGAGGTTGTAGCCGCCGGCGTGGGAGAGGTTGAAGTCCAGGTGGGTTCCGCCGCGCGGCAGTCCGCCCGCCACCGGCCGCAGGAAGGGACGTCCGCGCTGCGAGCGCCACATGACCAGCTCGCTCTCGGCCAGCCCGGCCTCCAGCGCCAGCGCACGCCGGACGAGGATGTGCGCCACGAGGTACTGCCGCCGGTCACGTTCGAACAGGAACTTGCCCGCCGTCTGCCGTTCCTGCTCGTCCAGCCAGTGCGCGGCGAGCAGGTCCCTGAGGGCCGGCGTCAGGTCGTCGTTGGGACACAGCCACAACTTGACGGGCGGGGCCTGCTCCGGGGGCGGGAGTTCCTCGGGAATGCGCGTCTCGGGCTCGATGACGGTCATGACGGCGCCGGCTCGTCCGTGCTCGGGCGTCCGGCCTCCCGCAGCGGCCGACGCAGCAGCGCGCTCGTGGGCAGCGGCAGCACCGGAGCGGCACCGGCCGCGTCGGCGGCCGTCACGTCCACCCCGGCCAGCCACAGCCGCGCCAGGGCGTCGAGCCGGCGCTCGCGCCACAGCGCCGCCAGGTACGCGCGGGTCTCGGGGAGGTCGCCGGACAGCACACCGGGCCCCTGGGCGCCGCGCAGATCGGCATGCCGCACGCCCTCGGCCGGACCGCCGGTTCCGGCACTGTCCCGGTCGTCGGCGAACGCCCGGAGCGCGGCGGCCAGTTCCATGGTGTCCCGCACGACGACGGCGAGGCGGCAGTCCCTCACGGCCCGGCCGAGCCTGAGTTCACGCGCGAGTGCGGCGAGCTCCTGCCGATCGTCCGGTACGGAGCCCCGAACACCGCTGTGCGCTCCGTCCACCGGGAGCGCCCGGTCGGCGAACAGCCGGGCCGTGGCGGCGAGGTGCTCCGGCGTCGGCGCGGACAGCAGCACCAACTCCTCTTCCCCGGACGCGGTGGCCGGCCCGGTCGACCGCCCTGCCGGAATCGATCCCGGCCCGCGCCGCGGCGGCTCCTCGAGGACCACATGGGCGGCCGCGGTCCCGGCCGTCGGGCGTACGGTGACAGTGGCGCGGCGCGGCAGTTCGCGTCCCGACTCGTCGTGCGGCCGTGCCCACGGCACGGCCGAGGAGTCGCCGGGGGCCGGCAGCAGCGTGCCGTGGCGCAGTTGCAGGACCGCCCGCACGAGGGCCGCCAGTCCGGTCGCCGCGCCGGTGTCGCCGGTCGTGGCCGCCGCGGTGGCCTCGGTCTCCCGCAGCGCGACACCGGCCGCCGTGACCCCCGCCGCGGCCAGTGTCCGGCGGGCCAGCCGGTCGGCGGCGGCGGCCGGCGCGCGTCGTCCGGGGTGGGCGACGGCCGTGGCCCGCACGACCGCGTGGACGGTGTCGCCGACGGCCTGAGCGGCGGCGAGCGGTCGGAGCAGTACGGCCCCCACGCCCTCGCCGCCTCCCGCGTGCCGGCGCGAGGGATCGAGCCGCAGGTCGACGGCGCCGACCAGGGCGGCACCGCACTCCCCGGCACGCAGCGCGGACAGCGCCTGGTGCAGGGCGACGAGGAAGGACGCCTCGCCGCCGCCGACGCAGTGGCCGGGTCCGCGCAGGTCCAGCAGGGTGGACAGGCGGGCGGGCAGACCGGCACCGGCGCAGCAGCCGGCCGACGGTACGGGACGCGACCCGGCGGCGGTTGAGGCGTGGCCGACGGGGGTGTGGCCGACGGGGGCGTGGGCGACGGGGGCGTGGGCGACGTAGACGCCGACGCTGCGCGGTTCGCCGTCCGCCGCGGTGAGCGTGTCGAGGCGGGCGCCGGTGCAGCCGGCCGTCTCCAGTGTCTGCCAGAGCGCTTCGAGCAGGATCCGCTCCTGCGGATCCATCGACGCGGCGTCCTGCGGCGTGAGCCCGAAGAAGACGGCGTCGAACGCGTCGACGCCCCGGAGGAAACGGCCCGTCCGCCGCACGTCACCACCGTCCGGGTGCCCCTCACCGGCGACCGGGGTCTCCACACCGGCCCCCGGGGTCTTCTCCCCGGCGACCGAGGTCCGCTGCCCGGCGTCGCGTCCGCCGAGCAGCGCGGTGTGCCAGAAGGCGTCGAGGCCGTCCGCGTCCGGGAAGCGTCCGTGTACGGCCGTGATGGCGTACCCGTCCGCCGGGGCGGGACGTCCGCCGCCCGTCGGCGCGGTCGTCAGGGCACGCGCCGACGGGGGCTGGGACACGGCGGCACGCGGCTCGGCCACCGCCGTCGTGCGGGGCGCGGCCCCCGCCCCGGGGCCGGGGGCCGCGCCGGTCAGGAGGGCCGCCGCCTGCTCACGGCCCAGGTCACCGTTCTTGAAACGGGTCAGGATGTCCCTGTAATCCATGGTCTCCACGTGCTGTCCTCGTTCAGGCGGGCCGCGGCGTCAGCAGGGTGACCGCTTCGTCGACCGTGAGCATGTCGTCGCGCACCGCGTCGAGCAGCGCGTTCACCTCGTCCCTGGTGAGGTCGCTCCGTGCCGCGTCCGGCGCGGCGCCCGCCCCGGCGAGGCTCCCGGCTGCCTCCGGCGCGCCCGGCGCCGCACCGGCGATGTACTCCGCCATGGCCCCGAGACTGGGGTGGTCGTAGAGCGTGACGGGCCGCTCGGTGAGGCCGTACGCCCGGTTGACCGCGGCCACGAACTCGGCGGCCAGGATCGAGTCCAGCCCGAGCAGCGGGAAGTCGGCCTCCGGGTCGAGTTCGGCGGGGTCGCGGTGGACGGTCGCCGCCAGGTGGCCGCGCAGCTCGGCCAGGACGGCGTCCGCACCGGACCCGGCTGGCACGTCGGCCGTACCGGACACCCCGGTACGGCCCTGGACGCCGGCCGCGGCGAGGTGGCGGGCGAGGTCGGCCGGAGCAGGGTGTTCGTAGAGCGCGGCCGCGGTGACGGCCGTGCCGAAGCGGGCGTTGAGGGCCGCCACGAACTCGGCGGCGAAGATGGAGTCCACGCCCAGCACCTGGAAGGGCTGTCGCGGGTCGATCCGGCCGGGTTCGACGTCCAGCGTGCCCGCCAGCACGGCCGTCAGCCCGGCGAGGATGTCGGCCGTGGGGCCGTCGGGATCCGGTGGCGGGACGGTCTGCGGCTGGCCGGTCAAGGCGGGCGCCTCCTGTTCGGTACCGGTCTCCCGGAAAAGCGGTGCCGGTCTCCCGGGAGGGGACGGGTGGTGCGGGTCAGCCGGCCGGGGTCAGGCTGTGCTCCGGCAAGGGCTGCGGAGAGGGGCCCGGCACCACCGGCACGGGCATGCCGTCCTGGGTGGCGGCCAGGATCGAGTGCTGCAGGCGGCGCAGGCGCGGGGAGGGTTCGATCCCGAGGTCGCGCACGAGGCTGGTGCGCAGCCGCTGGTAGACGCCGAGCGCCTCGCCGCGTCGGCCCGCGCGGTGCAGCGCCACCATGAACTGGGCGTGCAGGTTCTCGTGCGTGGGGTGACGGCTGGTCAGCACCGTGAGTTCGGCGAGCAGTTCCCGGTGGCGGCCGAGCCTGAGGCCGGCCTCGATGCGCTGTTCGAGGGCGCACAGGCGGCTCTCGTCGAGCCGCGCGGCCTCCATGGTCAGCTGCGGTCCCTTCGGTACGTCCGCGAAGGCCGTGCCGTTCCACAGCTTCAGCGCGCTGCCCAGCAGGCGGGAGGCGCCGGTGAAGTCGCCCGCGTCCATGGCCCGGTAGCCCTGGCCGGCCAGCTGGTCGAACTCCCGCACGTCACTGGTGCCGCCGTTGCAGGCCAGCAGGTATCCCCCGGGCAGGGTGATCAGTACGTCCTTGGCGGTACGGGGCTGCTCGCCCTCCCGGGCGGGGTCCTTCGCCAGGGCCGCGGCAATGAGTTCGCGCAGTTGCAGGACGTAGGTCTGCAGGGTGGTGCGGGCGCTGCGCGGCGGCCGGTCCGACCACAGCTCCTCGACGAGCGAGTCGACCGGGACGATCCGGTCGGCGTGCAGGGCCAGCAGGGCCAGGACCTGGCGGGGCTTCGGCGCGGTGGGGGCGACGGACACCCCGTTCTCCCTCACATCCAGTGCGCCCAGTACGTCGATGTCCACGCCGTCTCCCTCGTTCGCGTGCGCTGCGGGCCCTCCGATTAAAAAACAGCGCATGCGGTATGTCAATAACAAACCGCATGGGCCGTTTTTAGTGGCCCATGCAAGCAATGTTCGTCGACGTCAGATGCCGTCAACTCCGTTGACGTCCCAGCGTTGTGGCCTTCAGATGCCCACTCGACCCCCGGATGGACGCCCTCTCCAGCCGCTCCCGAGGACCCGCACCAAAACCAACCATCACGCAGGTCCACTCCACCAGGAAGAAACCGTGCGGTCTTTACGGGGTTCCGATCACCGCGGACCGCGAGGTGCCCGTGCGGCCGTGTCCGGACCCCGCCACCAACCGGAGTCGTTCGACGGTCCTCCGGCCTCCTCGTCCGCCTTCGCCCCGCCCGTCCGCAGCACGAGCAGCACGGCCATGAGCGCGGCGAGTTCCTCCTCGCCGGGCCTGCCCCGCACGATGCGCAGGGCGAACTCCCCCTGGTCCCCGGGGGCCCGCGGGCCGAATCGCCCATGCCCCTCCTCCGGCGTCCCGGTCACCGTCGGGCATCACGCTCGACGCCCGCTCTCACTCCGCTCGAGCGGCGGCGGCCGTGCACCGGTGCAGCGGTGCGCGCCCGCCGCCGGGCCGGGTCGCACGCCACGCGCGAGGTCACACGCTGCGCGCGCGGACGGACTCCAGGGCCCGCAGGAGCGCGCGGGCGCTGTCGGCGGCGTCACCGGTCCCCGTCATGATCACGGTCGTCGGCCCGTCGGTGCCGTACGGAGTATCCCGGGCGATCTCGTAGGCGGCCCGGCCCGCGGGCCCGCACCCGCACAGCACCAGCCGGCGTCCCGGACCCGGCCGTTCCCGCAGACCGAGTTCCCGCAGACCGGCGGGCGGCGGCAGGCCGCCCGCGTCGTCGAGGACCAGGGACACGACCCGCTCCGGACCGTCGTACTCGCTGAGCAGCAGGTCGTAGGCACCGGGCGGCACGCCCGGGACCATGACCAGGCCGATGACGTCCGCCCCCGGCTCCCCGGCCCGCAGCACCGCGAGGGCGAAGCCGCGCGGCCCGGGCTCCTGCCGCGCCGCCAGCGGCACCTCGCCCGCCTGCAGCAGGTCGAGTACCTGGGCCACGGTGACCCGCTCGTCGTGGTGGTCCGGCAGCAGGCGCAACAGGTGCATGCACTGCGACAGCGTCCCGGAGGCGTCGGCGTCGGACAGACCGGCCCGGTCGTGGGTGGCGGTCAGCGTCAGTCCGCCCTGGCTGTCGTGCCGCGCGACGAGCGTCACCGGCAGACTCGTGTCGCTGCTCACGCTCTGCGGCACGTCCACCCGGATGCCCTGCGCGCTCAGTTCCGACCGCAGCGCCTTGGGCAGTTCGGTCCGGGTGTCGAAGCGGATGAGCGTGTCGGTGAGGCGGTCACCGGGGTCCCGGCCGCTCCACTCGCGGATCAGGTCGCCGGAGACCCAGGGGTAGGCGCTCAGGTCGAGCGCGGCGTCGCGCACCTGCCGCAGCAGGTCCACCAGGGGGGCGGTGGGGTCGACCGTGACGGTCACCGGCAGCGGGTTCCCGAGCAGCCCGGGGGTGTCGGCCGCGCCCCGCAGCATGAGGTCGCGCCCGGACAGGTGCATGCCGAAGCTGACCGGGGCCGGGCCCGGCACGCCCGCCGCCCGGTACAGCAGCAGTGCCCAGACCGCGTGCAGGGCGCTGCTCTCGCCGGCGCCCCAGGCCGCGGCCCAGGAGCGCAGGCGCGCGGTCTGGTGGGGGCGCAGGCGACGCTGGATGCGTCCGGGGCCGGTGTTGCGGCTGCGTCCACCCGGCCGGCCGGGGCTCACCGCGGCGTGCGCGGGCGGGGCGGCCTTGGTCCAGAAGCGCCGTGCGACGTCGGTGTCCTGGCTCCGGAGCCACTCCACGTGGTCGCGGATGTCGGGCCGTCGTTCGCCGCCCGGTACGACGCCGTCGGCGAGGTAGGCCCGGTAGAACTCCCGTACCAGCAGCTGGGCGCCGCGCTCGTCGAGCAGGGCGTGGGGGTAGCTCAGCAGGATCCGGGTCGTTGTCGCCCGGCCGGTCGCGTCGTGCTGCGGCGGGCCGTCGAGCAGGGTGACGCGCAGCAGCCCGGGGCGGTGCAGGGCGAATTGCCGCGCCCGGTCGCGCCGCAGGAGGTCGTTCCAGGCCACGGTGGTGTGGCGGTGGTGGACGACCTCGACGGCCGCCCGTTCGTGCAGGACGAGCCGGGGGGCGCCGGTCCAGTCGAAGGAGGCGCGCAGGACGACTTCGCGGTCGGTGACGGACTGCCAGGCCGCGGTGAACCGGCCGATGTCCAGCGGGCCGGTCCAGGACCAGTGGAGCTGCTCGATGTGGCGGCCGGCCGCGCCGGGCCGGTTCACGGCGGCGAGCAGCAGCTCGCGCTGGTGCCCCGCCACCGGGACGGTGCCCAGGCACGGGGGCTGCAGCAGGTCGGCCAGCAGCTCCGCGGTGAGCGGCACCGGTTCCGGGCCCCCCGCCGCGCCGGCCCGGCTCAGCCGCACCAGGTACCGGCCCGCCGCCTCCTCCAGTGCGACGGAGTACGCGCGGTGCCGGGTGGCGATCCTGGCCGCGACCGCCTCGGCCTGGGCGGTGCCGAGCGGCCCGCACAGTTCGAAGACCAGCGCGGAGCCGGGTGCCGCGCCGCCCGGCTCGTGGACCACGGCGAGGACGGTCCCGGCCTGCGCGTCATGGCTGCTCATCCGCTCTCCCAGGCGTCTGGAACCACCGTCGCGGCGCGGCGGACCGGTCGTCCCCCGGCCTGGCTCGCGGCGCGGCGGACCGGCTCCCCCGCCCTCCTCTCGCATCGTTCCCGCACCCCGCCCCCTGCCCAGTACCTCGCAGTCCGCGGCGCCCGCCCGCCATCCCGCTCACCGCCCCCGTTCATCGCCGACCGGGGCTCCAAGCCCCCCAAGACCGTACTGTTTGCGCAGGTGGGGGCCCCGTCCGCGCGAGTGCGTCTGGATCGTCGCGCAAGCGGTCCTCGACCTGGCCGGGGACCTGGCCCGTGATATTGCAGGCCTCGCTGACCAGGTAGCGGTCCCGGACCAGGCTCGTGGTGAAGGACCAGGCGCGGGCGGCGGGCGAGTCGTCGGCGAGCACCGCGTGCCCGTCGCCGTCCCAGCGGAAACCGACGGTGCCGAAGCCGCGCCGCATCCCCTGCCCGAGCGCCTTGGTGTACGCCTCCTTCAGCGTCCACAGCCGCAGGAACCGGGCCGCCCTCCGGTCGTCGGGCAGCGCGGCGAGCAGTTCGGTCTCCTGCGGGGTGCACACCTGCCCGTGCAGTGCCTCGAAGGACACCCGCCGGGTGACCGACTCGGTGTCCACGCCCACCGGTCCGCGGCGGCTCACGGCGACGACGATCAGTTCCTCGGTGTGGGCCAGGCTCAGCCACAGCTCGCCCGCGAAGCCTCGCAGCGTGGGCTGCCCGCCGGGCAGGTAGGCGATGTCCAGGGCTGCCGGGGTGGTGTAGAGAACCGCCGCGGCCGTGTGCTTCACGACCACGCGCGACACGGCGAAGGCGAGGCGCCCGGCCGCCGCGGGGTTCTGCCGGTAGCGCGGCCGGTCCCGGCCGAGCAGGCCGCGCAGCTCCGGATCGAGCAGGGCGGCGGTCAGCCACTCGCCCCAGGTCGTGTGGACGACGGCCCGCCCGACGGACTCGAACCGTTCGCAGACCTCGTCCCACGGCCCTTCGGGCCCGGCCACGTGCAGCGGCGCCCCGGAGGGCTCCACGCCGCTCATGTCCCGCCCCCGCCCCGCCGCCCGCCGGCCTCTGTCCCCGCCCCTGTCCCCGCCCACAGCAACTCCGAGCCGTACACGTCGCAGTCGACGCCTTGCCGGGTCCGCTCGGCGAGCTCCGCCCACACGTCACCGGCCGGGTCGACGGCGGGCCCGGGCAGCGGGGCGCCGAGCCGCCGGGTAACACGGGCGAGGGCGAGCAGCGCCCAGTGGGGGCGGCCGAGGAAGCCGTCGGCCTCCTGGCCGACTCCCAGCACGGCCGCGGCCAGCAGCAGCAGGGCCTGACGGTCCGCCAGGGCCCGGGCCACCGGGTCGGCCGGGCCGGTGTGCCCGGCCGCCGGGTACGGCAGGCGCAGCGTCCGCTGCTCGGTCGCCAGCCGGCGGGCGACGCGGGCGAGCGCGGCGACGGCCGGATCGTCGTCGGTGCGCTCGGCCGGCCGGGCGGCGGCGCCGGGCAGGGCCGCCGCGACGTCGGCGGTGGACACCGCGCCCACGCGCGTCCCGGTACGTACCGCACCCGTCCGCCCGAGCCGGAACAGCTCACGTGACACGGCGTGTTCACTGCCCTCCCCCAGTTCCGCATCTGCCGGGAAGGCGCCGCCGGCCGGGTCGGCGAGCGAGGGCAGCGCGCTGATGAGCCGTGCCTGGGCCGCGGCCGCCGGGTCCGCCCCGGCCGCCACATGATCCGCGGCCAGCTTGGCGAGGGCCCGGCGTTCGGCGGTGTCCGGCCCGAAGCCGCTCTCGTGCAGGACGAGTTCGAGGTCGTCCAGGAGCTGGCCGACCAGTTGGGGCACGATGTAGCCGGTCGCGGCGGTCAGGGCCGGCGTCCCGCCCGCGGTCAGGTCCAGGGCCCGCAGCGCCACCGCGGTCAGGCTCTCGCAGGCCAGCAGGTCGGCGAAGGCCGCGGCCAGCACGGGCTGCCACTGCCGTACGCCCGGTTCGCGCGCGGCGAGGGAGTCCACGAGCCGTGCGGTCGTGTGCAGCGCGCCGCCCGCCGCCGCGATCAGCGCTGCCGGACCGAGCAGCGCGCCCAATTCCCCACCCTGCCAGCCCGCCTGCGCACCGGCCACAGTGCCGGACAGCGGACGGACGGCCCAGGCGTGGCCGAGGTCCAGGTCGCGGCGGAAGAGCGGGCGCAGCACGCGCACGATCCCGTCGGCGCCGATACGGCGCACGTCGGCCGGCCCGGGGAGCACGGCGCCGAGCGCGCCCGAGGGGGCCGGGACCTCCCGCGCGGCCTCCGACGGCGTACGGCTGCAGGGACCCGTGGGGCCGAGGGGATCTCCGAGCAGCACCTCCAGCCACCGCGCGCGCAGCACGACGTCGGCGGACAGCGGCCCGTCGCCGAGGGGCGGCACATCGGCGTACGGGGGTGTCGCGGTGGGCCCCGCGGCCCCGTCCGGTGCGAGCGGACCCGGTCGGGTGAACGTCATCGCCTGCTTCCTCCTCGTCCTCATCGCAACCGGCGTACGGGGCTCTCGGCATGCCACTTGGCCAGGCGCAGCGTCTCCCGGCTTTCCCGCCCCAGCCGCTCGCGCACATGTCGACGGGCGTCCACCGGCAGGGCGCCCGCCCCCAGGGTGGGCTCGACCGACTCCTCACGGAGCAGCACCCGGTGCGCGCACACCACCGTCAGCCCCGACTCGTCCGGTACGAGGCTCCACTCACCGCTGTGCGCGGCGATCGGCCCGGGCGGAGCCGTCTCCTTGAAGACGATCCGCCCGGCATGCGGAAGACACAGCCGTACGGTCTCAAAGCCGCCCGCCTCGCCGGAACCTGCCGTGGGACCGGCCTCGGTCGCACCCGTGTCGAGCACCACGACCTGCGTGCCCGGCCGGTCCTCCCGCACGCTGCTGTCGTCGACGTGGGGAATCAGATCGGGCCAGTCCTCCACGCGGTACAGGAAGTCGTAGACGAGTTCGGCGGGGCCGTCGACGCGCAGCCGCTCCTCGAAGGCGAGCAGCAGTTCGTCCAGCCTGTCCCAGCGCTCGGCCGCCTCGCGCAGCCGGGCCAGCCGCTCGTCCACGTCCGCGCCGAGGCCGTCCGGCCCCGCAGCCGTGTACGGGTGCGGCGTCTCGTGCCGCAAGGTCACCAGCGACCGTTCGGCGCCGTCGGGTTCGACACTCCAGGAGCCGGCGACGGTGTCACCGGGCCAGGCAGGGTCCTCCTGTACGAAGTCGACGGAGCGCGCCTGCGGTCGCAGCGTGCGCCGCAGGCGCGAGGAGCGGACGCGGCCGTCCTCGAACTCCCAGGCCAACAGCGTCTCCCCGGCACCGTCGAAGTCCATCCGCTCGACGTGGACGTAGGAGGGCAGGAGCACCGGCCAGCGCGGGGCGTCGGCGAGCATGCCGTAGACGACATGGGCGGGTGCGGTCACGGAGACGGTGCGCCGGGCGGAGTGCACTCGCTGGGACGGCATGAGTGACCCCTCTCCTCACAGTGCGCCGCCAGGCTGTCCCGCGCGCCTCGGGCGCCGCTCGAGCCCCGACCGGGCCGGCCGGATCAGGCGACCGGACCAGGCGGCAGGATCAGCCGACCGGAGCGAGGCGGTCGGCGGCGGGCGTGGCGGCGGGCGCCGGTGCGCCGGCCGGACCGGACATAAGGATGGAACGCTGGAGCTTGGCCAGTGCGGCCGACGGCTCAAGGCCCAGGTTGCGCACCAGCCTGGCGCGCAGCTGCTGGTAGGCGTTGAGCGCCTCGCCCCGGCGCCCGGAGCGGTGCAGGGCCAGCATGTACTGGCCGCACAGGCTCTCGTGGGTGGGGTACCGGCTGACCAGTACGGTCAGTTCGGCGAGCAGCTCGCGGTGCCGGCCGAGCCTGAGGTCGGCCTCGATCCGCTGGTCGAGGGCGCACAGCCGGCTCTCCTCGAGCCGCCGGATCTCGGTCTCCAGATGGACGCCCGCGTGCACGTCGGCGAGTGCGGGTCCGGTCCACAGGCCGAGCGCCTCGGACAGCCGGGCGGCCGCCCCGGGGTAGTCCTCGGCGTCCATGGCGCGGTAGCCGAGCCCGGCCAGCCGCTCGAAGTCCCGCAGGTCGCTGGCGCCTTGCCCGGTCTTGAGCAGGTAGCCGCCGGGGACGGTCAGCAGGACGTCCTTGGCACAGCGCTGCCCTTCCTCGCCGCCGTCGCTCTGCCGGAGCGCGCAGGCGATGAGCTCGCGCAGCTGGAGGATGTAGGTCTGCAGGGTGGGCCGCGCGCTGCGGGGCGGCGCGGCGCCCCAGAGCTCCTCGGTCAGCGTGCCGACGGTCACGACCTGATCGGCGTGGAGGGCCAGCAGGGCGAGCACCTGACGCGGTTTGGGGGCGGTCGGCGTGATCGAGACGCCCCTCTCCCGCACAGTCAATGAGCCGAGTATGCCGATGTCCACGCCGTCTCCCCCGTCTGCTGCAGGCTTTGTGAAGCGCCGTGCCGCGATTAAAAAACAGCACGTGCGGTTTGTCAACGCTGCGCCACATACTCCCGCAACGCTCAAGCGACTCTCTGCCCCACGGACCTGCCCCACGGACCTGCTCCTCCGACCTCCCCCCTCCGGGCTGTCTCCTCCAGCCGTCCCCTATGGAGGCCCCTCTCCCGCGCCGGGGCTCGCACCGTCCGGGATCAGTTCGGGCGCCCCCGCCAGGCGCGGCAGGACGAAGGCCCAGAAGCGCTCCGCACACTCGGCCGAAAGCCACTTCTCGTCCCACCCGGCGAGCGCCTCGAAACCGACCGTGGCAGCCATGATCACCGCGGCCGCGTCCTCGGGCGGGACATCCTGCGCCAGTTCCCCCGCGTCCCGTGCCCTCGCCACCAGTTCGCGCACCGAGCCACGCCACCACTGGAACAGCTCTGCCCCACCCTTGCGGGAAGGGTCGCCGCTCAGCCGGAATCCCGCCCTGACCACGGGGTCGGAGGCCATGGCGAGCACCAGGGCACTGGTGGTGTCCACCATCGACTCCAGCGCGGTCGCGGCCGCAGCCCGGCAGCTTTGCACCAGCTTCTCCGCCACGTCCACGGCCGCGCCCTCCACCGCCCTGGCCAGGGCGTCCTTGCTGGCGAAGTGGAAATGGAGGGCCCCGGTGCTCACGCCAGCCCGTTTACAGATCAAGGGCAGGGAGGCCCTGACGTAGCCCTCGTCGGCGAAGACCTCCGCCGCCGCGACGATGAGGGCCTGGCGCGTATGCGCCGCCCGTACCTGCATGACCATCATGCTTCACCTCCTGGGCCGACACCGGTCCGCTGCCGTCGCGAGCACCTCCGTCGCGAATCGCGCATGCCGGTGCACCGACCGAGCACCGAGCCCTTATCAGAAACAGCATGATAGGTCTGTTTCCTGGGTTGCAGGTACACCGATCGCACGATCGAGCCCGCTTCAAGTCCGCCTCAATCCCGGCACACGCCCTCACGCCCGCCGAAACGACATACTGCGGCACCGCAGGCGTACGTCACGCGCCCGGGCAACTCACTTACAGGGAGAGCTTGTTCCTCGACCATCCGATCCGGCACACCGCCACTGGAGGCATCTCCTCCGCCGCTCCCCTCCCAGGCGGACGCTCGGCCACAGCGCCGCAGAACCGCTCGAGAAGCGCTTGAGGACCGGCGTTCCACGACCCGGACCGCACGACCGAGGCCCCGGCCCGGATACTCCCCGACACCCCGGAGCATCTCCGAATCGCCTTGCACGCAAGGGGAATGGCCATGCCGCATGACGCCCTCGACCTCCGCGGCGAACCGTCGGTGAACCGGTATGAGCCGCTCCGGAAATCCCACAGGCGGAGTGCCTCATACCGCTGGAAACTAAACCGGCTGGTATGTATCTTCTCGGCCTGAGGACGCACACAAAAACTTCGCACACCGCAGCCCAGGGGGAGCAAGCATGTCTGCGAACACACTTCGCGCCGAGCGTGCGACGCCCGGCACACGGCACGTGGAAACCGACCACCGGGTGGCCACGAGATTCGCCGCACTGCGTTACCCGTCCCTGACCACCACCGTTCCCAAGGAGTTCGTCCACCGAGCCAGCGTCGCCGAGGTCATGCTCACCGACTGGGAGCGCAGGGAGGACCACCAGTTCGCCGTGACGGCCCAGTGGCCCCGCAGTCACAGCTTCTTCACCGCAGTGAACGGCCGCCACGATCCGCTGATCGCGGCGGAGACGCTGCGCCAGGCGGGCGCCCTGCTGGCGCACGCGGAGTACGGGGTTCCGCTCGGTCACCACTTCCTGATGTGGGACCTGTCGCTCACCGTGTGGCCGGAACACCTCCTCGTCGGCGGCGCGCCGGCCTCCCTCGACATCGACGTCGCCTGCAGCGACATCAAGATGCGCCGGGAGAATCTGGCCGGGTTCCGCTACCAGACGGTGATGCGCCGCGCCGGACATGTCGTCGCGACCGGCGGCGCGTCCTTCACCTGCATGGCCCCCAAGATCTATCAGAGGCTGCGCGCCGACCGGCTGAACAGCGCCGGGCCCCAGCTCCCCCTCACCGCTCCGACGGCGCCCCAGAGCGTCGGCCGCGTCTCGCCCATGGACATCGTGCTGTCACCTGTCGGGCAGGAGGGCCGCTGGCAGCTTCGGGTGGACACCCGGCACCCCGTGCTCTTCGAGCACCCGGTGGATCACATACCGGGCATGATGCTGCTCGAGGCCGCCCGCCAGGCCACGGTGGCGACCATGGGGGAATGCGCGACGCCACTGTCCGTCACCGCGAAGTTCAGCCGCTACGCCGAGTTGGACACACCCTGCGTGATCGAGGCCCGCCGTCTGCCCCGGACGGGACATGAGGAGTCCGTGGACGTCACCGGCCATCAGAACGGCGAACTGGTGTTCCAATCCACCGTGACCGTGGCGGCGCCCGTCACCTGATCCCGCGGGACGGACGCCCCGCACCCGCAGTTCCCGGGGCCGTCGAATCTCGACTTCCCACCCGGGGCTCGACGGCCGAGCGCGCGGCCGTGGGCCGGCCGGAAGGCACGGATGGTGCCTTCCGGCCGGCCCACACCACTGCTCACGACCGGATCGCTGCGGTTCTCGGCCCTCCCCCCCTCCACAGTCCCAGTGACGCTGATCAGCGAGTTCGCCCGGCACCCTTTCCGACCGAGAGGTCTTCATTCCTCGGGTAACGGCATATCGACACTCGGAGCCGGGCTGTTAAAATACGGACTGGATGGTTTGCAAACGGGGGGCATCCTCGGGCACGTGGATCGACTGGAGGGCAGCATGGCTGAACAGGAGCGGGCCATCCGTACACGCAGGACGATCTTGTTGGCTGCGGCCAAGGTCTTCCAGGAGCACGGGTACCAGGCGGCGACAATCTCCCAGATCCTCGCGGAAGCCGCCGTCACCAAGGGGGCGCTGTACTTCCACTTCCCCTCGAAGGAGGACCTGGCGCAGGAGGTACTCCTGTCCCAGAACCGGGAATTCTTCGTTCCCGACTGCGCGTCCAGGGTCCAGGAAGTCGTGGACATGGTGCTGCTGCACACCTGCCGCCTGCAGCGCGACCCCATGGTCCAGGCAGCGGTAAGGCTGGCCGTGGACCAGATGGCCCACGGCCTCAACCGCAGTGAGTCGTTCGTGCGCTGGGACAGCATGGTCCAGGAGCGGCTCGAGAAGGCCCAGGCGCAGGACGAGCTGCTTCCCTACATCGTGCCGGCCGAGACCGCGAGCGTTCTCGTGGGTGCCTACTCAGGCATCCAGTCCCTGTCTCAGGCGGTCAGCGAGCACCAGGACCTCTACACGAGGGTTACCGCACTGCTGCGTCATCTGCTGCCCAGCGTCGCGGTCCCCTCGGTACTGGCGTCGGTGGACATGAGCGAGGACCGCATGCTGAGGCTTCATGCCGAGATGACGGCCCAGGCCCAGTAGGACGGCACCCTCCTTCGCGCCGGTCAGGCTCCCCCCTCCAGCACGTGCGGTCGGTCCCGGCCGACGAGATGGTGTGCATACCAGCTGGCGGCCTCGGCGAACCGCGCTTCGAACCCTGGCTCGGGGTCCTCGCCGATCCGGGCCCACAGACGGTCGCTCCGGTACCAGTGGTCCCGGGTGAGCAAAGCGTACTGGTGGTCGGAGAGTTCGGGCACGGCGTGGGCGACCTGGTCACGGTGCTCCCGCAGGGACACGTCCCCGCGGGGCGCGGGGAGGCCGAGATGGCGCTGGAGGGCCGACAGAACCCGGCCCATCGGCACGGGCCGGGGGTGGGCCGCGTGATGACCGTGGAGCGGTCCGCGGTCCCGGGCGCACACGCCAGGCCCGCCACACCGCATGCCAGGTCGCTCACCGCGATCATCGAGCTGTCAGGCGCCGCGCCGGACGGCCAGGCGGGCACCCTGGCGAGAAGGCGCGCCACGGCGGGGATGAACCACGCGGCACCGACGCCATACACCAGATGCGGACGCAGTACGGTGCCGCCCACGTCGAGCACTACCTGTTCGGCCCGCAGCCGTGACCGGCTCGCGGCGGACTCGGGATTCGGTGTCAGTTCCTCTTCGTCCGCCGCGCGGTGCGGTCCAGAACCGTGGGCGGAAGCCGTGCTGACATGGACGACGCGCTCGACGCCGGCGCACGTGCCTCGTTCAGGAGGGTGAGAGTGCCGTGGTGGTTGACCGCCTCGCAGCGGGCGGGATCACGGCCCACGTAGGCGGCGGTGTGGACGAGGGTCCCCACTCCCTCGCACGATCCGCGCAACGTGCCCGGCCGGGTCAGGTCGGCGCGGACATGGCACACCGTGCGGTCACGGAACGGTGGTGTGCGACGTGCCAGGACATGGACCGCGGGCACACCCCGAGAGGTGCTGCGGGCTGCCGGCTCCTTGACCACCGTGCTTCCGATGAAGCCGCTGCCGGCCGGCGACCAGGACGGTGCCCGCGCTGCTTGACGGCGAACTGACGCCGTGCGCCGGCCCGGTCTCGCCTCCCGGCCGGGACGTCCGAGGCCGCATCACAGCCGGGAGCCTCCGGACGCGTCGATGCACTGGCCTGTGATCCACCTCGAGGCGTCGGACGCGAGGAAGGACACGATGTCGGCGATGTCCCGAGGGCTGCCGAGCCGGTCGAAAACGGACCATGCGGCGAGCCGCGCCGCCGCCTCGGGTGTGCTTCGCTTGGCCAGGTTCATGTCCGTCTCGACGAAGCCCGGAGCGACCGCGTTGACGGTGATGCCGCGTTCACCGACTTCCTTGGCGAGGGCGAGCGTGAAGGTGTTCACCGCACCCTTGCTCATTGAGTAGACGACGGACTGCGGGTACGCGATCCGGGTGGCCGCTGACGAGATGTTGATGACGCGGCCGCCGTCGCGCATCCGTCTGAGCCCCAGCTGGGTGACGAACAGCAGGGACCGGGTGTTCACGCTGAAGAGGCGGTCGAAGAGTTCGGGCGTCACGTCGTCGATGGACGCGGACCCGCTGATCCCGGCGTTGTTGACCAGGATGTCGAGGCCCTCGGCCGCTCCGTGCTCGGCCAGTCCCACGTCGAAGCGGTCATAGAGCGCCTGGGCGCCCCCCGGAGCGCCCAGCTCGGCGCGCAGGCCGAAGGCTCGACCGCCCCTGTCCCTGATCGCCGCGAGTGTGTCGGCGACCGCGGCCTCGTCGTTGCGGTAGTGGGCGGCGACGAGGGCGCCTTCGCTCGCCAATCGGAGCGCAATGCTTCTGCCGATGCCGCGACTGGCGCCCGTGACCAGCGCCGTCCTGCCTTTGTGCGCGCCCATGCCCTACCCCCCACTGAAGCCCGGACTGCGACCGTCGAGAAATATACCGGCTGGACGGTTCTTTTGTAATGTTCGTACGTCTTCCACCTGGCGGTCCGCCGTCGGCGCCCGGCCGCTGGTCCGGTCGGCAACATTCGCGGAATGCACCTGCCGACGCGATGGCTACAGCGGCAGCGTGTCCCCCAGCTCCCGCGCCGTCGCCGACAGCGGGCCGCCCTCGGACCGCTCGGTCTTGCGCCCCTTTCCGCAGGGCGCCAGCGTGCGCGGGTCCACGGCCTCGGCGGGCGCACCGGTGGCGTACAGGCCTCGGGGTTCGGAGTCCCGGTCGTGCGGCAGCAGCCAGAAGACACGGCGGCGGAAGGTGCCCGACGAACGGGATGGCTTGGCCTCGGGCCCCAGCAGCGCGTAACCGACCATGCGGCCGTCCCGGTGGTACGGGGGCTTGCCCCGGCGGTTCGGCAGCCGGTCCAGGCTCTGGCGCACGTAGTCGAGACCGCCGATGTCCTCGAGCCAGACGAGGTCGACCTCGTTCTCGATCTCGTCCTCTTCGATGAGGGCGCTCATGCTGTCTCCTCGTCGGCGACCAGTCCGATGCCCGGGTAGTACTTGCGCTGGTTGGACAGGACCATCTCCTTGGGAGAGGCCAGTCCCACCACTTCTCGGACCCGTGCGGCGAAGGCACGCGACGAGACGGCCGGGGACCCCTCATTCTGGCACCAGTCCCTGTAGGCCGCGTAGAGCCTCGCTTGTTCCGCCCTGAGACCGCCCTCCATCCGGCAGGACTCACCGAGGAATCGCCCGGTGTGGTCCTCGGTCTCCGCGTAGACGTTGGTGGCGATCCGGACGCGTTCCGGCCCGGTCAGGTCCCTCTCGCCGCTCAGGTACCGACGGGCGCCCAGGATCAGCCAGTTGAGGATGCCGGGGCCCTCCTCGGTGACGAGGACGTCCGCCAGGTTGTCGATCTTGCGGTCGTCGGGCACCACCCGCTCGAACGGGATCAGCCGCATCCGCCGCCAGAACGCGAACCCGCCGGTCCCGACCTCCGGCCGGTGGTTGCCCAGCAGCCACAGCTTGTGCGTCGGCTCGAAGCTGAAGAAGTCCTGCCGCATACGCCGGGCCTTGATCCGGTCGCCGCCCGTCAGCAGCTTCACCCGTGCCTCGTCGAAACGGTCCCCCGGCTTCACCTCGCTGCACACGATCACGCGCCGGCCGTGCAGTTCGGCCAGATCGGTCGGATGCCCCTCGTAGGGCCGGGCCATCAAGAACCCCGGCGGCGCGGCGTCGGCGTAGTCCCCCAGCAGTTTCATCAGTACGTCCAGCAGCACCGACTTGCCGTTCTTGCCGGAGCCGAACAGGAACGGCATCACCTGCCCGCCGACATCCCCGGTGATGGAGTACCCCAGCAGCAGATGCAGGAAGTCGATCATCTCCGCGCCCTCGTGTCCGTCACCGAAGGTGTCGGTGAGGAACCGGTCCCAGCGCGGGGTGGGCATCGGCTGCGGAGCCTCGGTCGTGGAACGCGAGTGGAAGGCCCGGTTCGGATCCGGCGTTCGGATCGCCCCGGTCCGCAGGTCCACGATGCCGGCCGGCGTGCACAACGCGTACGGATCGGCGTCCAGCCGGGAGGCGTTGAGCACCATGCCCGGAGCGGACCTGGCCTGGGTGAGCATCGCGTTCATGCCGCTGGTACTCAGCGCACGGCGGCGGTGCTGCTGCAGCGCCGCCGCCGTGAACACCCCGCGCGGGTCGTTGCTCGCGAGGGACTCCGCCAGATCACCGGCGGCCCACATCACGGTGTCGTCCTCGTCGACCTGCCAGCGGGTGCTGTCCCAGCGGAACCAGCCGAGGCCAGGCACGTGCCGGTAGTCGTCGGCGTACAGCTTCACGAACAGCTTGGCGTTGCCCCGGTCGCTGAGCGTGTCGGGCAGCAGCCCGTCGGCGGTGGCCTCGCCGTCCCGCCGGGGGCCCCGCACGTGGGGCTGGTCATCGGGCTGGTCATCGGACTGGGCGAGGATCCGCACGGCGACCGCCTGGGCGTCGAAGAGGGTGCCGTCGGGTCGGGAGGTCATGTCCGCTCTCCCAGGGCCAACGGGCGCAGCCGGCCGGCGTCCAGGCCGCCGCGGATGATGGCCGCGGAACGCCGCTCCTGTCCGGGACGGGCGTGCTCGGCCGCCTCCGTCAGCACTCGTTCCGCCTCCTCCTGCGCCAGGTGCCCGGCGGCCACGAGACCCCCCGCGGTGTAGGCGGCCCGGTTCAGCTTCTCGGAGAACGCCGCTCCCTCGGGTACGGCGACGCAGCCGGCCACGTCGGCGAGCAGCGCCGCCAGGGCCCTCCCCGCAGCACCGCGGCCGCCGCCCGCGGCGAGGACGGCCTGCCGGGCCCGGGGCGGCACGGGCCGGGACGCGGGCACCCGCGGCCGCGGCAGGTGCCCGGTGCGCTCCAGCTCCCGGGCGAGCCACACGGGCAGCGGAGCGGGCTCCCGCGCGGGCCCGACGGGTTCGTATGCTCCCGCCTCGGTCACCGCCCCCGGGGCGACGATGTACCCGCCGCCGGCCCGTACATCGACCTGCCAGGCCAGCGCCCGGCCGCCGCCCGACCCGGTGGAGCACTGCCAGGTGTGCCCGCGCTGGGCCCGGTACCACACGTGCAGGCCTCCGGACGGGGTGCGCACCCGCAGGGTCGTCTCGTCGTCGGCGGGGCTGGTGGCACCCCGGAGGGCGGCCAGCAGGGCGATCGTGTGGAACCCATTGGCCAGCCCGGTCAGGTCGACGTCGGCGGGGATCCTGATGCCGGGCAGCAGACGGTCCCGGTCGGGCACCTGCGCGCCGTGCGCGTCGATGTCGATGATCACCAGCCCGGCCGGCCCGCAGGCGACTCCCACCCCGAGTCCGGGGTGGTTCCCCCACCACTGCTCGATCCTGGTCACGTCCAGCGTGGCGGCGCGAAAGCCGTGACACCAGCGGCCCGCTGCAGGACAGCCGCACCCGACGTGGGTGTGCCCCTCTTCCCGGCAGGACGCACAGTTGCCTGCCGGGGTCTTGCGGCCGGGCGCAAGGGGATGAACCGGCCAGCCCCGGCCCGCACACCATCGGGCAACTGCCAGCGGACCGGCGCTTGACGGACGGACATCCGACGATCCCCGTGAGTAGCTACGTAAAAACGGCAGCTCAGAAGCCATGCACATCCCCCATTAGCGACCCAAGCGACTGAACGACTGGAACAGACTAGCGAAACGGGAGAGGCAGAACGAGACACAGGAGGAACTGAATCGGAACGCCTCACCAGCGACCCGAGCGACTCAATGAGCAGCCCAGCGACCGAAGATCCTCGCACCGCTTCCCGCACCGCTCTACGAAGTAGCAGGTCACAGACCATGACAGTGACCGGACAGCGACCGAAGCGACTCAGGGTCTCCATATATGACACCACGCGCACGCGCACACACGCGCGAATGTCTCCATATACTCCGACCTTCGGTCGCTTCAGCCGCTGTCCGGCGGAGAACCCCTGCCTGACCAGGCCTTTTCCACCAGCGACCGAGAGCGACCGAAACGGGTACCAGTCGCTGTCCCCCATCCCGGCCCGATCAACAGCGCCGACTGCAGCACCTCTTGAGCGACCATGCAGCGACTCTGAGCCAGCCCTCCGAGATGCCTGGGGGCGCCTTCATGTCCTTGGTCAAGGCCGAGCTGGTCATGCGGTGGTTGCTGTTGGAGGTGCGGTGGGCCTCGCCGGCGAAGTCCTGGTCAGAGCCGGTATCCAGGCGTCCATGGGCTCGGTCGGCGACTCGTTCGACAATGCCCTGGCGTAGAACCTGTGGATGGTCGTCAAGGCGGCTGTGAGCACCGTTGGGGCAGGTCGCCTGTCGGATATCCCAGTCGATGGCGAAGGATGTCTTGCCGTAGCCGGCGGCCTGTACGGCGTGGCGGGTGTGCGGCCTGACCGGGCCGATGCCATGGACACCGCGCTGGCTGGGCGCGGTGAGCAGGAGCTCCGCGGAGATGTAATCGAGTGTCCAGCATCACGGGGAAACTTCAAACAGCTACTACCAAGTTGGTCCGTGACGACCGGGCGGAAGGGGCTGGAGAGCGGCCATCCCATCGCTTCTGGCAGCCACGGGCGTAAATCGCGTCCGGCCCAGGTCAGAGCTCTGGAACTACCTGTGGTCCGCACTCTGCCATCAAGGCAGCGTTTACTCGGCAAGCTTTGCAGCGCTGCCATGGCTGGCCGACATGGCTGAGAACGAAGACCGAGGACAAGCCGTTAACGTCCTGAGCCTGGCGGGGCCATCATGGCGGGCGCCGAGCAGCCTCACGGAGCCGGCGATGTCCGCACACAACACTCGACGCAAATCGCGACCCTGCTGACATCGGTGAACCGCCATCTCCGAACCGCGACCGACCGCACCGAGTACGTCGACCTCCTGGAGTCCATGCTCGGCTTCGAGGGCGTCGCGGGATGGAGCGAGGACCTGACTTGGGGAATCGGGAACGAGGAATACGAAGTCTCCTGCCCCGGATGCGAAACCAACCTGTTCATCGTCCTTGGTGAACGCGGGTTCTTCTGCACCAGCGAGGACTATGCCCTCTCGGACGACGCCGTCGAAACCTACCCGCTCCGCCCGACGAGCCCAGGGAGCCTGGAAGGCATCGGCTCGCGTCTCCACGACATCGCACTCACCGACGGCCAACACGAAGTCGCCCACGTGCTGACCTACGTCTTCGGGAACACGACCTGCCCGAACTGCGAAACCGACTTCTCAGTCGCCGACCGAGTCAGCGCTGGCTAGGCAAACACCCAGCAGTCCTTGGCCCCCGAAACCCTGTGCCCGGTCACGACGCAACCAAGAATTTCAAGCGGGGCGGCCCCTACGGCTACGGCCGATGGCACATGCCGTCCGGCAAACTCGACAACGCGGCTGAGAACGGTGGCCGCGGTACAGGAGCTCGGATGACGCCATCGCCACGTACATGATGTGCCGACCTCTTGTGGCTCTGGCGCAAGCTCACACCGGGTGCTTCCCGGCTGCCCCACCGACAGACATCGACCGCGACGCCGTCATCGCCTGCCTGGCCCTGCCGCAGTATGCGCATTCCGTCGGAGCGGCACCTCGGCACCGGGCAGGAAACAACGACGGCCCTGTGCCCCCATCAATGCTTCGGGAGGTACAGGGCCATAGTCGGTCGGGTTAGAGGTCCAGATCGGACGCCAACTCCTGGAAGTCCTCCGGGCGTTCCTTACGCAGCATACGCATCTCGTTCCTGATGTGGGCGAGGTACGTTTCTCGGTCCATCTTCGTCCAGCACAACTGCGCCGACATGTACGGATCGTCGTAAGGGAACGTCCGGGTCGGCTTCGCCTCGGGCTCCAAGTCTGAGGCCGGGGCGGTCGGCGTGGGCTGCGGCGCCGAAGCTGGGGCCGGTCCATTGCGTGGTTCGGGAATCGCAGCGCCGTCCGGCGCCGGCTGGCTCCGTCCTGTGGAGGGCGCCGGCTGGGGGTCAAGCTCCGACTCCGTGATTATCACGCCGTGATAATCCGCCGGGCCCGAGGGCTGCTCCATGGCCGGTCCACTGGCTGCCTCGGCCTTCCTGCTGGCTGCCTCCGCCCGCTCGTTCGCCTTGGCCCTTTGCTCTTCAGGAGAAAGCTTGCCAAGGTTGCGGACGTGTTCCACCTTCCGGGCCCCGGTCACCAGGTCCTTCTGAAGGTCCGGAGTGAGCTTGAGCAGGGACAGCTTGCTGGAGATGGTGCCCTGCGGGATACCGAGCCGTTTCGCTGCCTTGGTCTGGGAACCGTAGTAGTCAACGAGCTGCTTCAGCGCGTGCGCCTCTTCGAGGTCGGTCATGTCGTCGCGGTGGTAGTTCGCGACGAACGCGGCCTCCAGGAGGGACTCGTCGGTGGCGACACGGGCGTTGTCGACACGGACCGGGATGGTGGCGAGCCCCACGCGGCGGGAGGCTTCGAGGCGGCGGTGCCCGTCGACGACGACGTACTGAGCGCCGTCGTCGAGGTCATTGGCGCGGTCGGGCCGGTCGCGGAGGTAGGCCTCCGTGGTGGCCACAACGATGGGCAGAATGATGCCTACCTCGCGGACGGACTCGGTGGTCTCGTCGAGGTTGCGGAGATGGTTCCGCGGGTTGTCAGGGTTCTCGCTGATTAGGGTCACCGCGAGCTCTGTGATGGCCGCGGTGGCATCCTTACCCCCTATCCTGTCGATCGCGTTTCGTCGGGCGCTACGCACCGCACTGAAAGTGGGGGCTGGGCCCAATGTGTCGGCCTTACTCACCTGCTGGCTCCCCTCGCTACCTGCCTCATGGCCTCCGCCTGGTCACTGTGCGGGGCGTACGAAAGCAAGGGCATCTTCTTGCGGACGGCCTCGCGTTGCTCCTTCAGGTCGCCGATGACGGCCAAGACCTTTGGGTCTCCTACTGACTTCCAGCTGTCGAGGGTGGAAGTCGCGACGTACCCGCGCCGGGAGTCGTACAAGTTGACGACCAGGCCGAGGTGATCGATCTCAAGAGAGAGGTCTTCACAGAGGTCGTCGATCTGCTGGGCGAGCATGCTGTAGGCGGTGAGCGAGGAGTCTTCGGCGAGAACAGGGATGATCACGCCGGAGACGCCGGCACGTTCTCCGCGGCGGCGGCGGCCGTAGTAGAGGGCGGCGTCCATGGCGATACCGAGACTGGGCGGGCAGTCAATGATGATGACGTCGTAGTCGGTCTCCAAGGGACGCAGCGCCATCTCGAGGGCTGCTTCCTTCTGGAAGCCGCGCTTCTGCGTGCCGACGACGGCGATCTTCGCGTCGAGGAGGAATCCGTCGAAGCAAGCAGGCAGGACGTGAAGCCGCTTCTGGAATCGCGGGTCCTCTATGGTCACCACGAGGTCTCTGAGGTCACCTTCGCCTTCGCCGCACATGTGGGAGACCAGGCTGTCGTGGTTGGGTTCGATCTGAGGGACGGCGAGTTGTTCGCTGAGGTGCCCCTGGGGGTCGAAGTCGACGATGAGGACTCGTTTGCCGTCCTCGGCATATGCCTGGGCGATGCCCGCGGACACGGCGGTCTTGCCGACGCCGCCCTTCTGGTTGCCAACGATCTTCCGCTCGGGTTCGGTTACCTGGGTGCCAGCCTGCGGGGACGGGTTGGCCTCGAGCCAGTCGCGGATGGACTGGGCAAGGCCTTGGGTGTAGGAAATGCCGCGGATGGTGCAGGTGTCCTTGAAGTCGTCGTAGAGGCCCGGGGGGAGCCAGGTGGAGAACGACTTGGCGCCGGCGGTCTCGATTTCGGAGCCGAGGCTGGTGGTGGCACGCCAGTTGGTGATGGCCGCTTCGACGGCTTCCTGAATGTCCAGGGTGAGTTCGGCGGCGCGGACCTTGAGTGTTTGTTGGAGCACCGAGGGCAGCTTGGACGCCACCTTTTCCCGGTCTCCTTCGGGGTACGGAGAGGCCATGGCGTCACCTTACTGACTCGAGAGGTCAAGGTGGTACCCGGTTCACGCTTTCTGACCCACTTTCACCCTGGTGGGTCGCCGCGGGGATTATCACGCCGTGATAATCCGGCCCGGGGACACGCAAGGGCGGAGGTCGTCTGGCAGACATGTACACCGCGGTGCACACAGCAGACGCCATGCGGCGGATTATCACGGCGTGATAATCGCGACTTCTTCACCTTCGTCGCTGCCGTACCGCATACGCACCGAGGGCACAGTGGCTCTGAGAGGGCGTTTGAAGTGGGCAACTTGCCGTTTACGTCCTAGTACGTTCCTCGCCAGGTGGGTGTCGTCTCGTCCGTTATGCGCCTGGTGAGGTTGCCGATCGAGGCGATGTGGATCATGGCCTCGGAGCTGGTGGTGAGGGTCTCGTAGTCGCGGGCGAGGCGGCGGTGCATCATGAGCCAACCGATACTCCGCTCGACCACCCAGCGCCTTTTTACGATCTGAAAGCCGCGGGTCTCCGGGTTCCTGTTGACGACTTCGACATCGATTCCGAGGCGGGCGCCGTGCTCGACGACAGCGTTCTTGAAGCCGGTGTCGACCCAGCTCTTGGAGAGGGTCGGGTACGTCTCCTTCGCCTGGTCGAGGAGACGGATTCCCAGGGCGTTCTCCGACAGGCTGGCGGCGGTGACGGTAACGGCGAGGATGAGGCCGATCGTGTCGGTGAGGATGCCGCGCTTCCGACCGACGATCTTCTTCGCGGCGTCCGTTCCCTGGCTGGTCACGGGCACGTTGGTGGAAGTCTTCACGCTCTGGGTGTCGATCACGGAGGCGGTCGGTTCAGGCTTGCGCCCTTCCTTCACGCGGGCCAGTCCGGTCAGGTCGTAATTGAGCCGGGCGAAGATTCCTTCGTCGCGCCAGGCCGCGTAGTAGGCATAGACGGTGCCGTGGTTCGGGAAGTCATGTGGAAGGTATTTCCAGGGGATTCCCGTGCGGTTCACGTAGAGGATCGCGTTGAAGACGTCGCGTAAATCGACTTTGGCCGGCTGCCCGGTTGGCCTGCGGTCGAGCCGGGCCTTTCTCCAGGCCGTCAACGTCGGCTCGATCAGGGCCCATCGGGCGTCGGACAGGTCGCTGGGGTACGGCTTGCGCTCGCTCACGACGTAGCGTGATCATGAGCGAGGCGGAATGTTCGATTCCGCTGTTCATTGGGCGATTCCACGGCAACTTCAAACCAGACGGACTTCCAGGCATGGAAGCGAACGAGACGGATGGCTGAGCATCCGCCCTGGAGACCGCCATTCGCCACCTACGGGATGAAGGCCCCCAAAGCAGGGCAGGGGCGAGAGCCGCATTTAGGGCTTAACCTGCATAAACGCCCTCTGAGTGGGCGGTTCGTGGGGTGATGTCCATTTCCGGCTGAGGTTGGAGCAAGGTTGCGTCGGCTATTGCTTCCTGGCGAAGTTGCCGGTGTCGGCCTCGGTGAGGATCCCGAGTTTGACCAGGCGTTTCAGCTTGGCGCGGGTGCCTTCGACGTTCTTTGGCAGCAGGTCGTGGCCCAGGGCTTCGCAGACGTCCTTGGCCCGTAGCGGTCCGGTTGTCTGGTTGAAGGCGGTCAGGATGCGGGGGTAGTCCGGGTGCTCGGGCAGGTCCGGTGCGACGTTCGGGAGCCGGTCGGCGAGGCCGGTGACGGTCGTGCGGGTGATCGCGAGGTGTTCGAGGTGCATCTCGGCCTCCCGCAGCCGGGTCTGCAGGCCGTCAATCTGCGTGCGGAGGTCGTCGGCCAGGGCCCGGGCGGCGTCTTCCTGGAGGTCCAGGGCGTCGAGCAGGGGCTGGAGGTTCACCCTGCCGCCGCCTTCGCCTCGTGCCAGGTGGGGGCGTTCGCGCCGGTGAGGCGGCGGGTCATGACGTGGGTCATCGCCCAGTAGACGCGCGAGGCGGAGGAGGAAGGGCGGTGCTCGTAGTCGCGGACCAGGCGGCGGTGCAGTATCAGGATGCCGTAGGTCTGCTCGACCCTCCATCGCTTCGGCTGCGGCACGAACCCCTTGACCTGCGGGTCGCGTGCGACGATCTCGACGTCGATGCCCAGGCCGGCGCCGTGCGCGACGACCTGGTTCTTGAAGCCCTGGTCGACCAGGGCTTTGCGGACGCTTCCGCCGGCGTGCTCGGCGACCTGGTCCAGCAGGAGGATGCCCGCGGCGTTGTCGTGGGTGTTCGCGGCGAGGACGACGACTGCGATGACCAGGCCGAGGACGTCCACGGCCAGTCCGCGTTTGCGGCCGGGCACCCGCTTGGCCGGATCATGGCCGGTCGTGGCGGCAGGGACCCCGGCGGCCACGTGGACACTCTGGGTGTCCAGGACCACCAGGGTCGGGTCCTCTAATCGGCGGGCGCGTTCACGGACCTGGCAGCGCAGAAGTTCATGGATGACCTGGTCGGTGCCGTCGTCCCGCCAGGCGGCGAAGTAGTAGTAGGTCGCGCTCTTGGGCGGCAGGTCGTGCGGGAGATAGGCCCACTGGCAGCCGGTTCGCCCCTGGTAGAGGATCGCGTTCACGATCTCCCGCATGTCGTAGGCGCCCTGGTGGCCGCTGACCGAGCGGTGCCGGTCCTTCCACGCGGTGATCACCGGCTCGATCAATGACCACTGCTCGTCCGATAAGTCACTCGGGTACAACTTGCGTTCACTCACCCGGTCACCTCACCAGATCAGCACCCGTGGACCGGCGGATTCCGTCCTGCCGCCACACCATCAGGCGACAGCAGAACCACTCAAAGACTCACGAACCGCCCACTGACTGCGAGACCGGGCAGCGGTTGTGCCCTGGTTGGGGAGGCACCGATGCCTGCGTACGAATCGAATTGTTCACGGGTTCCCGACAGCGCGGGTGCCGGCGGTGACGGCTGCGGCCAGGACGGAACGCGTACGCAAGAGAGTGCTCCCCCACAGTTGGTCGAATGGTGCTGCATGGGGAGGACCGGCAAGAAACCATTCCGGTTGCACAGGAAACGGTCTGCCACCCGTTCCAGTGACCTCAATCAGCCCCCGGGAAGAATACGCAGCACTCCTACCCGGGGGCCGACGAGTACAGCGCCGCTCGCAGCCTGACCGCGTTGGCGAGCTTCTCCAGTCGTTCCGGGAGAGGTTCAGTGGGAACGGTTCAGCCATGTGAGGGCCTCCGTGCTTCGGTGATCGGTCCTCTCACCCTCGCCGCTTTCTCAGCTGCGGACCCAGGGAAGCGGAGGGACTGAACTCCTTCGGTCCCTCCGCGTTTCAGTCCCTTAGGAAAAGCGCAGGTCAGAGCGATCGACTCAAAGCTGAAGGGACCGAAGGGACCGAAGGCTCCTGTTCCAGCTGCGTGCGCGCGCGCCTATGCACGCGTGCGCAGACTGACCTGCACATATCCTGGTGCGCTGATAACTGGAAAGTTGAGTCCCTTCAGTCCCTCTCTTCGGCCCCGCAGGTGCTCTGACCTGCTGAAACGTGACAGGGACCGAAAGGTGCCGAAGAGTCCCTCTGCCGCTGCCAGACTTTCGGTCCCTCAGCTGCCTGCCCTGGCAGGCGGTTCTTTCCTGCTTCCGCTCACAGGCCGCACGAGGGACTGAAGGGACCCACTCCGGAATAAGTACTCATGCCTCCCCTGGAGACGGGAAGGGGTGCGCTAGGCTCTGCCGCCTATAAGGGAAAGTCAGTCCCTTCAGTCCCTCAGCCCGTGCCACACCCCTCCTGAGCAGGCAAAACGCTCGGGACCGAATTGAGGGACCAAAGCCTGGCCACACAAGAGGAACGGACCGACGACAGTGCAGCGCCACGCCGACACCGCTTCATTCGAAGCCGCGCAGCCGCCGCGACCCGCGGATGCCGCCCGCTGGCTGGCAGGCCGTCAGTGGCCGGTCCATCCGCTGGCACCGGGACGCAAGACTCCGGCCGCCAACTGCGAGCAGTGCCGCATCCGTTCCCACGCCCCCTCGGAGTGTCCCTGCCATGCTCGAGGACTGTGGTGCCACGGTTTCCACAGTGCGACCACGGACCTGGCCCGTATCGATGCCTGGTGGAGCAGGGAGCCCCGTGCAGGAGTTGGTGTGTCCTGTGGGCCGGCGCATCTCGTCGTCCTGGACGTCGACGCCCACGCGGCACAGATCCCTAACCGCGACCGCTTGCTGCCCGGTATCCCGATTCCGGACCAGGTGAATCTCGACGGGCTTGCCTCGGGCTTCGACACACTGGCCCTCCTCGCTGCCTACCGGCGGCAGCAGGACCCGGCGCAGGACGACACGACTCTGCGCGTACGCACGCCTTCCGGCGGGCTGCACATCTGGTACCTGAATCCCGAACCCCGGGTCCGCTACCGCTCGTCCACCGGGTCCAGTCCTAGGACTGCCCTGGCCTGGCAGGTCGACGTAAGGGCCCATGGTGGGTACATCGTCGCTCCCGCCACCCGTACGTCCGCCGGCGTCTATACGCCTCTCGGGTCCGTACGAGAGCCGGCCTCCCTGCCCGCCTGGCTGGCGGCCGAGCTGACGCGCACCGGGCATGTCATACAGACATCCCCGGTTCCCGACCTGCGCCCGTACAGCACCAGTCGGCGCCCCCGGGCCGGCGCTGCCCAGGCGCTTTTGCAGCCTCTCATCGAGACCGTGCGTGAATGTGCCGCCCACGCCGAAGGAACGGGCTTCACCGAGAAGCTCAACCGAGCCGCCTACACAGCAGGAGGACTTGTCGGAGCAGGCCACCTCAATCAGGCCGAAGCCCGCCAAGAGCTGGTAGAAGCCGCTCACTATGCTCGTCCCCGCCAGACACGCCGCAGTGAGACGATCATCGACGCAGCCTTTTCCGCAGGCGCCAGCCGCCCGTTCCACCCCAAAGGACTCGCATGAGTAGCGCCGAGAGCAGCCGCTTCGATGCGGCCGCCGCCGCTCAGCAGATGCTCGACCTCGAGGCCGCCGCCCCCGCATGGGTCCCTCCCCAGCAGGCTCAGGCTTCTGCCGCGGCCGACACACCCGTTCTGCTGCCGCCCATGCTTACCGACCGGGGCAACGCCAAGCTGTTCGCCCAGCTCTACAGCGACCAATTCCGCCACGTCGAAGGCCTCGGCTGGTACTGCTGGGACCAGTTCAGGTGGAAGCGTGTGGGGGGCGAGAAGGCCGCGTTGTGGGCCGCAGGCGACATGGCCGAGCAGATGTCCGCCACCGACCCCCGCGGCATCTTCAGCGACCGAGAGATCGCCCAGCACCGTCGGCGCACCATGTCCACGAGCGGCATGAAGGCGCTGCTCCACCAGGCCAAGGCCGCGCCTGCTCTGAGCCTTGGCCCCGACGTCCTTGACGGCGACGCGTACGTGCTGTGCACGCCCGCCGGTGTCGTCGACCTGCGCGATGGTCGTCTGAGCAAGCCCGATCCGCTGCGCGATCTTCACTCCCGTGCCACCAACGTAGCTCCCCAGGCGATGCCGACCCCGCGTTGGCATGCCTTCCTGGGCGACACCTTTGGCGACGACGCCAAAGGACAGGAGATGATCGACTTCCTGCACCTGCTGCTCGGGTACTCCATCACGGGGGACGTCGGCGCCCAGGTGTTGCCCTTCCTGTGGGGCAAGGGAGCCAACGGCAAGTCGGTTCTCCTGGACGTCATGATCCAGGTGATGGGCGACTACGCCGACGCGGCCCCGCCCGGCTTCCTGATGGACAAGGGAAACTTTGCCGAGCATTCGACGGAACTGACCGAGCTCCACGGCCGCCGCATCTTCGTCTGCAGCGAGCTCAAGCCCAACGACAAGTTCGACGAAGCGCGGGTCAAGCTCCTTACCGGCGGTGACAAAATCAAAGCCCGCCGCATGCGGCAGGACTACTTCAGCTTCACCCCCACCCACAAGCTCTGGCTGCTCGGGAACCACCAGCCCGAAGTCGGCACCGGGGGCCACGCCTTCTGGCGCCGTATCCGCCTCATCCCCTTCGAACGCGTGGTCCCCGCCGAGCGGAAGATTGACAACCTGGCCGGCGAGCTGGTCAGGGAAGAGGGTCCCGGTATCCTGCACTGGCTCATTCAGGGCGCCATCCGCTATCTCACCAGCCGGGACCCCCTTACCGGACCTTCCTCCGTCCGACTGGCCACTGCTGCGTACGAGACCACTGAGGACCACATCGGCCGCTTCCTCAGCGAGTGCTGCATGCGCCAAGGCCGGGACACCGCTGACCTACGTGTCGAACAGGGCCTGCTCTACGCCACCTACACCGGCTGGTGCAGTTCGGAGGGCATCCGGGCCGATACCGCCCGCGCCTTCGCTGGCCGCATCCGTCAGGAGGTCGGCCTCGCGTCCCCCGCGGAGATGCTGAAGTCCAGTGGCAAGAAGTACTACCCGAACCTCGCCCTGCTCCCTGACGACATCGCCCGCCCCGACGCCCCCTCAGGCGGACGGCCATGACTGAAGGCCTCCTGCCCGGGACCTGGACGCCGTCCTACTATGGAAGCGCCCCAGACCTTTGCGCCCCGCTGCCTTCACCGGGCGGCTACACCTCCCACCCGCACCGCCACATCACCGACAAGGAGCTGCGTCCATGAGCTCGCTGCTGCACGAAGGCCAGCTCTCACACGAAGCGAACGTGGTGTGGCTGGAAGACCTTGACGACCTCGACTACGTCCGCCAGGCACTCGACAAGAGCGCCCGCCGTAGCGGGAAGCCCCGCTACGCCCGCGACGGACGCATGGTCGGCTACTCCGAGCTCGACAAGGACGCCGAGGCCAACCCCGACAGTGGCCTCTTCCAGCGCCGCACCTTCTTCCTTCTCCCGCACGACCGGCCGAACGAGCCCGAGGGCCTCTACAAGGAGGGAGCGCCGGGAGAGGCGGTCGACCCTCGGACCATCGAACCGCGCCGGGTAGGGGAAAAGACGCCCCGCTCCCAAGGCAAGCGCAGAAACGAGATAGTGCCCTCCTGACGGCCCGGCGTTGGCCCCGCCCCGGACAATCTGGCATCACTGCCGCTTTGCCTCCATTGAGGGGTGTGTCAATTTAACGGCCCTGTCTCACATTCGGTGGTGAGGGGGCGTTGTGAGGGTCGTCGACGTTCGTGTGAAAGATGTCGACGAGCTTGTGCGGACGGTGTTTTCGGGTCTGTCTCCGCTGGTCATAGAGGATGTGGCCGCCGGGGGTGAGCGGATCGTGGTGCGGACACGGACTCCGCAGGACGCCGCGGTCTGTCCGGGGTGCGGGGCCCCGTCGGGACGGGTGCACGGATTTCACCTGCGGACGGTGGCCGACGTGCCGGTCGACGGACGACGGGTGGTGGTCCGTGTGCGGGTGCGGCGCCCGGTGTGTCCCACGCGCGGCTGCCGACAGACCTTCCGCGAGCAGATGCCCGGAGTGCTGGAGCGATACCAACGCCGCACCGCGCGTCTGACCAGGCAGGTCAAGGCCGTGGTCAAGGAGTTAGCGGGCCGGGGCACGTTTGCCGGCCGTGCTCGCGGTGGGTCTGTCGCGTCACACGGCCTTGCGCACCCTGCTGCGCATCCCGTTGCCCACCGGGCGGGCGCCCCGCGTGATCGGCGTCGACGACTTCGCTCTGCGCCGGCACCACCGTTGCGCCATCGTGATCATCGACGCCGAGACCTGTGAACGGATCGACGTACTGCCCGACCGTACCGCCGACACGCTGGAAGCGTGGCTGCGCGAACATCCGGGCGTCGAGGTCGTGTGCCGGGATGGCCTCGGCGACTTACGCCGAGGCCATCTGCCGTGCCCTGCCCGACGCGGTCCAAGTCGCCGACCGGTGGCATCTGTGGCACAACCTGTGCGAGGCCGCCCTGAGCGAGGTGAAGGCGCACAGCACCTGCTGGGTCGCCGTGCTGGACGCGCCCATCTACGACGGGCCTCGCGCCCAGACCACCCTCGAACGCTGGCACCAGGTCCACGGCCTGCTGGATCAGGGCGTGGGCCTGCTCGAATGCGCCCGCCGCCTGCAACTGGCCCTGAACACCGCCTGGGTGGTGTTGGTTGGTGTTTCCTGCTCCCTTTGACGAAGTTCTTCGTTGAAGATGTCTGCCTGGCGCTCCGATGCCTTGGGACTGACTGTCGTGGTCTGTCTCGGTTTCGGTGAACGGGCTGCTCATGCCGCCGCGTTGTTGTTGGTCACCGCCTACGTGATCGGCAGCCCGATCATGGGTATTATCTCCGCGCGCTATTTCCTGGACCTGATCGGCCATCCCGACGGCCCGGTGTACGCGGTGGCGGTCGTGTTCATGGCGATCTCGGTCCTCTTCAACACTCTGGGTCTGCACACGGGGGCGCGGGTCCAGGCGATCTGCCTGGTGGTATTGCCGACCGGCGTCGGCCTGGCGGTGGCCCTGGCCGTCCCGCACGTGGAGGCCGCCCGTTACGACCCGTTCGTCCACCACGGCTGGGGTGGCGTGGGAGCCGGCGTGGTCACCGCGTTCTTCTCCTTCCTCGGCTGGGAGAACGTCTCCACCCTGGCCGACGAGGTGGCCGACCTTGCCTGCAGCTATCGCCGCGCCGTGCGCTGGGCCGTTCTGAGGGCTTTGTCACGTTGGCTGACCGGCCTGGGATGATGTTGGAGTTGGTTGTGCCGGGGAGGGGGTCGTTCGTGTCGTCCGCGTCGCTGTCGTGCAAGGGGCACCGGTACCCGGTCGAGGTCATCGCGCACTGCGTGTGGCTTTACTTCCGGTTCCCGCTCAGCTTCCGTGAGGTCGAGGAGCTCGAGCGCGGCGTGCTCGTCTCGCATGAGACGGTCCGGCGCCGGTGCGCGAAGTTCGGGCAGACCTACGCGAACGGCCTGCGCCGCTGACGGCCCTGGCCGGGCGGCAAGTGGCACCTGGACGAGGTCTTCGTGAGGATCGACGCTGAGTTGAAGTACCTGTGGCGGGCCGTGGACGCCGACGGCACCGTCCTTGGCATCCTCGTGCAGAACCGGCGGGCCAAGGCCGCGGCCCGGCGCTTTTTCCGCAAGCTCCTGAAGACGACCCGCACGGTGCCCCGGGTGATCGTCACCGACAAGTTCCGCTCCTACGGCGCCGGCCACCGCGAGGTCATGCCCTTGGTCGCCCACCGCTCGCACAAGGGCCTGAACAGCCGGGCCGAGAACAGCCACCAGCCCACCCGGCAGCGCGAACGCGCCATGAAAGGCTTCCGCGGCGTCGGCGGAGCCCAGTGGTTCCCGGCCCCGTTCAGCGGCATCTCCCCCCACTTCCGGCCCCGCCGCCACCTGATGACCGCCCCCGGCTACCGAGCCGGGATGACCGTCCGCTTCGCCATCCGGGAGCAGACCACCGGCGCCGCCGGCCAGCCCGCCGCGGTCTGAGCACCGGCCCGGATCCCGGCCCCCACCACGCCCCGACGCGCCGCCAGAGACCCACGCACCCAATAAGACAGCGCCCACTCGGGGGCTCAGACCGGTCAGCACCGCGCCGAGGTTCCGGCTGACCACGGCGGAACCCACCCGCTCGGTCTCCTTGCCCAGCAGGGCGTCCGCCCGCGCCCACAGCGGCTCCAGGCGCCGCCAGGCGGCGTCGGCCACCTCGTGATACGCGGCGAGGAAACGCGCGGGGTCGTCCAGCACCCGCTGCCGGCTTTGGGGTACCGCGTCACCGAACTGCCCGCTCACCTCGGCCGCGAGGTCGTCCGGGTCGACCTCCCGCAGCTGGGACAGCACGGTCTCCATACGGGTGGCGCGCACGTCGCCGGTCAGCGCCAGTACGTCGGGCAGCCAGCTGTGTCCGGGCCCGAACAGGGGGCGGACAGCGTCGGCCGAGGCGGGCAGGGCGGATTCGACGGTGCTCCGCCACCGCCCCGGCACCCCGTGCCGCACACCTCCCAGCACCTCGTGCAGTACGGGGAAGAGGGTGGCGCCGGGGGTCCGGGCCACCTCCACGTGCACCTCGTCCAGCGGCCCCAGTAAGAGACGACTGCCGGTCAACAGGATCCCCCGTCGTGAAGGTGAAGCGTCGTTCGTGCTCCGACCAGCACAACACCGACCAGCACAACACCGTCCGGCCGGACGCCGTTCCCCGGACGTCGGCTTTTGGCCACCGCGGCGGACGGCCGCGGCAACGTTTCGAGGATTCCCGAAAAGCTTGCACGGCACCCCACCGCGGGCGACGCTGGCCGCACGAGGGACACCGCCCGGCCCAGGGCCTCCCGGAACCCATCAGGGGGAATCAGAAGATGCACAGGACGAGTTCACGCCCGCTGACCAAGATCATGATCACGGCAGCGGCGGGCGTGATGGCCGCCGCCGGTACGGCGTCTCCGGCCTCCGCGGCGGAAGCCCCGCAGGCCGACCGGACGAACGCGAGCGCCGAGTTCGAGACGGTCACCACCTGGGTCCAGGGCAATGTGCGGATCGGGCCGTCGACGGGCTACCGCATCGCCTACACCGTCGCGGCGAACCAGAACCTCACCGCCGTGTGCTGGCTCGAGGGCGGCACGGTCTCCGCCAACGGCTACACCCACAACAAGTGGGTGTACCTCTCGGACGACAACTACATCTGGGGCGGCCTGCTCAAGGGCAACGAGGTGGGCAACGTCAGCTCCCGCTGCTGGTGACCCACCGGCCGCTCCCGCACCCACCGCGGGAGCGGCCGTCCCCGCTCCGCGGGCCGCTACCCGGCCGCCCGCAGCACCGCCTCCGCCACCCGCGCCACCGACCCGGTGCGCAGCGACAGGAACAGATGCGACCCGACCAGCTCCAGCCCCATCAGCCGCGGCTCCCCGTCCTCCCCGTCCACGAGGTCGACACGCGCGTACAGCGGCTCGCCGAGCCCGTCCGGTACGGCGTCCAAGGCCGCCTGCGCGACCCGGAGTTCGGCGTCGGCGGGCTCCCAGACCTCCAGTCCCGGATGGGCGAGCTTGCGCACGTCGTACGGCGTCCCGGACGCGAGCACGGCACCCTTCCGGCCGGCGTGCACCAGCCGCCCCCCGAAGAACTGCAACGCCCGCCCCCCTCGAGGCGTCGATGCCCGCCATGTACGGCTGCACCATCGCGGTGAACCTATGTCCAGCGCATGCCGATGGCGGAGAGCTGTTCCACGCGTTCCGGGGAAAGGGTGGCGGCCCTGCTGCGCTGGTTCCCGATCCACGCGCCCAGCTTCAGCTCCCGATGCTCCTGACCCTCGTCGACGGCGATCCGCTCGGTGTGCTTCCTCGGTACCCGCAGGTGTCCCTCGCGTTCGTAGAACTGCTTGCCGGCCTCGTAGTTCACGGCCCACTTGTCGGCCTGCGAACGGTGAGGCTCGGGCTTCTCGTCCTCGGCCGCGGGTGTGATGCCGAGGATGTGCTCGCACAGCCATTGCTGCACGCTGGTGAGCTTTTCCCAGCCGAGCCGGACCGAGCGCACCCACCGGCCGAGGTCTTCGCCCTGGTGTACGACGGTGCCCGGCTCCACCGGCAGCACGCCGCCGGTCTCCAGGTGCAACCGGACCAGATGAAAGCACCGCTGCCACTCCACAGGCCAGGCCGGGCACCACGACGGGTCGATCTCCTCGAGCTGCTCGCGCCGTTCCTCCGGCAGTGCCCCCGCCGCCGACGTGACGGGCAGGCCCTCGGCCCGCCGCTGCTCGATCTCCTGCGCTTTCCGGGCGGCGGCCCGCTGGTTCTTCAGCCAGATACCCACCCGGTAGCCCTGGAACGTGGCGCCGGTCGGTGCCAGCAGGTGCCCGTGCTTGGCTGCCCACCCGCGGGCGGCGGCGAGTCCTTCTTCCCAGGCGACGTCGTAGTGCGACCAGATCATGCCGAACTTCTCCAGCTGGACGACACGGTCGACGTCCATCTCCCCGCGGGCATAGAAGCGGCGGGCATCGGCGATCCATTGCCCAAGGGGAAACCCGGCGAGCGAGGCCGGCCACCCCTCAGCTTTAGCCTCCTGGTCGTCGCGGCCTGGCACACGGTACGTGAACGGCACGCGCAGGTCGCCGTGCTCGCGGGCGTAGATGACGGCGGCCTCGATGCCGCGCCGCCAGTGTCCGTGCTCGGGGTTGATCACGCGAAGGTTGACGAACGCGGCCAGTTGCGTCGGGTCGCGCGGTGTGGAGAACTTCAGCAGGGCCCAGGCCGGCACTGACAGCCGACGGTCGCTCCGGTCGCTCTCTACCCCCTCGCCTTCCTGGCTCCCGCTACGACTCCGCACGCCTCGGACGCTGCTTCGCGCCTGCTGCTCGGCGAGTGCTTCCACGACACGGGCATCGTGGGCACGGAGAGCTTCCAGCAGCTTGGCCAGTCCGCCGAACGCCCGGGAGGTGAGCATGCTGTCGGCTGTCTCGCCGGGGCCGAGCAGGACGGGCACCACGAGGGAGGCGATCTTGCCCTCGCCGGGTTGAATCCGCAGGGCCCGGCCGACGGCCTGGACAAGGTCGGGCACGGAGCCGCGTACGTCCGCGAAGTACACGGAGTCACAGCGGGATGTATCGACGCCTTCGCCGAGCACGCGAACGGACCCGAGGAACGTCTTCTCCACGACCGTGCCCTCAGCAGTGATTCCCCTGGAGAACTCGCCCAGGACACGGCGCCGGTGACCCGGCTTGTGCTCCCCGCACAACCAGTCGGCCCAGATCGTCTTGGGATACAGCTCCGGCTCGGCGGCATGCAGCCGGCCGGCGACGTGGGGGAGGCCGGCTGCGAACGCCTCGGCCTCCTTCACCTGGTGGTGGAAGACGAGCGTCCTACGCAAGCCCTCCTCCGCCGCGGCCTTCACCAGCGCCGTCTGCAGGGCTGCCAGGCGCGCCCCGCGTACCTCATCCGAGCGGCCCTCCACACCCAGCAGCTGTGCCGCCCGGAGCTGGGTGTCGGTGATGTCCAGGCACACCACCTGGTACGGCGCGCAGATCCCCCGGTCGATCGCCTCGGACAACGTCAACGTGTAGCAGCGCGCCCCGAACGGCCCCTCCGAATCGTCCTCCATCGAGGCCACCAGCTCACCCTGCACGCCTGGCGCAGCCTCGGAGTCGTCGTCGAGCTGCCACAGCCGGGGCGTGGCGGTCATGTACAGACGCCGCAGGGCGGGGATGCGGGTGTTGTCGTGGACGATCGCCCACGGTCTGCCGATCCGGCCCGAAACCCGGTGCGCCTCGTCCACGACGATCAGCGACCACCCCGGAAGACCGGCGGCGTGCGCGCGTTCCAGGGTGCCGAACCCGAGGGAGGCGTACGTGGCGAACACCGTGACTTTGTCGAGCGGCCGTACCCACTCGACCAGCTCGCCCACGTCCGTAGTGTTCGGGAAGGACGCCTCCTCACCCCGCAAGGACGAGACCCCGATCATCGGGCCTGTGCGACCTCCCGCGCGCCACGCGGCTTCCGTCTGGACGAGCAGATCCAGGGAGGGCACGAGGACCAGCACGCGGCCCGCGCGAAGCTCCTCAGCGCTCCGGGTGGCCACCAAAGTCTTGCCCGAGCCGGTCGCCATGACCACCTGAGTGCGCAGCCCCCGCTCCGGCACAGTAGATCTTGCAGGAAATTCGAGCGCCCGAAGTACCGCGTCCACGGCTTCTCGCTGATGAGGACGGAGTTCCTTCACCATCACTTCAGTTCATCCTTTCCTGCAAGCCGGACGACAGCCCTCTCACACCAAGGCACAACCAACTGACCACCTGAAAAGGGACTCCGGCCCCACAGCGTCTACACCGCGGTACCGGCCCCATACTCCGATGCTGGACACAAATGACCACCCTCAAGCGGGCCACAGAACTCACGGTGATGGAACTCTCCGGCTCCAGAGCCTATCCCAAGCACAGAATGAAGCAGACGTGTAGAGAATCAGCACAGACACCAGGGGTACTCCCCGCCTATCACTGTCCACTGTGCAGGAGAGAGACATGACACAGAAGACTGGAAACGACGAGGGCAATCGGTTCTGCAAGGCGTGCGGCACGCCGGCCGAGGACGGCAAACTGTGCAACCACTGCGGCGCCGTCCTGGACCTCCCCGACGGCGCGGGACTGGTCGAGGACCAAGGCGCAGCAGCACGACGCGACTTCGAAGGGCGCACCCGGCAGTAAGAGTGAGAGGCAACCGGAGGACGAACCCGATCAACCCGCTCCGTTGAATAGCATGCACGGGGGTATACGGGCCGGCATGGCATCCAAGACTGATCGCGTCATGTCCTTGCGGGCCGTGCGGCAGCTGCGCCGGGTCCGCGCCTTCTACATGGGAGGCGTCCTGCTGTGGGCGGCATTGACCGCCCGGACGGGCTGGCAGTTGCCCGGAAGCCGGCAGATGTGGGTGTCCGCCCTCCTCCTGGCCGTCTTCAGCGGCCTCCTACTCGCGGCCTCCCTGTGGCTGCAGCGTCTCCAGGCCGCAGGCTCGCGACGTCCTGCGCACCACGCCGCATCACGGAGGGCGACTACACCACGTCACGCGGATGCCTGACCCACCGCCGGCAAGGCAGCACCACCCGCCGACCCGGGTCTCATCGTGTTTCTGCGCCTCGACATCTGGCTGCAAGCCAGTCCCTCCCCAGACCGCCTCTGTGCATCTCTAAAGCCGGTGAGGCCGTCCGTTTTCGGCCCTCTCTCAAAGGCCGAGAGGCAAGGGACGGGCAGAGGGTAGGCGGATAGGTATGGATGGCACACGAATGCGGCAGGACCAGCGGAGCCCACAGGAAGCGCGTGCCCGGGGAACCATGGGGATCTGGCGGTGGGCCAGGTGGGTGGCGCTTGTCCTTGCGGTCAGCTGGTCGGTGAACTGGGTCAGCAGTCTTATCCAGGGCGAGCAGGGGTGGGATCTGTGGTGGCCTCTGGCCAGTACCGTCATCTGGGCAGGACTGACCGCGTACGGCTTTAGAACCTACCGCCGGATCAGGACAACGACCCTGCCGGCCTTCACCGGTCGCCCGTCTGCCTGACCACCTCGGCCGGCCCGCTCCCTGTCTCCTGACGCCTTTCGGTACCTGGACCAAAACCCCCTCGCGGGCCAGGAGCCCGCACAAGCGGACGGGATCCGAGAAGGGAGCCTCGATGCAGCAACGTTCAAGTTCGCGCACCCCGCCGTCATGGAGCATGCCGGGCGCACGGTGGAGGACCTGGCCCTATTGGCCGATGCTGTGTATAGCCCTCGGATTCCTGGCTTGGCGGGTGATCGAAGGCTCCAGCGGAGCGAGCATCGCCTTGTCCTTGTGCCATGTCCTGGTGTGGGTGTGTCTTCTGCTGGCTAACCGGTCTGCTCGGCATGAACACTCACAGGCCTGACAGGAGCAGCACCAGGAACCGGTCATGC
>NZ_JBSSMB010000002.1:0-86529 GCF_053890455.1 Streptomyces yamdrokensis
CAGGCAGACACAGCAAGGGTCCCCAGGGACGTCCTGGGGACCGTGTGGGCGCGGACGGAGCGCGCGCCGTCCGCGCGCGCCGTCAGTGCGTGCTGTCGAGCGCCGTGACGAGGTCGGCGGGAGCGGGGGTCGTGCCGGTGGCGAGGTGGCGGATCCCGTCGCCGGGCGGGGGCCATGCTGCGCCCCGGCCGAGCGGGTGCCGTCGCGAGGTCGCGGTGCGCCAGCCGTGCCGCTCGGACCACACCAGCGCGGGGGCCGGCGCGGCGGGGACGTCCAGGACGAGCACGGCGACGCATTCGTCGTCCTGGGGGTGCTGAACGGCCGGCGAGGTGTCGGTGGTGGTCCAGCCGCAGGCGTGCAGAGCGCGGGCGACCTCGGCAAGGTAGGGGCGGGCCTGGCGGCCGCGCAGGACGGCTGCGGCCCGGATGCCTGCGCGGCGGGTCAGGCCGGCCGGGTAGCCGAGTTCGGCGGCGGCCTGCGCGGCGCTCGCCCCGCGCTGCTCCATCACGTCGGCCATCCGCTGCGCGCGCAGGGCTGTCAGCGCGGCCTGGGCGGTGTTGCGGTGCACGCCGAGCCGGTCGGTGACACCGGCCGCGGTGACGGTGGGGTCGTCGTCCAGGAGCTGCGCGACGCACGCGGGAAGCTGGTCGCGGGGGACCTGGTCCCCGACGCCCGTAGGACGGCCCCCGCCACCGGTGCCGGTATGGCGGCGGGGCGTGGGGGTGTGGTCGCGCACGATGTGGCGGGGCCAGTGCTCGACTCCGCCCACAAGCACCGTGTGCTCGCGCACGGCCGGATCCTTCTTCCGGCGGTCCCATGCCTGCGGGTCCATTCCGCGCAGCGCGGCAGCCTCCTGGCGGTCCAGCAGGTCATCGTCATCGTCCGCCGTCGGCAGCGCTTGGACGGAACGCCCGGCAAGGTAGGCGTCGACCTGCTCGCCGTCGTAGAGCCGGGTCCGGCCCGCGCTCAACGGAGCGGGGAACCCTTCCGCCTTGAGGCGGCCCGAGTTGATCAGAGTTTGCACGGCAATACCCTGCTGCGCAGCAATGTCGGCGAGGGTGCGTACCAGGTGCTGGCGTCCAGCGCGGATCATGGGTTCCTTCCACCGTCCGGCGAACACCGGACCTATCAAGAAAACAGTACCGAACTTTACTACCGATAGAGAGCGGCGAGGGTAGGATGCTGCCCGAGCACACGCCCCTCAGGCGGTGTCTTGGGGGTCGGCACCCGTGCCACCCGCCTCCGGGCGGACTGAGGGTGCCGACCACTTCATCGCGACTGCCACAGGTCAAACCCGATGCGCTTGACGTCGGTGAACTGGATTTCCAGGCCGGTAGCCCGGCGGCCGCCGCCGCGGAAGTAGACCTCCCCGAGCGCTTCGCCGGCGAGGGCACGCAGCTGCTGCTCGCCGGCTCCGGCGTCCTGGGCGTCGAAGAGACGGGCCGCGTGGTACGAGGGCAGGGCAAGGGTGAGGTGCCGGATCTGGGCGTCGTCGGGGTGACGGCTTGGCAGCAGGCGCGTATCGCGGCGCGGCCTCAAGGTGCTGAACGAGGTCGGTGCGGGGGTCGGCCCGTCCTGCTTACCGCGAGCTCGCGTGGGTGGGGAACGTACGAATCAGGTGGCACCATGGAGTTCTCCGGCCGCAGGACAGGTGACCGGGCGTCAGCCCTTCGACTCGCCTCCTGCAGCCGGAGGCCTGGGCTCAGGTGGTGAGGTCGGGAAGGCGGTACTCGTACTTGCGGGGCCGGAGGTCCTCCTCGGCCGGCTCCCAGTCGAGGTAGTACGAGACCGTGCCGCCGCTGGGGGTGTAGGGGTCGGTGGCGGTGTCGACCTTGATGTCGCTGACGACGTAGAGGTCAACGGTGTTGTCCTTGTCCCGGGCGTGCAGGACCTCGTTGATGGTGAGTTCGACGCTGGTGGCGGCGCCGGTGGTGCCCTTGACCTCGACGTGGCGTTCGTCGGTGCCGCGGGTGCAGCGCAGGTCGTAGGGTTTGCCGAGCTTCTCGACCGTCCAGCCCTGCTTCTCATAGTGGGCGGTGGCGAGTTGTTCAGCGTGCTCCTCGATGGCCTTGCGCTTCTTGGGGTCGGAGATGTAGCCGGCGCCGCGGCGCCGGCGCTGGGGCTTCTTCTTGCCCTCGACCTGTTCCGCGGTGAAGCCGGGGGACTTGTCCAGGGGGACGTCTTCGGGGGCGTCGGGGTCGAAGGGGATCCCGGCGAGTTGCAGGAGGTGCTGGGCGGGCATGTCGACGAGCTTGCCCATGCCGCGGTCGGTGCCTGAGCGGCGGATGGCGTCGCTGCCGGCTTCGGTGAGCGGGCCTTCGGGGCCGAGGGGGACGTTCTCGAGCTTGGCGAGGGGCTCGATGCCGAAGCGCTGGGGGTACTTCAGGCGCCGTTCGGCCTCCTCGTCGGGCCAGTGCCAGGCGGTGCCCTCGTAGAAGCCGCCGCGGACCTGGAAAAGGTAGAGCGTGGCGGTCTTCTGGAGCCAGTCCTCGAGCTGGACACGGGGGGAGGTGCCAGTGGCCAGGACGGCGAACCGGGGGCGGGCGTGGTCGTACTCGGGCTTCTTCTCCGGGAAGCCCCAGGAGAGGGTCTCGATGCCGTGCTCGAGGTTGCGCTGGGACTCGGTGCTCTGGCCCACGTGGACCATGACGAACGTCGAACTCTTCATGCAGGGCATCATAAGCATGCTCTTATCGAGCGATCGATAGATTTTCTTGTTTGGTAGCCTGCTCGTCCAGGTAGGCCGGTAGGTGACTCAACTGGTGTAGGTGGAAAGCTGGTTGAGGCAGTGCCAGCAGGGCGGGGTGACCGGCGTGGGCCGCGCCGCTGGTTGTTGTGCCGCAGCCGTAGAGACAAGGGGGAAGCACGTGTCCGAGCAGTTCCCGAGTCCAGACCCGGCCACCGACGGCCCGAGCGGCTCTGGCCGGTATGGAGGTGCGCAGTCGCCGGTCGTGGTGAAGCCGGCAGCAGCGGAAGCGGTCGCGTGTGTGGCCGCGGGCCGGGTCGGGGACATCGCCGCCCTCTTGGAGGAGGAAGCGTTCTTCAGCCGGTGCGCGGCCCGGTACAGGGCGGCCGGCTTCGGGACCCCGGGTGCTGCAGAGGAGCGCAGCTGGCGTAACAGCTGGCCGCCCCTGTTCGCAGCGCTGGTGCGGGCCGGACTGAAGGACCTTCAGGTGTACCTGGAGTACGGCACGCCGGGCGGGGGCCGGCGTCTGGACGCGCTGCTGGTCGGTGTCGGGCCGGGCGGAGAGCTGGTCCTGGTCGTGGTCGAGCTCAAGCAGTGGCAGACCTGCCGGATCCTCGACACCGAGCGGGTGATGCGCAGCGACGGCCTGGTGACGGCCCACCCGGTCCACCAAGTCGCCGCCTACCGCAGCTTCTTCCAGCACTGGCGGCCGAAGAGTGCGCCGGAGCTTCAGGTGCGTGGGGTGGTGGTGCTGCACAACGCCACCGCCGATGAGGGAGCCGCGCTGGCTGCGGGTGCCGGCAGGAGCGCCGGTATCCCGGTTCTGACCGCCGGGGAATTGTCCCGGCCCGCCAACGGGCTGGCGGAGCTGCTGTGCTGCGGGGACCTGGCGGCGCCGGATGCCGGACAGGTGGCGGCGTTCGAGGGCATCCGGTGGCAGCCCTCCAGCCGGCTCCTCGACCATGTCGGCGCCGACTTGGAGGGCAACGGCGCCTTCGCGCTGGTGGGTGATCAGCAAGATGCGTTCGTACGGATCCGCCAGGCCGCGGCCCGTCACCTGCCCGGCCGCGGCCGGCACCCGGCTCCCGGCGGCGGCGAAGGCGCGATCATCACCGTGAGCGGTGGCCCGGGCAGCGGCAAGACCGCCCTCGCCGTCCGGCTGCTGGGCCATCTCATGCGTGTGCATCCCGCGGCCCGTCCCCGGTTCATCACCCCCTCCGGCACCCTGCGCGCCCACCTCCTGGACGCCACCCGCGGCCACCTGGCGGCCCGTGAGTTGTTCCCCTCGGCCGGCGCGCTGCGCAGCACCGCCCGGCAGACGGGCGCGCTCATCATCGACGAAGCCCAGCGGATCAAACGAAGCAGCACCCACGGGCTGCCGTCGGACCTGGAAGCTGTGCTCGCGCACGTCCCACTAGCGGTGATCTTCCTCGACGAACGGCAGATCATCCGCCCCGACGAGGGCACCACCGTCGAAGAGATCCGCACCGCCGCCCGCACCCTGGGCCGCACCCACCACCACCTGGGACTGGCCGGGTCGTTCAGATGCAGCGGCTCAGCCGCATACACCGCCTGGGTCGACGCCCTCCTGTACGGCACACCCCAGCCCTGGACCGGACACGCCGGCTACGGCCTCCGCCTCGCCGACGACCCCTTCCAGCTTGAGGAGTGGATCGAACACGCCACCGCGCAGGGTTACACCGCGCGCACCACCGCCGGGTTCTGCTGGCCGTGGACCCGCACCCGCACCCACGGCGCCACCGCCCTCCCCCTCGACATCACCATCGACGTGCCCGGCAGCCCAGACACTCCCGCCCGGACCTGGCGCGCCGCCTGGAACGCCGCCACCGCCCTCACCCACCCCGAGGACGGCCGGCCCCTGGCCCCGCACAGCCAGCTGTGGGCCAGCCACACCGGCGGCCACCAGCAGATCGGCTGCATCTACACCGCCCAAGGCCTCGAATACCACCACGCCGGCGTCATCATCGGCCCCGACCTCACCTGGACAAACGGCCACTGGACAGCCCACCCCCAACACAGCCGCGACGAAGCCCTCCGCCACCTCACCCCCGCGCAGTACCTCCCCTACGCCCTCAACACCTACCGCGTCCTCCTCACCCGCGGCACCCACACCACCCACATCCACACCACCAACACCAACACCAACACCCACCAACTGCTGCAGCAGCTCATCCCTCCCATCCGCCGCAGTCCCGCGACCGCAGCCTCGAAGTACTCAAGCGAGTCGAACGCCCAGTAGACGGAGACCGCAGACATGGCAACGAGGCACCGGAGGGGAACTCCGCAGGCCGGACGGCACGCACGGGCGTCCCGGGACGTGGCGCCGCTCGCCGCCCGCCCGAGCGCCGCCTACGCGCTACGAGTCGAGGCATGACCCACGACTTCGGCCTCCACTTCACCCAGGAGCTGGGCAACCACTTCGGCTCCCCCACCGACAGCTGGCCCGCGAGCGCGGAGCAGATGACCCCGTTCTTCGCGATCGTCGTCAACGCCCTGGGCACGGACGACGCAGCGGCGGTGGTTCGAGGCGGCCCGCAAGGCGCACCGGCGCGTGGTGACCGCGGAGCAGGACCGGACCCACCACTTCGGCTTCGCCCACCATCTGGACGTGGAGACCGAGGCGTATCAGGGAACCACCCTCCCCGTCGTGGCGGCCTTCGAGGCGACGAAGGAGCTGCACAAGATCACCCGTCGGGACTCAGAGGTGGACGTCAACGTGTTCTTCGACTGCGCGCTGAGGGCGTGCTCGCGTAGCAACGGCTGGGCCGACAGCGCACCGGTGGCAGCAGGCGTGAACGCGTAGCCGCCCCGGAGGAAGGTGCGGTGACGCGGGGGACTCCGGGTCGAGGTACCGGGCAGCGGGCAGCACCAGGTAAACCGGTTTGTTCTGAGCAGCAGAACAAACCGACTGCTGCTTGCGGTGCGCACGCTTCATGCAGCAGCTGTGGATCGATCTCGCCGGAACATCGCAGATCTGCGATCCTATGCAGCCGCCGGGACGGGGCCGGAGCCCTGCTGTTGGCCCTGGCTCCGACTGGATACAGCGAGCAACTGCTGCTCCCGCTGGGCGGGCGTGCTGCACGTGCAGCACCCGTGTGCCGTCCGGGTCGTGCAAGTACTGCGCCACACGCCCGACCCCGAGCAGCAACCGGCGTTGCACCCTTGACCACCAGGAGCAGCAGCCGGTTGCGCAGCGGACGCTGCACAGGCCGGGAAGGGTAAAGGATCTACATGTACTCATCCCGGACACGCGGGGCAGAGGGCGCGGTAAGCGTCCTCCGCCCCGCCAGCGTCACGCCATGAGCTTGTGCAGGCCGAGGACGGTCGCTCCGGCGGCCCCGAGCCCCGGCAGCAGGCCCGCCATGGCCAGGACGAGAGCCCCGGCCATGAGCCCGGCGAGGAGGATGATCGCCCAGCGCTGCGGCAGCAACTCGGGCCCGTTGGTGTTCGCCACTACTGTTCTCCCTGAAGAGTTCTCTGAGCAGGCGGCCCCGGCTGATCCCCGGGGCCGTTCGCGTTCCGTGCGAACGGCGAGCCGCCGCGCCCGTGTTGAGCGGGCACAACACCAATGATCAGAGGGCCGGAAGGCCTGTTCTGAGATCTCGATCAACGTTTTGATCCGGGCTTAAGGCTCTTCGCGGAGTACCTTAAGGGCGGATCAAAACGCTGGGATCAAAACGCGAATGTTGGGGGCGGTCAATGGCTGATGCGCGGGAGACGAACGCGCGCAGATTGCGCCGACTGGCGCAGATGCGGAAAACGGACTCGGTAGCTGGAGCGTGCAGGACCCTGCAGGACATGTGGGAGACCGGCAGGAAGCCGGACTCGATCGTCCTGCGCAGCACCTTGTTGCCGGCAAGCGAAGAGCGATCGCGTCTTACTAAGCTGATCCTGCCGAAGGGGATCGCGCTGCGCTTCTACCTGCTGGCGGTCTTCGAGGCCCAGTGCCGGCTGAACGCACGGGAGACCTGGGAGAATGTCCTGCCTCTGGCGGGGCGTGGATCGTGGTCCGACCTGGTCGCTATCGACGGGGCGTACGACACCAGCTCGGCAACGTACATGCGCGGCACCGTAGGTAGCAGGAGGCTGGAGAGTCTGCGGCTGCAGCAGGTCAAGGGGGCTCTACGGACCTTGGAGGAACTCGGAGGTGAAGACGCTCTCGTCACCATGCCTCGGAGGAAGAGTGGGCAGCGGGAGTACAAGAAGTTCTTGCTGATGAACGAGAGCGGCCGGGGTGGGAACCAGACCCCGAACGTCTACACCGTCCCTGTCCGGAACTGGTCGGCCATGAAAACGATCGGAATCCCCGCAGCTTTCTTCCTGAACGGTTGGATCCAGGTACTCAACCCCTCCGAGGTCGCCACCTGGTTCATCCTGAGGATGCTGAGCAGATGGGCTCCTAGGAAGCACACCAAGTCGGGTGTCTACCTCTATGGACAGGACCGCCTGGAAACCTTCGGCCTGCGCGACGATGCCTGGGAGGACGGCTGCCAGCGCCTGCGAGAGTTCGGGTTGATCCGCTACGCCCAACCCCCGGACATTCCCCCGAGCGCCCCCCGGGAGCTGAAGGCGCTGTTCTCCCAGCCAACACGCCCCCGCCGGCGATACGAGCCGCACCACTGGCAGGTGACCGACCAGGGGCTCGACGAAGACGCTGCGAAGAGACTTGACCGCGAACTCACACTCCGGCAGCAGGCCCTCGAGACGGCCGCCAAGCAGCGGGCTCAGGAGCGTTCCTGAGTGGGCGGTTCGTGAGTGTATGAGTGATTCTGCTATCGCCTGATGGTGTGGTTGTGAGGCGGATTCTCCCGGCCCGGGGGCTGGGGTCTGGTGGGCTGGCCGGGTGAGTGAACGGAAGCCGTATCCGAGTGACTTATCGGATGAGCAGTGGGCCCTGATCGAGCCGGTGATCACCGCGTGGAAGGACCGGCATCGTTCGGTCAGCGGCCATCAGGGCGCCTATGACATGCGGGAGATCATCAACGCGATCCTCTATCAGGGGCGGACCGGATGCCAGTGGGCCTATCTCCCGCATGACCTGCCGCCCAAGAGCGCGACGTACTACTACTTCGCTGCCTGGCGGGACGACGGAACCGACCAGGTCATCCATGAGCTCCTGCGCTGCCAGGTCCGGGAACGCGCCCGGCGATTAGAGGACCCGACCCTGGTGGTGCTGGACACCCAGAGTGTCCGCGCGGCCGCCTCGGTCCCCGCCGCGACGACCGGCCATGACCCGGCCAAGCGGGTGCCGGGCCGCAAGCGTGGCCTGGCCGTGGACGTCCTCGGCCTGGTCATCGCGGTCGTCGTTCTCGCGGCGAACGTCCATGACAACACCGCGGGTATCGCCCTGCTGAGCGAGGTTGCCGAGAACGCCGGCGGCGCCGTCAGCAAGGCTCTGGTCGACCAGGGCTTCAAGACCCAGGTCGTCACACACGGCGTCGGCCTCGGCATCGACGTGGAGATCGTCCAACGCGGCCCGCAGCACAAGGGGTTCGTCCCGCAGCCGAAGCGATGGAGGGTCGAGCAGACCTACGGGATCTTGATACTGCACCGGCGACTGGTCCGCGACTACGAACACCACCCCTCCTCCTCGGCCTCCCGCGTCTACTGGGCCATGACCCATGTGATGGCCCGACGCCTCACCGGCGCGAACGCCCCCACCTGGCGTGAGCCGGCGGCAGCGTGAACATCCAGCCCCTCCTCCAGGCGCTGGACATCCAGGAGGAGGCCGCCCGTGCCCTGGCCGACGACCTCCGCGCGCGGATCGACGACCTGCAGACCCGGCTGCGGGAGGCCGAGACCCACCTCGAGCACCTCGCGATCACCCGCACAACCGTCACCGGCCTCGCCGACCGGATCCCCGTCTCCCCGCCGGAGCTGCCCGAGCATCCGGACTACGCCCGCATCCTCACCGTGTTCAACGAGGCCCCCGGGCCCCTGCGGGCCAAGGACGTCTGTCAGGCCCTCGGCCACGAAATCCTGCCCAAGAACGTCGAGGGCACCCGGGCCAAGCTGAAACGCCTGGTCAAACTCGGCGTCCTCACCGAAGCCGACACGGGCAGCTTCGCCAGGAAGCAATAGCCACCGCTACGACCAGCACCCCTGACGCAACCCTCATGCAGAAACGGACATCACTTCACGAACCGTCCACTGAGAATGCCCTCCGCGCCGGGCAGGCCCGGACATGCGGCGCATCCTGGCTACAGGCGCTGGGCGAGGGTCTCGCAGTACGCCAAGGAAACAGTCGCCTGGTGAGGTTGCCTTCGGCTGCGTTCCGGGAGGCCATCTCGAACATCATCGCGAGGCTGTGCAGCGTGTCGTCCCCGTCGTCGTGGCGGGGCAGTCCAGAACATGGCGGAGCCCGGTGAGCTGTCGGTCGGCCGTGGGCCGCGCACTGCGGATGCACCCGGGCGAGGGGAAGGCGGCCAGCCTGGTCGTGCCGGTGCTGCTCGGGCCCGGCGAGACGGTGGACAACATGCTCACCTCCCGGGCGTTCGGCGGACTCGCGAAACTGTTGGAAGCGCTCAGGGCGCACGACGCCCGGGTGGTGGAGCAGCTCGCCGAACAGCAGGCGCAAAGCGGCGTCCGGGGCGTCCAGTCCCGTACGAGCAGTGCGGAGGAGAAGGGAGCCGACGGCGACCGAAGCGTCCATGGTCTGTCAATGCCGGCCCGGGAGCTGCTGAAGTTCTCCACGCCGCGCGACCCGGCGCAGCTGGCCGCGTTCATCAACCTGCGGGTCCTCAACCCAGAACACGCCTACTGGCGGCGCGGCATCGAGGACGCCGTCATCTACCAGCGGCTGCACGGCGACGTATAAGTCCCGTTCACGTACCGGGTGCCCGGCGGGGAGGGCCAGGCGGTGGAGGGCGAGGCGGTGGAGGGCGAGGGGTGGCCGGCCTCGCTCGCGAACTTCCCGCTCGGGCAGTGGATCGCCGACAACCGGCGCTTCTACGCCCGCGGCCGTCTCGACCAGGACCGCATCGAGCGGCTGGAGAAGCTGGGCATGGTGTGGTCGCACTTCGACGTCGCGTGGGAGGAAGGTTTCGCGGAGGCGCGCGGGTGGGCAGCCGAGCCAACCACAGACTCCACTCACCCAAAAGGAGAGGAACTTTAGATAAAGCGGAGACTTCTCCCACCAGCTTTACCTAAAGTAGGGCTATCAAGTGGGCGACTGCCCACCATCACCTACCCAGAGGGGGGTCCACAAGCATGCGCGTCATCGAGGGGACACCGCGCGAGATCGTGGAATATGAGCACCTGGCAGGTGCTGGCGCAGAAACGACATCCACCGAGGACAACCCCGCCTCCCCAGACGATGGAACAGAGCCCGCCCGCGAGACGGCGGCACCCGACGGCTCCGCTTCCCTCTCACCCGAAGACCACGTGGCCCTGATGAAGTTCATCTACGGACGCGCTGGCAAGAACGACGTGCGTACCTTCCTGACCGAACGGTTCGTCATGCGACTGCTGGACGAGGAAGACGTCGTCGTGGCCTTCGGCCGCTCCTCGAAAACATTCGACGGCCTCGCCGACTACCTAATGATCCGCGACGACGGCCCCCAACGCTACGGAGCCGTCGCCTACCTCCGCCCCAGCAACGGCGGCATGACCGTACGCCTCACCCCCGACGACATCGAACGCCTCGGCGAAAAGAACAACCCCTACATCCAATACCGCAACGTCGCCCTCACCGACCCCTACAAGATCAACTGCCCACTCGCCGACGAGGACGCCCTCAACCTCGCCCACGAACTCGTACGCGCCGCACTCGACATCGTGCGCAACGAATAGACCGAGTACAGGCTGCATCCGAGGTAAGCGGCTCCGAACAGGCTGCCCCCGTTGACACGGTGCGGGAAGCAGGCATGGCTCAGCGCCGGACAGGAAGTCCGGCGCTGAGCCACACAGTCAGATGCGGAGGTGCTGCCGTCGCCATCGTCCTCGCCGAGACCCGACAGGCCGGCGGGTACCGGCCGCGGCATGGCAGCACGCCTGGCCCACAAACACGGCGGCAGCGAACGCTCCTGGCAGCGCGCTATGACCGAGGCTCGCGTGGTGTACAAGCGTGAGCGGGCCACCGCAGGCAGGTGACGGAGCCTCCGGGCGTGGAGAGTGTGGTTGGTGCTCACCGCAGCGGTGGTTGGCGCGGGGTGTGTTCCAGCGCCCGGGATTGCCTGTCAGCGTCAGGAGACAGCGCCGGCGGTGGCATCCGCCAACTCTGCGGCCAAGACGGGTCAGACAGAAAAAGCCCTGGAGCAGGACCAGGAGAGGTGCGTTCTCTGCGGCTGAAGCAGTGACGGCATGGCCGGAACGTGAAACGACTCACGCGTCTGTCGTCTGGTGAGAGAAACAACGGCGGCCACCCTGTTATGGGCGGCCGCCGCGTCAACGAGTCGTCTGGCCTTTGATGGTCAAGGCCTTACGCGAGGTGGTCTACAGAGACTCTCCTGTCTGAGGGCGCGAAGCGCTGGTGGTCAGCATCGCGGTCCGTCGGTGGTGTGGTCCAGGTGGGCAAGAAAGCTTTCGATCTCGCGTACCAGGGCTTGGGTTCCCTCAGCTAGGTCGAGTCCGGTTTCCCCCGGCTCCGGCTCGACCTGGTCAGTGGTGGCGCGTGGATCGGTGGATGGGCATGCGAGGTCGCTTACGAGTGACGTGAACGACCTGGCAGTAAGGTATTCCCTCTCTTTCCATTCTCGGCATGCCGGTAGCTTTTCTTCGCTCTCGGCATGAAGGATTTCAAGGTAATCTTGTGCGTCTTTGTCTCCCCTGCGCGCGGCTCTGCCCCACCATTCCAACGCCATGGATTCCCTGTCGAGAAGTTCCAGGATTTCTGCGATACGACGCGTCTGCCGTGGTGTTGCAGAGTCGCGGATTTCCTTTTTCAGCAGGGTGCACAGTTCTCGGATTGCTTGAGTTCTGTGGTGTCCGTCTGCGTCCGGATTCGGGCAGGGGGCGGGGGCCGGGGGCCAGCCGGCAGGCTGGCCCCCCTCCGCCTGAACAGGGTCCTCGCCGATCCGAGGACCCTTTGAAACGGCCTGCTCAGATGCTTCGAGCAGCAGCCACAGGGCGAGGAGCCGGATGGGCCCGTGCTCCTCGGACGGCTGGCGCCACGACGGGTAGTTCATGCGGTTACCTCCTCGCTGGACTCGTAGATTGCCTTCTTCAGGTTGTTGGCGGCGGCTTTGACATAGCGCTTCACCGACTCCTCCTTGATGCGGAGGCGCTTCGCAACCACTGCGGGGCTCAAATCCTGCAAAACGCACAGGGTGATGACCTGGCGCTGGCGTTCGGGAAGTTCGGCAATCAGTTCATCGATACCCTCTTTGAACATTTCGTAAGCGGCGTCGGGGATACCAATGCCGGATTCCTGTTCGGGCAGTTCCTGTACCGGGGCCGGGACCATGCGCCGGTTCTTGCGGAATTGGCTGATGACGGCGTTCTTCACCGCCATGCGGCCGTAGGCGGTGAGAGAGCCCTGCCGCGTGGACAGTTCCTCCCACCGCCGGTACATGTTCAGGTACACGTCCTGCACGGCGTCTTCGGCGCTGTGCAGGTCGCCGGCCTGGGCCCGGGCCAGTCGGGAGTACGCCTCGAGGGTCTCGAGGACGAAGGACTCGAAGTCCACTCCCCAGACGGCCTCGCTCACGCAGCCTCCCGCATGGTGATGGCCCGGTGCCGGTCGGCCGGGTCGGCTGCGTCCTTGCGGAACAGCCAGGCCGGCTGTCCCTGCTCGAAGCGGGCGGCGGCGCCGCCGTCGGGCAGGGACTGGGCCATCGCGACCATGGTGGCGCGCTGCTCGCGCTCCGCCCGGGTGGCGATGTGCGCCTTCAGGAGCATCTCCATGACGCCGCGGGCGCGGCGCAGTGCATAGAAGAGCAGGATGAGCACAGGCAGGGACACCCCGCCCGCTCCTACCCAGTACGACCAAGTCATCGACCAGGCCTCCTCGTAGTGACGGTCTCGTTGACGAAGGCCGAAAGCCTTCATCCCTTACACGCCGTACGGGGGCTGGATCCGGATGCCTGGGAGCAAGATCTTTTTACAACTGCCGCTCCACTCACGCCTGTCACAGTGTTCCAGCAGGTCACACGGGGTGTGGTGTACAGAGGCGGGGCGGAAAACTCGTGATGGTCCGTGGCCCCCGCACCCCCGGGGCCGACAGGAAGCTGGGGGCGCGGGGGTCGGGAGCGGGCTCTGAGTGCGGGGTGGGCTCGGGGCCGTACTGATGGGGTGGGTGCGGGCTCAGACCGAGGTGGCGAGAGCCGCAGCGGGCTGGAGTTCCCTGTGCCTGGGGGCGGGCGGGCTCTCGTCTGGGTCGGCCAGGCACTTGTGCAGCGCCTCCACCCAGAGGTGACGGCGCTCCTCGGGTGCTTCACACGCGAGGAGGAAACCGAGGAGTTGGTGCTCGGTTCGCGGTACGGCGCGGGCCCTGATGATGCGGTGCGCGGTGCTGTGGGGCAGGGCGTTGAAGCCGCCGGCCCGTCGCTCCATCTCTGCGGCCGAGGGGAAGCCGGCATAGGCGTGAAGGTCGCGCAGGGCTCCGCTGAGGTCTCTGAAGTCACGTACGTAGTCGGGGCGCGGCTCGTCGTAGGCGCGGCCGGGGCGCTTCTCGTCGTGGCGGGCGCGTTTCCACAGGCGGACGGCGACGTCGGTGCACATGTCGCGGTCCTGCCCAGGGAGGGTGCAGGCCTGGACGTAGTCCTCCACGACCGTGCGTCGTGGCACTCCCTTGCCTGAGGCGGCTCGTTTGAGGGTGGCGGGCGAGGACACTGTCCGCTGGGCGAGCTCGGCGAAGCTGAGGCCTGTTCGGGCGTGGATATCGCGCAGGTACTTGGCGAGCTGTGCCTGTGCGTAAAGGCTGAAGTCCAGCGGCTTTTGAGGGCGGGCCATGGCCGTGTTCCTCAGCGTTCGCCGGAGGAGGCGCGGTAGGCCTGGATGAGGCGGGCCAGGCGCCGTCCGGGCCGGGTGGGCAGCACAATGCCGGCGACGGCTGCGGTGCCGATGGCGCCGGCACCGCACAGCAGGAGGAGGATGTCCCGGACCTGCTGGCCGTTGAGGGCCAGCACGGCGGCGGTGACGACGAAGGCGATGATGACGGCTGCGTGTGACATGCCGAAGGGTGCGGTATGGGTGTCGGCAGAGCGCCGGGGCGTTGCGGTGGTGGCGGGGTCCTTGGCCATGAGGGCACGGCTCCTTGTGCGAGGCGCCCGGCGGCCAGGCCGCCGGGCGGTTGCTACGGCTCCAACTTGTCTGGACCGCAGGGCGGTTGGCGACGCCCGACAGGGTCCGTGCTGTCGACTTTGCCAGGCCAAGGACGGTCTGCGGGGTCCCGCACAGGCGGGGACCAGAGGTAGGTCCAGCTGCATCCCTCAACGGTGAGGAACCCTGCACGCTCGTCTCCCCGGGCCGCTTCCGGTGCCCTCGACGTCACGGTGTCTGTGCCCGGTCTGCCGCGTCCTTCCTGCTCACAGGTCTGACGCATGAGCGGGTAGGCGGGTGCCTGCATACAGGTACGGACGTTGGCACGCGAGGTCTGCGCCCGCCTCCTTTGGCCCCTGAACGGCACACGGACACGCGCCCGACCTGCATCGATGAGGCCGTCCACCGGCGTCCTCACTGCAGTGCGGCACCGTTTCCCGGGCGCAGAGGGCCATTGACCTGCACATATTCCGCACTGGTGATCACTTCGTGGTGGGTTGGCTCATTGGCATCCATGGCCTTGACCAGGCACAACGAAGCCGGCGCTGGATAAATCGCCTGCAAATTGCGACGGTTGAAATGCGACTCGGCCCGCAATTGGCTGAGGCACTGCACGGCAGATCGCTACGGCTCCCACCAGCTGTCGCCGGCAGAACACCGCAGGCTCGTGTTGGCGCAGGACCTGCACCAGAGCCGGCTCCCTTCTCCGAGGGCGTCGGCTCTGCCGCTCACCAGGGCATACGAAGGAGGGGCACGCGTGGACAGCACCACAGCAGCTGGCCGGCCACTGGTCGCCACGCAGCCCTCCGCATCGGCTTGCGGGGGCCGTCCATCTCAGGCACCTCGTCCCAGATCTTGGACCTGACCAGCCTTGCCCCCCACCGCCCTTCCTGCACGCGCCCGTCCCCAGCGCCCGCCGTGCAGCTGGGCCCCTCCCCAGCCGGCACCCGCCACGAGAAGAACGACCTCCCGGGCCAGACAGCCGCAGGCCTGGCCCCGGCGTCCGGTGGTTCAGCTCAGCGACGTCGGACGGCGCGGGGGCGGCACTGCCCGCAGGAGCTCCCACAGCGGACGCGAACCGGACGCCCAGGCGGCCAGGGTCTGTCGGTCGACGACGTGCAGCCGCTGTTGCTTGGCGAACGTGACCGCCGGGCCGGTCACCCGGCCGTTGGTGACGATGACCGCGACGTCGGCGCCGTGTACCTGGCGAGCTGTTCCGTTGAGGACCTGGAGGTCGGGTGTGCCCACCGGTGAGCCGTGGGCACCGTTGCGGCGGTGCTTGCACTGGATCACCCAGCGCCGCCCGTAGGGGTCGGTGGCTTTGACGTCGGCGCCGAGGTCGCCGCGGCCGCCGACCCGCTGGGCGTCCTGGCAGCCGTCGCGTTGCATCAGGTCCCGTATGGCGTCCTCGAAGCGGGTGTGGTGCAGAGCGTCGAGCTGCGGCAGTCCGTAGCGCAGACCCTGCGCCCGCACCGCCTCCCACTGGGCGCTCTGCTGTCGGCTGTAGAGCCAGCCGGCGCCCGCGAGGACAGCGAGGACCAGGACGGCGACGAGGACCCACCAGTGGGCCAGCAGCCAGTTGACCACCATCACCACCAGACCGATACCGACCGCCGTCACCACGGCGAAGACGAGCAGCTGCGCGTCGCGCTGCTGCTGTCGTCGGCTGGGCCGCCGAGTGCGCCGCCGCACCGGCCGTCGCCGGGTCACCGCTCCCACCGGATCGGGTAGGACACCGTCGGACGGGGCTGCGGCGCCCGGGCGGCGGGGGCGGGGTCCCACCGGATCGGGTACTGGACCGTGGTGTGTGGCCGCGGTGTGTTCCCCTTCCCCGTCGAGATGTTGCTGTTGCCCAGCCCGACCACGGCTAAGGCCACCACGGCGAAGATCATCGTTTCCCGTTTGGCGCCCGGAGCCCACCGTGAATGCCCGCGAACAGGCGTCCCGTCAGAGCGTACGTACGGCCTCACCCAAGGCATGCAAGCCTCCCCCTCGTATCAACTCCCCGCACAGTGCCTCATGTTGACAAGCGACACTGACAACGCGTCAACACATCACCACACCAGGTGATCAAGGAAGGGGAGAACAGGCCAGGTCAGACAGGGCGTGAGGCCCCGCCCCATGCGCCGGCCGCCTTACAGAGGACGAAGGCGGCGGCCTCCCCGGGTACGCATGGTGGAGACAGCGTCGCGACCGCACGCCGGCCGCCCGCGCGCCGTACACAGAACGTCGTTCAGCAGCCGGTCGCCCGTTCCAGCCGGCACTCCAGCTCACGGTCGCGGTCCCGCTCCCGCTCCTCGGCGGGCGTGGGAGCGTAGCCGTTCCACGCCTGCAGCACGGCGCGCGCCTTCTCGGCCCGCTCTGCGCGTTCGGCCGGTGTCAGCAGAGTGTGCGCGAGCCGCGCCGGGTAGGCGCGCAGCGACAACCCTTGCGCGGCAGCAACAGCGGCAAGCCGGTCCCTGGCTTCCCGGGGGATGCGGGAGTGTCAACTTAACTGCTGATCTTGGTTGTTGGTCGGTCAGTGGGTGGCCGGGGTGAGCCGGCCTTCGAAGTGGATCTGGAAGGCGTTCAGCGGGGCCTTCCAGCGCATGGTCCAGCGCTTGCGGCCCTTGCCTGTCGGGTCCAGCGACATCAGTGCCATATAGACGCACTTCATGGCGGCCTGTTCATTCGGGAAGTGCCCGCGAGCGCGGACGGCCTTGCGGATCCGTGCGTTCACGCTCTCGATCGCGTTGGTCGAGCAGATGACCTTGCGAATCTCGACATCGAAGGAGAGGAAAGGCACGACCTCTGCCCAGGCGTCCTCCCAGAGCCGGACGATCGCCGGATACTTGGCGCCCCACTCCTCCTGGAACTCGGTGAAGCGGGCTGCGGCCGCGGCCTCGTTCGGCGCGGTGTAGACCGGCTTCAGCTTCTTGGCGATCTTGTCCCAGTCCTGGCGGCCCGCGTAGCGGAAGCTGTTCCGAAGCAAATGGATCACACAGGTTTGCACAATTGTTCGAGGCCAGACCGTTTCGACAGCGTCCGGCAGGCCCTTCAGGCCGTCGCAGACCAGCATGAGCACGTCCTGAAGGCCGCGGTTTTTCAGCTCGGTGAACACGTGCAGCCAGTACTTCGCGCCCTCCCCGCCGTCACCGGCCCAGATCCCCAGGATGTCGCGATGGCCTTCGACCGTGACGGCCATGACCACGTAGATCGGCCGGTTCGCGACCTGACCGTCCCTGATCTTCACGTTGATTGCATCGACGAACAGAACGGGATAAACGCGGTCGAGGGGACGGCTCTGCCATTCGGCCATGCCATCCACGACCTTGTCGGTGATCGTGGAGATCGTCTGCTTCGACACCTCGGCGCCGTAGACCTCGGCCAGGTGGGCGGCGATCTCGCCGTGGGTGAGGCCCTTGGCCGACAGCGACAGGACCATCTCGTCGACCCCTGTCAGACGCCGCTGCCGCTTCTTCACGATCTGCGGCTCGAACGTCCCCGTGAGGTCCCGGGGTACCTTGATCTCGACCGGCCCGACATCGGTCAGCACCGTCTTCGAACGGGTGCCATTACGGCTGTTGCCACTGTTCCGGCCGACCGCCTCGTGCTTGTCGTAGCCGAGGTGATCGGTGATCTCGCCCTCCAGGGCGGACTCGAGGACCCGCTTGGTCAGCTGCTGCAGCAGCCCGCCCTCACCGGTCAACTGCAGGCCCTCGCTCCGGGCCCGGTCCACCAGCCTCGCGATCAACTGGTCATCCGCAATCTGCGGAGCCTGAACCGCCTCAGCGGCCCCGATCTGCTCCAACTCCACACTCTGATCCGTCACTTGGCTTCTCCTCCTTGCTGGGCGGATCAGCCGTTAGTTTTACAGTCCCGCGCCGTGGGCTATGGGGAGGGTGAGCTGCATTGGTTTCTGAGGTCGATAAGTTACGGGCGAAGGTTGGAGAGCTGGAGCGAGATGTTGCCTGGAAGCGGAGACGTGCTCGTCTACTCACAACTTCTCTGTTCGTTGTCTTGACGAGCATCCCAGCGCTCATCGCATGGAACGCCCTATGGGCTGGTAACCGTGATGTGCTTGTGGTCGGCAGAGCTTTCCTCGTCACTGCGCTGGTCGTCAACGGCCTCACGGTCGCGGCCATCTGTATCGACCATTGCTTCAGGGCTGACACCTTCGACGGTCGAGCCGTGAGCTATACGGTTCCAGACCGTTACGCGCACAGCTTGGCGGAGATGTGCGACAGCCTGACCTCCGCTCGCGAGGAGCTTCGCCGAGCGCGTCTGCAGGCGCATCCACCGCTGACGGAGCGTCGCAGCATGTATCGCGAGGACACCGTTGAGGTCATCGCTCAGTACGGGCGAGAGAGCCGACACTACCGTCGCGTCCACAACACTCTGCAGTCTCTGATCATGATCGGCTCGACTGCAATCACCACGATCGCGGCCCTCAATCAGCAGGAGTGGAATTGGCAGACCCTCTCCGTCGTGATTCTGGGGTTCAGCATCACCCTCGCGTCCGCGTTCACCGGCTACTACAAGTACCGCGAGCGCAGCTACTTCCTGCGGCAGACGGCTGACGCCATCGAGGAGGAACTGAACGCCGTGATGCTCGGGATCGGTGACTACAGCCAGTTCACCGAGGAGCAAGAGAGCGAGGCCCTCGCCAAGTTCACCCAACGCGTCGAGACGCTTCGCGGTGAGCAACGGCGTCGTGAGCAGCAGCTGGACCAGCCTGCCGAGCAGGCCGCGCCTGTCGCGCCGCCGCCAGCTATGTGACCGGCAGCCGCCCCAGACAGAGTCCGGGACAGCTGGACGTGCCGGTCGGCCTCGGTCCTACGTCGTGGCGTCCTTCGCTGTGGTCTTGTCGTCCAGGTACACCACCGCAGTCGGCCCAGAAGCATCCGCCGAGTGACGGCGGGGGTCTGAGCAGGCGCCGCACAAGGCGCCCTGCAAGGTGTTTTGCAGGGCGCCTCACCGATCCGGTCCTGACGGGAAAACCCGCACGTCACAGGGTTGGTCAAGGGGGGCGGGCGCACCGCGTTCGCGCCTTCTGCCTGTGCAGCCCGCAGAGTTTAGCTAGTCAGTGGACAGCATCTGCCGTTCTCTATTCGTCATCGCTGATGCTGTCGACGATGTGGAACCCGGCGCGCTCCAAGCTGTGGTTGAAGTTCTCCTGGTGCTCGACGTAATGAACCAGACGCGCGAAGGCGACATGCCACCGAGTCACCTCGTAGCGGTCGAGTTCGGTCTTGCCGTCCACCTGCTTGAAGATCGGGGTGGGCAGGGGAAGGTAGATACGCCCCTTGTCGACGGATACGAGACCGTGTCGGTCGACCAGTGAGCCGTTCCAGAAGATGTCTGCCCAGAAGTAATCGACGGCGTCCACGAGTGGAAACGACTCCAGCCAGTCTGGCGTCCTGCCGGTCATCCGATCACGACCGAGGCCCCAGGAGACGCTCAGTCGCACGTCGTCTTTGTACACCAAAACGTGGCTGTGCGAGTCGGGATGGAGCTCCCAGTTGTCGCTCCTGGTGGACTTGTCCCAAGCGTCGCGGAAAGACGGTCCCGAGTCGGCGCCCCAACAAGGGATGTGGTTCCAGTTAGGGTTAGGCGATTCCTCGATTATTCGGTGGATCTCACTCAGACGCACTGCCCGGCTCCGTTCTCATATCCCGCCCTATCTGGCGGTGTACATGAGACGCACGACTGACAGCGATGGTTGTACGGGTCATGTTCGCTGCGCAACGTCCGCAAGATGGGATGCGATATCTCGACCTCGTGTCAGAGAAACCAAAAGGGAGCTGCCGTCGCCTCGCGCCGCTGCACCACTACCGTCCTTGACTACCCGTGCGGAACACACCGCCGCCAGGAGCGCGCAGCGCGGGGCCGGCAGTGAGGGCGCCGCACAAGGCGCCTGGCAAGACGCTCTCCAGGGCGCCGCCCCCCAAGGTGTTTCGCAGGGCACCCTGGGACCCATTGTGCGGTTCGTTGATCCGGGAGGTCAGGCAGGAGGCAGCCCGGGAAGTACCGTCCCGGTGTAGGCAGCGAGCACGCTTCCCAACGCACCGCTGACGACGGGTGAGTTGAGGATACCGACGACGGAGGCTCCCCAGCGCTGGAGCTTGCCCGGGTCAGGAGATCCGCTGGCCGCCTCGGCTTCGAGACGCGTGGCGAGCTGGGTGAACTCGAAAGCGTCGTCCTCCGGCAGCTCCAGAGCTGGCGCGGCCTGACGCAGGGCGCGGGCGAGCATAACGACCGCCGCAGGGTCGATCCCGTCCTTGTTGGTCGTAGCGTTCATGGTGAAGTCACGGCTGTTCGCGGCGATGTTGCCGGTGTTCTCCGTGATGTTGAACGTCGTGTTGCCGCTGCTGTTCCGACGCTCGTATGCGCTGATGTCGCCGTCGTAATGCTCCACGCAGTCCAGCCCTTCAGGCGTAATCTCTGCACGTACCGGCCCCTCTCGGTCACTGACCTTGATGCCCTTGATCAGTGCCTTGGAGTCCAGATACGCAGCTGCTCGGTCTATTTCCGTGAGGGTGAGACGATCGCCTTCGAAGAGAGCCTCGTCTGACTCCAGGATGTCGTCGATGACGGGGAAGTTGGTGCCGTCGTGCTTTCGGTGCCATAGCCAGACGAGCAGGGCCCTACGGGCCGCAGCGCTCCGGGCTGCTGGTGACGAACGACGGCGCAGGCGCTGTTCCATCGCTTCGAGGCCATAGGAGGTCAGCCGCGCACGCGCATCGCCCATGGTCGACTGGCTGCCGTCCAACAAGCCCTTGCTCTCGCAGTACTGGAGCAACTCGTGGGCTTGAGGATCCGCCATCCCGCGTTCCTGAGCAAAGGGCAGGATGGAAACGTCGGCCAGCGGGTTCTCCCCAGCTTGGTCGTAGACCCACTCAACTAGCGGATCGAGCAGTTCCGCGAACTCAACGGCCATGTGGCCTCCTCTCGTCCACGACCGAGGGTATGGGGCGCCTCTGACACTCGGGCCGGGGCTTCTCCAGTCTCGCCTACCACTTACCCGGGGTGAGTGATCTTGATGGCCTGCGATGGGCAGGCCTCCGCCGCTGCAATGATGCGCGGGTCTTCGTCGTTGGACTCACGGCCCGGAATGACTTCCCCGTAGTCGTCGACGACGGTGAACACATCAGGCGCCCGGTAGGCGCACTCGGCAGAGCCGTAGCACAGCTCCCGGTCGACGGAGACGGACACAAGACACCCCTTCGGTCGGCTGGCTCGCTCACTGCGCCAGGAGCTTGACCAGTGTGAGCCGGTCTTCTGCTGTCCTGTCATGCTCTCCCTCAGATCCTGTTAAGCGCTGGTGCGTCTGTCCAGGGGAGAGACGGGAAATCGACGTAGCAGCAGAAGTGTCCCGGCCGGGGCACCTTCGGGTCCACGATGCGCCTCGTCATCAATGTTCGAATCGCTCGAACACTTCCATCCAAATTTGATTGGAAGCTGCTCGCCTAGTGATTCAGCGGCCGTGAGCCTTCATCCAGCGCAGGAGAGCCTTGTAGACCGTGGGGTCATCGGGGTCGGCGAAAGCTTCGGCGAGGGTGCGGGCGAGTTCCTGGCGGGGGATACGGCCGCGCTTGAGGTCGTCAGCGAGCTGCCGCGCGCGCTTGTCTACGGCCTGCCGCAGCAGGTCGTCGGCCGTCGCCTTACGGGGCGCCTCGTCCACGAGGTCGTCGTCGGGGTGAGTGAGGACTTCCTCGACCTGGTCGCGGATTTGGGCTGCCGGCGCGCTGGAGCCGTGCGGGCCGGGCAGTGAGGCCACGATCTCTTGGATGTCGCGTGCAGTCACCTTCGGCAGGCTGTCGCGGAGCAAGGCGTGGAGAGTGACGGCGGCGTCGATGTCGTAGCGTTCCACGATTGGGAGCAGGGCTTCGACGTGGGAGCGAGTGAGCTTGGGGACGTCTTTCAGGAGGCGGGCGGCGAGGGGCCAGCCACGGCGCATGCGGCTGGAGTCGGCCTGGGTAATGTCCCAGTCGGCCAGCAGGGCCTCGAACGTGGGGTACTTGGCCCGGTACAGGCGGCGCTTGGCGATGGTGTCCAGGGCCTTGCCGGTGAGCCAGTACGAGGTGTGATGAGAGCGGGCAGCACGCTCGCAGAGCTCCAGGTCCCTGGCTTCGTCGTCGGTGAGGCGGTTGGGGTCGGTGCCGGCCACGTCGGCGTCGGGGTCGGGGACGGTGTCCAGGGTGAGGGCGGTGTCGGCGGGCGCTGCGGTGGTCTTGCGGGCCAGGCCTGCGAGGCCGAGGGATCGCTTGGTGCCGGTCAGGCCGAAGCGGTCTGCGGTGGTCTCGTTGGTGTCGGTGGTCATGCTGCGTCCTGTTCGGCGGCGCGGGTCAGGATTTCCCGGGCGAGCGTAGCGAGGTCTTCGGCGACGGAGGCGGAGGTGGCGGACACGATGGTTCCGCCGTGGGCGCGACCGGCGCGCAGGTCCCAGAACTTGGGGTTGTTGGCGACGGCGGCTTCCAGTTCGTGGACCAGGCGACCGTGGCTGCGGGCGTCCTGTCCGACGGCTTCGCTGTAGCGGACGATGGAGTCGAAGAGGTAAGCATCGGCGCCGAGTTCCTCGGCGACCCACTTGCGGGCGTTGCGGTGGATCTGCTTGGAGGCGCTGCCGCTGCCGAAGAGGACGACGCCGAGCAGTTGCAGGTCAGGGTTGACGGTGCGGCGGACCAGCTGGAACTGGCGGCTGATGCTGCCGAGGCCGTCGTTGATGCTGGCCTTGTCGGAACGGGTCGGGGCGATCATCAGACGGGCCGCGGACAGGGCCAGCTGCTGCAGCGGGGGGTTCTCGGGCGCGCTGTCGAGGACGACCAAGTCGTAGGCGGGGGCGATCGGGGCGAGGCAGACGGCCAGGGCGAGGGCCTGGCGGTGCTGCTGCATCCGGTAGGTGGCCTGGAGCATGTCGGGGGCGGCTCCGATGTGGGAGCCGCCGACCACAACGTCCAGGCCCGGGCGTACGTCTGTGACGGGCTGCAGGGGCTGCCCCGTGCGCAGGGCTTCGTAGAAGGCTTTGCCGTCGTCATCGACGGCGCTCTCGCGGTAGCCGAGGTCGCGGCCCACGTTTCCTTGTCCGTTGACGTCGACCAGGAGGACTCGGGCGCCGTCGGCGGCGACCAGGCCGGCGAAGTTCGAGGCGAGCGTGGTCTTGCCGACGCCGCCCTTGCCGTTGGCGATGACGTAGGTGCTGCTGAGGGCAGACCGGTCGATCGGCGGTGTCTGATCGTCATCGAGCATGGACGACTACTCCTGTCGCATACGGGGTGGTGCTGCCCCGCATGTTCCCACGGGTGCGCCCGGTGTCGTGATGGGCCTGGCGCGGCTGGGACGTGCTGGGCGCTGTCGACGCGGTTGAGGTCGGCTGGGTGCTCGGCTGCGGTGGTCGGACCGGGAGGACCGGTTTCCACGCTGTGGAGGTGCTGGGGGCTCGTCATCGCCGGGCCGCCATGGCGAGCAGGGCGAGCAGGACGGTGGAGCCGACGCCGGCCCAGGCGGCGGCGACCTGCAGCGGTTCTACGGCCGCGGGGTGCTGCCAGGAGAGGTAGCCGAAGAACATCGCCATGAAGCCGATGAGGAATGCGGCGACGAGGCCGATTCCGACGAGTAGCGCGGGGGAGGTGGGCTGCGGTCGCGGGGGCGAGGCGGGGACCGGGTCGGACGGGGTGGCCGGGTCGGGGGTCGGGGCGTTGTGGTCGGACACGTCGGTTCCTTCAGTCGGTGGTACCCGCCGGGCTGGCGAGTGAGCGGAGCGTGGAGCAGTCCCGTCCCTTAGGTCTCGGGGTGCGTGCTGCACAGCGACCGGGGCTGGTGTGCAGCACAGTGAGGGACGGGTGGGTTAGCTCCGCAAGCCCGTCGTTGGGAAGGAACCGTGACAGTCGACGGGGCCTCATTCCAGAGTTGTGGCCTGGGCCTTCGTGCGGATTCCGGGGCAGTCACTCCTTGAATGGCGGGTCCGGAACCGCTACAGGGCGCGGGAGCGGACGTACGCGGTGGGAAGGCCGGAAACGCAAAAAAGGCCCCGGAGACGAGGGGATCTCGTCTCCGGGGCCTTGAAGGGTTGCGACGCTAGCAATGCGGTGTGCTAGGGGGCGGTGTAGGGCGCTTCGCGCCGTGCTGGGTACGACGTCAGCCCAGTCGAATCCGGGCCGGGCGTCAAAGAAGGGCGCTGATCGCGGCCAGGGCGAGGACCGCCAGGGCGGCGAGGGTGCAGTCGACGGCGCGGCGTAGTTGGGTGAACTTGACGACGGCGATGTTGAACAGGACGCGGATGCGGGCGGCGCGGGTGTCGCCGTCCATGCAGGCGCGGATCTCGGTCTCGTCCAGGCGTGCCCAGTAGGGGAAGGATGCGCGGTCGTGGCCGCCGAGGCGGGGTCGGACGACCAGAAGCAGCAGCACGGCTGCGGTGCCGAGGGCGGCGACGGCGAGGACTCCGAGGGCTTTGGTGAGGGTGGGCAGGTCGTGGTCGACGAGCGTGGTCAAGCCGGCCAGCGCGGCGCCGGCGAAGGCCAGCAGTAGGGACGCTTTGCCGTCGGTGCGGGCGATCTCGCCTGCGACCGCGGTGCAGGCAGCGTCCAGGTTCTTGTCCGTGGTGGTCGGCGCGGTCATGCCGGGGTGTCCTTTTATGGTCAGGCCGCCAGAGTGTGGGCCGGCGGGGTGAGGTAGGTGGTCGGGTCGGCAGGGATGCCGTCGAAGCACTCCAAACAGGAGCCGAGCGTGCGCAGCGGGAGGCAGTGCTGGTAGCGGCGCCTGCATGTCGGGCAGGTGGTGCGGGCTGCCATCGCGGCGTCCAGGGCGGCCTCTTTGGCGAGGGTCATGGGCCGGACCGGCTGGGCAAGGTCGAGCCGGTACAGGTACGCAGGCCGGGTGCAGGCGCGGTTCGGGCGGGTGGCGCAGGCCTGAGTGGACGGTTCGTGAAGTGATGTCCGTTTCTGCATGAGGGTTGCGTCAGGGGTGCTGGTCGTAGCGGTGGCTATTGCTTCCTGGCGAAGCTGCCCGTGTCGGCTTCGGTGAGGACGCCGAGTTTGACCAGGCGTTTCAGCTTGGCTCGGGTGCCCTCGACGTTCTTGGGCAGGATTTCGTGGCCGAGGGCCTGACAGACGTCCTTGGCCCGCAGGGGCCCGGGGGCCTCGTTGAACACGGTGAGGATGCGGGCGTAGTCCGGATGCTCGGGCAGCTCCGGCGGGGAGACGGGGATCCGGTCGGCGAGGCCGGTGACGGTTGTGCGGGTGATCGCGAGGTGCTCGAGGTGGGTCTCGGCCTCCCGCAGCCGGGTCTGCAGGTCGTCGATCCGCGCGCGGAGGTCGTCGGCCAGGGCACGGGCGGCCTCCTCCTGGATGTCCAGCGCCTGGAGGAGGGGCTGGATGTTCACGCTGCCGCCGGCTCACGCCAGGTGGGGGCGTTCGCGCCGGTGAGGCGTCGGGCCATCACATGGGTCATGGCCCAGTAGACGCGGGAGGCCGAGGAGGAGGGGTGGTGTTCGTAGTCGCGGACCAGTCGCCGGTGCAGTATCAAGATCCCGTAGGTCTGCTCGACCCTCCATCGCTTCGGCTGCGGGACGAACCCCTTGTGCTGCGGGTCGCGTTGGACGATCTCCACGTCGATGCCGAGGCCGACGCCGTGTGTGACGACCTGGGTCTTGAAGCCCTGGTCGACCAGAGCCTTGCTGACGGCGCCGCCGGCGTTCTCGGCAACCTCGCTCAGCAGGGCGATACCCGCGGTGTTGTCATGGACGTTCGCCGCGAGAACGACGACCGCGATGACCAGGCCGAGGACGTCCACGGCCAGGCCACGCTTGCGGCCCGGCACCCGCTTGGCCGGGTCATGGCCGGTCGTCGCGGCGGGGACCGAGGCGGCCGCGCGGACACTCTGGGTGTCCAGCACCACCAGGGTCGGGTCCTCTAATCGCCGGGCGCGTTCCCGGACCTGGCAGCGCAGGAGCTCATGGATGACCTGGTCGGTTCCGTCGTCCCGCCAGGCAGCGAAGTAGTAGTACGTCGCGCTCTTGGGCGGCAGGTCATGCGGGAGATAGGCCCACTGGCATCCGGTCCGCCCCTGATAGAGGATCGCGTTGATGATCTCCCGCATGTCATAGGCGCCCTGATGGCCGCTGACCGAACGATGCCGGTCCTTCCACGCGGTGATCACCGGCTCGATCAGGGCCCACTGCTCATCCGATAAGTCACTCGGATACGGCTTCCGTTCACTCACCCGGCCAGCCCACCAGACCCCAGCCCCCGGGCCGGGAGAATCCGCCTCACAACCACACCATCAGGCGATAGCAGAATCACTCATACACTCACGAACCGCCCACTAAGAGGGCGTTTATGCAGGTTAAGCCCTAAATGCGGCTCTCGCCCCTGCCCTGCTTTGGGGGCCTTCATCCCGTAGGTGGCGAATGGCGGTCTCCAGGGCGGATGCTCAGCCATCCGTCTCGTTCGCTTCCATGCCTGGAAGTCCGTCTGGTTTGAAGTTGCCGTGGAATCGCCCAATGAACAGCGGAATCGAACATTCCGCCTCGCTCATGATCACGCTACGTCGTGAGCGAGCGCAAGCCGTACCCCAGCGACCTGTCCGACGCCCGATGGGCCCTGATCGAGCCGACGTTGACGGCCTGGAGAAAGGCCCGGCTCGACCGCAGGCCAACCGGGCAGCCGGCCAAAGTCGATTTACGCGACGTCTTCAACGCGATCCTCTACGTGAACCGCACGGGAATCCCCTGGAAATACCTTCCACATGACTTCCCGAACCACGGCACCGTCTATGCCTACTACGCGGCCTGGCGCGACGAAGGAATCTTCGCCCGGCTCAATTACGACCTGACCGGACTGGCCCGCGTGAAGGAAGGGCGCAAGCCTGAACCGACCGCCTCCGTGATCGACACCCAGAGCGTGAAGACTTCCACCAACGTGCCCGTGACCAGCCAGGGAACGGACGCCGCGAAGAAGATCGTCGGTCGGAAGCGCGGCATCCTCACCGACACGATCGGCCTCATCCTCGCCGTTACCGTCACCGCCGCCAGCCTGTCGGAGAACGCCCTGGGAATCCGTCTCCTCGACCAGGCGAAGGAGACGTACCCGACCCTCTCCAAGAGCTGGGTCGACACCGGCTTCAAGAACGCTGTCGTCGAGCACGGCGCCCGCCTCGGAATCGATGTCGAAGTCGTCAACAGGAACCCGGAGACCCGCGGCTTTCAGATCGTAAAAAGGCGCTGGGTGGTCGAGCGGAGTATCGGTTGGCTCATGATGCACCGCCGCCTCGCCCGCGACTACGAGACCCTCACCACCAGCTCCGAGGCCATGATCCACATCGCCTCGATCGGCAACCTCACCAGGCGCATAACGGACGAGACGACACCCACCTGGCGAGGAACGTACTAGGACGTAAACGGCAAGTTGCCCACTTCAAACGCCCTCTAAGAGCACACAGTCGATGTGGAGGGAGGCACCAACCGCTCAGACGGCGGCCGTTGGCACGGAGCACCGCTCCAGGAGACCTCTCCCGGTTCATCTCCTGCGGACACCCAGATCCCACTGGAACAGGACACAGCTACAGGTCGAACTCCAGGTGCTCGACGTCGGTGAACTCCACCGGTGAACTCCACCTCCAGGCCGTGGGCGCGGCGGCCGCCGTCGCGGAAGTAGACCTCACCGAGCGCTTCGGCCGCCAGATCGCGCAGCTGCTGCTCACTCACGCCAGCGTCCTGGGCGTCGAAGAGGCGGGCCGCATGGTGCGGGGGCAGGGCGAGGGTGAGGTGGCGAATGCGGGCGTCGTCGGTGGTGCCGGGCGCGGCGGTGAAGCCGAACCGGGCGCGGGTGTCGACGACCAGGCCGGTGGTGGTGGCGGCCTGGCGCCGGGCGCGTTCACGGACGCGGGGCTGCCAGCGCTCGCGCACCGCGTCCGCCAGGCGCTGGGCGAGGTCGGCGCGGGGTCGGCGGATCTGGTCTTTCACGTACCGCTCCACGGTGCGCTGCGAGACGCCGAGGGCGTCGGCAACCGCGCGGGTGCCTTTGAGCTGCTTGACTAGGTAGCGCATCTGCGCGCCGGCCGACTTGGGGATCGGGCGGGTGAACGCCTGCTGGACGGCGCGGTTGAGGCCGTCTCCGATGACGCCCATCGGAACTCTCCGTTCATGATCGGCCGTGTGGGCCGCTGTGGGGCGATCACGGGCGGGCTGGGGAAGTAGTTGTCCGGCCCGCCCGTGATCGCGCCGCACAGCGGCGTCCAGGGCGGTTAGAGGGCCGGTTCTTTCGCGCCGGACATGTCGCGCAGGCGGCTGTAGTGGAACTGGTGGGCCACGGTGACGGTGGCGGTGGGTCCGTTGCGGTGCTTGGCCACGATCAGGTCGGTCTCTCCGGCGCGCTCGGACTCGGGCTCGTAGTAGTCCTCGCGGTGCAGCAGGATGATCGCGTCGGCGTCTTGCTCCAGCGCGCCGGAGTCGCGCAGGTCGCTCACCGCCGGGCGCTTGTCCTGCCGTTGCTCGGGCCCGCGGTTGAGCTGGGCCAGGGCGATGATGACCGCGCCGGTGTCGGAGGCGAGGATCTTCAGTTCGCGGCTGATCTCAGTGACGCGGTCGTAGGTCGACTGCCGGGCGTTGCGCTGGTCGGTCTGCATCAGCTGGAGATAGTCGACGACCACGAGCGGAGCCCGGCCGGTCTCGCGAATGACGGTCTTGATGCGGGAACGGATCCGGGCCGGGCTGACGCGGGCGCTGTAGTCCATCCACAGCGGCAGGCCCCGCAGTTCCGGGGTGTGCCGGTCGAGTCGGTCCCAGTCGTCCTGGGTGAGGCTGTCGACGCCGTCGCGGATGTGGTGAAACGCCACCCGGGCCCGGGCCGACAGGATCCGGTTGCTGACTTCGGCCCGGCCCATCTCCAGGCTGTGCACGAGGGTGGGAGCTCCCTTGCGGGCGTTGGCGGTGGCGACGCCGAGCGCGAACGCGCTCTTGCCCATGGCCGGGCGTGCGGCGACCAGAACCATCTGCCCGGGCATCAGCTTCATCAGGCTGTCCAGGTCGGTGAACCCGGTGACGGCGGCCGGCGGGACGGAGACGGCAAGGCTGTCCAGGTGCGCGTCCAGGTGGTCGCCGAACCGGCCGAAGGTGTCGTCGTTGTCCTGGTCGTCGGCGGCCAGATACTCCAGCTCCGCCTGGTGGGCGGCGATCGTCTCCGGCACCGAAAGCGGATCCGCCTGGCGGGCGCCCTGCATTCCGCGCACCAGCGCCTGCTGGTAGCGGCGCACCTGAGCGTAGCCGTGCACAAGGTCGGCGTAGTGGCCAGCCTCAGCCGCGGAGCACGCCTCACCCGCGATGCGGGACAGGCCGACCGCACCGCCCACGCGTTCCAGGTCACCGCTGCGCCGCAGCTCGGCCTCCACGGCCGGCACTCCGGTCGGGCGGCTGGCGCCGTGCAGCCGCTGCACGGCCGACCACACCAGCTCGTGCGCGGGCTCATGCCAGTCGCCCGCGCGCACGGCTCGCGCCACGTCGGCCACCGGATCGTAGGCCGGGGTGGCCATCAGACAGGCGCCCAGCGCGCGACGTTCGGAGTCCACGGAGACGGCCTGCTCCTGGTCCAGGGTCGTGGTCACTTGGCCACCTCCACTTCGCTACGGGTAATGCCGGGGTGCGTGCAGCGGCGCTGCGGGCCGCTGTCGTCGTCGTCCAGGAGCCAGCCGTACTCGTCACACGCGGGGCAGGCCGCAATCACGCCGCGGGCCGCCGGGCGCGGGCTGCTGCCGGTCGGTGCGGTCGTGATCTGAGGGCGCACCAGGGCGTAGCGGCGCAGGTCCTCCACCCAACCGGGCAGGCACTTCGTCCAGGACGTCGCGCCGCCGGTGTTCTTCAGCACGTCCGCCTCGAGCAACGCATGCTGCTCGAGGTCCATGCCCAGCAACGACGGCCAACCCTGCTTGCGCATCGTACGCAGCAACTTCGGCGCACACCGGCGTGCCGTTGCCGCACCAGCCTGCCAGCGCTGCATCTGCTGGAGGAAGTCCTCGGCCGCAGTGATCTCCTCCGGGGAGAACTCCGCCTCCTCCCGCTGTGACGGAAGCGACCGCGAGGTGCGCGTGGGAGGGGTAGGGGAGGAGGATTCCTCCTCCTCCGGGGGGTGTGGGGGGGGCAAAGCGGATCGCGAGTTTTCCGCATTCCGGCTCTGACCAGGCGAAACGCGGGTTTCCGGATCGCGGGTTTTCCGCGATCCGGCTCCGGATCGCGGGTTTTCCGCATTCCGGCTCTGACCAGGCGAAACGCGGGTTTCCCGCGATCCGGAGGGCTGGGAATCGCGGGAAACCCGCACTTCGGCGCTGACCTGCTGCGATGCCGCGATGCCGAGGTCGACGTACTGCTCGTTGTTCGCGGGATTGCGGTAGACCCGCGTGACCCAGGTGGGGCGCTGCGTGGTGTCGTCATAGACCGGGACGCGGGCCAGGTGGCCGGCCTTCGTCAGGCGCGCCGCGATGGCGTTGTATCGGTCCTTGCCCATCTTCCAGCCCTGCGCCTGCAGGTCCCGGCGGATGGCTTCCATGGTCGACGGCAGGCGTGGGTCGCGCAGCAGCAGCTCTGCCAGGACTCCGATGTCTTCGGGCTGCAAGCCCGGCGTGCGTACCAGCTCGCGGCGCAGCACAACTTCCTCAGGCGGCTCCCAGCCGCGTTCAAGGTAGCTGGCGCCGAAGTCGTCAGGTGATGGCAGGCGGTGTGGGCTGTGCAAGGGGGCATCTCCCCAGTTAGGGGAGTCATGACCAGCGACTGTGACGTACTGCCGACCCGGGATAGTGGCGATGCGCGCGGAGCCGCGCATATCCTGGGTATAGGTGACCACGCGGGCTCTAGGGTCCACGGGCATCACCCGGCAGACGAGGTCACCTCGCTGCTCACGACTCGAGCTTTTGGAAGGGTTGCGAGTCGATCGCTAGGAAGCGGTCCCGTTGTGGCGACGGGGCCGCTTCGGCGTTTACGGGCTGGTTGGCATCAGTCTCCTTATCCAGCCTGTCGTTCCGGTTCTGGAGCCTGTACCGCCTCTGGATGCTTTGCCGCCCAGCCGTTCAACAGGCGAACGTAAGCCTCGAGGTGGCGTCGGCGAGGCTTGGCCAGGCCGGTCTCCCAGCGGTGGAAGGCCACGCGGGTGACGCCGAAGACTTCGGCGACTTCTTCTTGCGTCAGCCCGTCGGCTTTCCTCAGCCGAGCCCGGACGTCCGGCGGCGGCATGGTGTCCGGCCGTGCGAGCAGAGCATCGACTGCGTTGAGTAGCTCAGACACTGATCCCCCTCTCCTTACGTGATCCGGAACTATACATAACGCTGCACTTTTTCAGGCAGAGATGACAGTGTGTCATGCGAAAACTTTGATTTGTGTGCAGTTCTAAGCGAGCCTGGCGCAGGCACAGGTCGACGAAGCGAGGGGCAAGGCTAAGGTCAATCGCATGCGCCTCGCCCTCTTCGACCTGGATGGCACCCTGGTCGACCGCACCGCTGCCTTCGCGGACGCCATAGCCGTCCTCAGCCACGACCACGGCTATGGGCCGGAGATTGAGCAGTGGCTGCTGAGCGAACTTGCCGACCGGGCTGAACGTCACGACTTCGTCCGCCTTTGTGATGCCTTCAACCTCGATGAGGACCCTGATCACCTGTGGCGGGTCTACATTGATCGCATGGCGACTGCCGTCACCTGTCGCCCAGAAGTTCTCGAAGCCCTGAGCCGCCTCAAGGGGGCTGGTTGGCGGATAGGCGTCGCAACTAACGGAGCCAGCGACATCCAGCGTGCCAAGGTGCGCGCGACTGGTCTTGCTGACCTGATCGACGGCATCGCCGCCTCGGGTGACATTGACGTTCGAAAACCTGATCCGCGACTGTTCGAGCTTGCCGCAGCCCGCTGCGGCACTCAACTGACCCCTAGTGACTGGATGTGCGGAGACAACCCCGAGACCGATGCTGCCGGCGGCTACAACGCCGGCCTGCGTGTGATCTGGGTACGTGACCGACTCTGGCCTGACGGCCTTACAACCCCACACCACACGGTCGATGATGTCACCCAAGCCATCGAGTACCTGCTCACCCACTCCGTGGAGTAGCCCAGTGACCCACCAGCCTGTCGTTGGCATCCTCCACCCCGGCAGCATGGGCGCCCCCGTCGCCGCCTGTGCTGCGACGAATGCGGCCGCAGTCCTATGGTGCGAGGCCGGGCGTAGCCCTGCGTCCGCGGCACGGGCCCAGCAGTTCGGCCTGACGCCGGTGGCCACGCTACGGAACCTGTTGGACCGCAGTGACATCGTCATCAGCCTCTGCCCACCGGCTGCCGCCGAAGACCTGGCCCGCGATGTCGCCGAGCACGGCTTCGCTGGGGTGTATGTGGAGGCGAATGCGATCAACCCCGAGCGCATGGTCCGCATTGCTGAGCTGCTCAAACCTGCGGCGGCCGTCGTGGACGGCGGCGTCGTAGGCTCCCCGCCCGTATGCGGCAAGACGCCGACGTTGTACTTGTCCGGACCTGTTGCCGCGACCGCCCAGATCGAAGCACTTTTCGCTGATACTGCCGTGCAGACGAAGACGCTGGGCAGAGAGGTTGGGAAGGCGTCCGCGCTGAAACTGTCGTATGCATCGTTCCAGAAGACCAGCCGGGTACTGGTGGCGCTCGCAGTAGGCATGGCGCGTGAGCACGGCGTCGACCAGGAACTCGTCGAGGTCGCCTCCCGGCGCACCGACTCGTACCTCGCGGAACCGGAGTACGTCGCCAAGACCGCCGCGCGCGCCTGGCGCTGGGGCCCGGAGCTGCAGGAAGCCGCCGACGCCCTCGCGGCCGCTGGCCTTCCACCGGAGATGTTGCGCGCAGCCGCGTCCACGCTGGCACGGTGGAACGACGCCAAGGACGGCGAGCTTACGCTCACCGACGCCTTGGACCGACTCGCCCAGCCGTAGCCCGCGCTCATGTCGTCGCCGCTCCTGCCCGCTGCGCCAGCAGCTGGTCAATGAGCCGTGCCGCGTCCTGCGGAGACGCCGCCGTGGTGTCCACCATCAGGTCCCAGATCATGCCCGGGTGCGCGTCCAGGTCCTCGCGGGTCGCGTCCCATGCCGCCAGGCGCGCCGCAGTGTCTCTGTCGCCGCGATCCACCGACCGCTGCCCGGTCGCCTCACGAGGGCACCACAGCATCACCGCCGACCAGTCGGCCGGATAGCCGTTGACCAGGGCCCGGATGCCGTCGACCTGCCCGAGGTGCACTACCGGCACCCCGGCGGCGAACGCCGCGTCTAGGCCGGGCGCGTCTATGACGTACGTGTTGCCGTACCGCGAGTTCGCGTAGACGACGTCGCCCGCGGACTCCAGCTCGCGCAGCTGCTCCGCCGTACCCATCCGGTAGCCGGCCGACTTGCCGGTGCCGATCTTGAGCCGCGCGAACTGCGCGTACCGAAGGCTCAGTTCGGTGAGGGCTGCGGTGACGGTGTCCTTTCCGGCGGCCGGCGGACCGTAAAGGATTACGCCTTGTCGTTCGGTCACGCGTACATCGCCCCCATCGCCTGCCGGGCTTGGTCCGCGAGCGACACTGCGGTGCCTAGACGGTTGTCGACGACCAGGTGCGGCACTGCCGGGCGCAGGTCCAGATCGATGGTTGCCATGTACTCGTCCCAGCGCTGGAGCTTCCACGCGTCCCGTGCGGCTGAGCGGAAGGTGATGTACTCGCGCATCGACTCTTCGTCGCACCGTACCCACACGGGGAAGACATCGACGCCCAGTGAGCTAGCGCGATTAGTCAGCCGCTGCATCCAGTCCGCATCCGTCATCTCTGAGATGAACGGCGCGGTCAGCACGGTTGAGATACCGCACTTGATGTTGGCCATGGCGGACTGCATGAGGCAGTCGTACTCCACAGGCCGGACACGTTCCCGATAAAGCTCTGTGTGTCGATCGTTGGGGTCGCTGCCCAACGCCACCAGGAGCCGCTCCACCAGCGGTCTGGTGAGAGGGTCCTTATCGAGCAACGGCCAGCCGGTGAGCTGGACGAAGAACCTGGCTAGCTCTGTCTTCCCGCTGCCGGCGAATCCGCCGACCAGGATCAGGACAGGCCGGTGCGGGTCGCCGCCAGTATGCCGTCTCTTCCAGGCGTCGATGATGCGCTGCTGGAGCGCGATGTGGTCTGCACCGTCGCTGCCGGGTGTGATGCGGTGGATTGCACGCTCAACGGCGAGGACGTGCGATCCGTTGAGGCGACCGTTCATTGGCGTGAGCTTGAAGGACGTCTCTTCTCCGGGCAGTGGATTGCGGAAGCCGAGATCAGGTTCGGTGGCCCGGTAAAGGAGGCAGTAGGCGCGCCGGTAGTGGGGGCCTGGGTAGACCTCCCCCTGCTCATGCTGCCAGAGCGTCTGTGGATTGGCGGCGGGGATGCCCTTCAACCTGGCTTGCTCGGCCACCTGTCGGAGACGTTCGCCCGCCTGCTCCAGGGTCAGCCCGTGCGCTTCACGATGCTCACGCAACCGTTCAGGCCGCCACCCGATGTGGTTTTTCCCCACCTTTTGCGCCTCCGTCGTCATGATCTCGGAGCCTAGAGGTAGATCCCAAAATCCCATGTATACGCGGATGTTGAAACCGTGTGTATGAACAGGTGTAGGAGCTTCGACAAGCCGCCGTGATTCTGTTCCGAGCTCGCTACCGCTGTGATGTCCCCACAAGGAGAACCGTCAGACGGAGGGCGCGGTGAGTGGTGCTTGGTCAGCTTCTCCTGTTGTCGCCGGACTCAAGCCGCTCCAAGCGCTCAGTCAGGTCAGCCACCTGCTGTTCCAGTTGCTTGATCGCCTGGGCTGTTGGATCGGCGACGGCATCGACAGCCGTCTCCCGGATGAAGGATCCGCGACCCTGGTGGGAGTAGATGACGCCGTCTGTGCGGAGCTCTGTCAGCGCTCGCTGCACTGTGCCTGGGGCAACGCCGTAGTGGTCTGCGAGTTCTCGGGTGCTGGGCAGTTTGTCGTTGCCCTTCAGGCGGCCAAGCCGGACCTGGTCCTTCACTTCCTGCACGATGCGCTGGTAAGGCTGCAGGTCCTCGGTTGCCATGAGCCACATCGTAGAGACCCTTCGCTGATTTAGACAGCTTTACCAACTTGGTTGACACGGTTGTGACTGTATCAGCTAAGTTGTGTAACGCAGCACGGTATGACGCCTGGAGAGCTCGTAAGGGCTCGAAGGAAGCGCCGGTTGATTGACAACTCAACAGAGGACACCCGGAGCCACGACTCGCTGACGCCTCCGAGCAAGAGACCTGCGGAGGGGCGTCATAGGGCGAATCCAATGGCCACCCGGGATCAGGCAACTGCGATAAGCCAGCCCTGCCTGCGCGAGCAGCCACGCACCTTCTCCCATGCCGCCCTCACGGGCGGACAAGTGATCCGAACGCGCAGGTGAGACAAGGGCAAAGATCGCGCCGCACCTTCGCAGCCCGCCGTACACCGCCCCACCTTCCTGGTCGGGCCGGTGGCCGGCGGAGTGCGCAGGACGCACTCATGCGACGACCCCCAGGGATTGCGCCCCTGGGGGTCTTGTCGCAGGTCACCCTTCGCGAGAGGACGACCCACCACATGCCCAGCATGACAGCACCTCCCGCCTTAACCACCCGACCGCCGCTACCGGTGAGGCCCCAGCCGCACGAGCGCGACGGAAGCCAGCCCCAGCCGCAGACCGACAGCCGATCGCACCCGCACAGCGCGCGGCACGAGGACACCGACACCCGCCAGCTCCTCGACAGCGTGTACCGCCAGTACGCCCCGATGGTCACCCGGGCCGCCGCCCGCGCGCTGCGCCCCGAAGACCGCGGCTTGGTCGACGAGATCGCCCAGGACGTCTGGTTGGACACCTGGCAGCACCTGCTGCGCGGAAACCCGCTGCACTCCCCGGCCGGGTTCCTCACGATGCGGGCCCGCCGCCGGGCTGTCGACCACTACCGCTTGGCCCGGGTCCGGCGCGAGCAGTCCACCGACTTCACCGACGCCCTCGCCCTGCATCGCCTCGCCCAGCTGATCGGAGCCGCAGCATGAACCCCGCCACCGCTTTTCCACTGTCCAGCGCCGCCGACGAGATCGGCCCGCGTCGCCCCGGTGCGATCTACCAGAACGTGGACGGCCGCTTCGAGGTCTTGGTCCTGGTCACCGATCCGGCCGACGCGGCGAAGCTGCTGTGCCGTGACAGCGCCCGGTGGGCGGTCATCGTCCGCGACACCCTGCGCCCGGACGGTCAGCCCTTCGCGGTCGGTTCGGTGTGGACGACGTCGGACTACCTGATCCGACCGGCCAGGACGGCATACGCCCCCGCCGCCTGACGGCCCGCCACGGTCCCTTTCCCGCCCCACCAGAGCGTCAGGGGCGGGAGAAGGGCCGTGGCTGGCCGCCTGGCCAGTCACAAGGTGACAGCCCCGGAAGGTGAGAGCTCCGGGGCTGTCCGGTCAACGGAACCTTAGGAGAACCCTTGACCACGACGATCATGACACGGGCTATGGCCCGTGTGACAGAGTCCGCAGCCAACCCGGAGTACGCGTGCACCCGGTGCGGCAACTTCCACACCGGGGTCTGCCTCACCGTCGCGCACCACCAGCTCGGTGACCTCCTGGAGCGCATGGTGCGCGAGGCCGACGCCCGGATCCCGGACGGTCGACGGGCGCGGCGCACACTCCAGGAGATGGCGCCCGGCTACATCCGGCAGCCGGTGCTCGCCCTGCACCGGCCGGTCATGGCCGACGACGCCTGCCCGCTGTGCGGGCGGTGGAGCTGTACGGGCAGCGACTGCCCGCCCGCGGCGTCGGCCCTCGCGCATGTCCCGGCTACCGCGTCCGGCAAGTGGCAGTGCGACACCTGCGGCGGCTGGTTCGGCGTCACCGGCGCCCGGCCGGCCCCGGCCACCGCCTGGACGTGCGACGTCTGCCGCGCCATCGGCCGGTGACATCCCGCCTCATACACGCGGCCCGGGCAGCGCAGCACCGCGCCGCCCGGGCCGCCCTCACTCTCGGCCCCGGCCATCCCCTCGCCCGCCTGCTGCTGGCCGCCGCCGCCATCGCTGCCGCAGCCGCATGGGAGGCCGGCCACCACGTCACCGATCTCCACCACACCCGCCGCCCCGCCCTGCGGGGCGCGCTCGGAAGGACAACCACCCATGGCTCGCATCACCCGCGCACGCATGAACCGTGAGGCCGACTACTTCGAGAACACTGCCGCGCTCCGGTCGGATGCCGCGGCCGCCGACGGCGAACGTGTCGCCGCCGACCCTAGTCAGAGCGACTACACCCGAGCCTGTGCTGCCCGCGCCGCCGAGATCGCCCGCAGCAACGCGGCGGAGTACCGGCACATTGCCGCCGAGCTGCGCGCCGGGGAGATCCCTGACGGGCTCGACCTCACCTGAGCCATCCCGCTCAGCCGACATCGCCACCTCTGTCGGTTGCCTGACCCGCCCGGTCCCGCCCCCGCATTTCGCGTGCGGCTGCGGGACCGGGCGCGGTCCAGGGGAGCCGCACAGCCCCGGCACCCGCCGTTTCGGCTCCACCGGCCGCTGTTTCGGGAACGCGCCGCCGCGTTTCGGCAGCGGCCCCCATCGTCTCGCCCGCACCCTGAACGCCCCCTTTTGGAGGCCCCCGTGTCGATCACTGAGACGCCGCAGACGGCGGCTCTCGATACCCCCGTTTCGCGCCCGCCGACCGCCGTTTCGGAGCCACCCGCTCCCGTTTCGGGAGCGGCGGGAAGCGTTTCGGGAGCACCGAACCGGAACCCGATCAAGCCCCGGCGGGACCGGCTGATGACCGCGCTGTCGGTGGCCGCCGCGATCGGCGGCACACTCGTCGGCGTCATCGGCTTCGCGATGTCCTACAGCACCCTCGCAAAGGTCGCCCTGGCCTGGGGATTCAGCGAGGATCTGGCGCCCTGGTTCCCGGTCGGCGTGGACGCGAGCATCATCGCGTTCCTCGCGCTGGACCTGTACCTGATCCGCAAGGACACCCCGTGGCCGCTGCTGCGCATGGCCGCGCACGGCATGACCGCCGCCACCGTGTGGTTCAACGCCAGCTCACAGGGCCACATCGGCGACGACCCGGTCAAGGCCGCCAGCCACGGCGTCATGCCGGTCCTCTTCGTCATCGGTGTGGAGGCCGCCCGCCGCCTGATCATCCAAAAGGCCAGGCTGGAGGCCGGTACCGCGGTCGACCGGATCCCGCTGCACCGCTGGATCCTCGCCCCGCTGGACACGCCGCGCTTCTACCGCCGCATGCGGCTGTACGCGGTCGCCTCCTACGAGGAGATGGTCCGGCGCCAACAGGACCTCATCGCCTACGAGCAGTGGCTCAAGCGCAAGCACGGCGGCGACCTGTCCAAGGCGACCGACGATGAGCGGCTGCCGATGACGATGGCGCCTTACGGATACACCGTCTCCGAGGCCCTCGCGCTGCCTGAGAAGCAGGAACGCGAGGCGCAGAAGCGGGCGGAGGAAGCCGAGCGCCGGCGCCTGGACGCGGAGACGCGTCGGGAACTCGCCCAGAAGAAGGCGGAAGCCGACCGGCTGGAGGCCGACGGTGAGCTGGAGGCCGTCCGCGCCCGGGTGGAAGGCCAGACCGCCCAGGCCCGCGCCCACGCCCGAGCCCAGGCCAGCGCCGCCGAGCGGGCCGCCGAGCTGGAGGAACAGGCACTGGAGACGGCGCTGATCGCCGAAGCCCGCGCCCGCCAGGCCGAGGCGCAGCGCAAGGAGGCCCAGGAGCGCGAGGCGAAGGCGGAGGCGGACCTGCGCGCAGCCGAGCTGGAGCGTCAGGCAGCCGAGAAGCGGAAGGAAGCGGCGGAGGCCGACCGGGTCGCCGCGGCGGAGGCGCAGGCGATCGAGACCCAGGCCGTCGCCGAAGCCCGCAAGGCCGCTGCCGAAGCGGACAGGGCCGCCGCCGAAATGGAGCGGGCCGCCGCCGAAACGCGGCGCGCCGCTGCCGAAACCGAGCGTAGGAAGGCAGAGGAGGAGCGCCGCCAGGTGATCGCTCTCGCCGACGCCAAGCGCGCTCAGAAGAACGCCGCCGAAGCCGAGCAGGCCGCTGCCGAAACGCGTCTGGCCGCTGCCGAAATTGAGCGGCGTGCGGTCGAAGCCGAGGACGTCGCGCGGCTCAAGCCGCGTGAGCGGTCGGTGCGCAGGGTCGCGCGAATGATCCTCTTCGCCGCCGACGGCATCGCCGAGCGGCTGCCGCTGGCGGACATCCAGCACGAACTGGCCGTCTCCTCGCCCGCCACGGCGTCCGAATACCGCCAGGAAGCGGCCGAGCTGCTCGCCGGCGGCTACCGCCCCTGACCACCCCACCCCACTGCACTGGATCGTCCGACGGTTCCGCCGGCCCCCGAACTGCTGCTGACAGCTCGGGGACGCGGCGAAGGCGCCGAGACGCCAATCCGCAGCTTCCCACCGATCCGGATCACACCACCACCCCGAGGAGAAATCCCTGATGAGCAAGGACATCGCCACCCGGGTCACCACCGGTGTGCAGGCCCTCGCACTGCCCGGGCAGCGCGAGGGCTGGCAGGCCCAGCACCGCGGCAGTCTGCTGACCGACGCCCAGACCTACGACGCCCTGGCCGACGCCATCCAGGCCGACCTCAAGGCCCGCCGCCTGGACGGTGACCTGCCCTGGGGCATCTCCGCTGCCGCCCGGGCCCGCAAGCGGGTCAAGCCCCTGCGGGACGCCGCGAAGGCCATGCGCCAGGCCGCGAAGGCCATCAACGGCACCGTCGCCGCGTACGAGGAGACGCAGCCCGAGGTGGTCCTCAAGCGCCGGGAGGACAAGGCCCTGCGCAAGGCGCAGCGCAAGCAGCAGCTAGGCGCCGCCGCCCACAACTCCGCGCAGGCCACGCTGCAGCGCCTCGCCCCGGCCGACAGCGACGACGGCCAGGCCGGCGCGCCGAAGCTGCTCGGCGACTACTTCGGCAAGCAGCAGCGGGGCGCCTGATGCCCGCCGGAATGTCCCCGAAGAAGGCGGCCCACTGGAACGCCCGACTCGAACAGGCCAGCGCGGCAGGCGAGAAAGGCCCGGAGGAATTCTTCCGGGCCTGGCTCGATCTGGTGAAGGTCTCCGCCCTGCAGAAGGTGAAGCGGACCGGCGACCACGCCACCTTCAACGCCCTGTCGGCGGAGCTGGAACGGCTCTACCGGGATCACTGCCAGTAATCGTCATCGTCATCATCATCACCGCCGAAATGGGGGTTGACGGGGGTCCCAACCACGCGTACGCGTACGCGTGCGAGGCGGCCCCCTTCCCTCACCGGCAGTCACCAGGAGAGGAGGGCGCATGTCCGACGACGACAGCCCGGACAACGTGGTCTCACTGCCCCGGATCGGCTCCCCGCCGCCCCCGCCCGTCCCGTCCCCGCCCGTCCTCGACGACGACCAGGAGCAGCGTTCCGACGGGGACGGCGTTGTTCGAATCAGTGCCTTCGACGCCCCCGCCGTCCCCCACGCGCCGCCCCCGCCGGACGCCGTGCCGGCGTCGCTGCGCAGCGACGGACTGAGCGAGCAGCAGGCCCCCGGCGACGCCGGACCGCCGCACACCGGGGCGCTGTCCCTGGCCGCCATCCTCGCCATCGCCCTCGCGGCGTTCGAGGGACTGCAGACCTGGATCCAGGAGTCCGGACCGCGCCGGGCCGAGGCGGCAGCGCACCAGCGGGAGCTGGAGCTGCTGGCCGCGAAAGCGACCGCGGATGCCGCCCGGCACCACGCGGAAGCCGGCCGCGAGCACGCCCGCGCCCGCCGGGTCCCCTCCAGCCACGACTACGGTCGCAGCGCCCTTGGGCGCGGCTCAGGCGGCCCGGGACGGAGTGGTGGCGGCATCGGTCCAGGCAGGGCCGTAACGGGCCGCACAGGGCTGCACAGCGGCTCCGCGCAGCACCGCACCGGCACCGGATCCGGCTCCAGCCGAAATGGGACCGGCTCGAATCGAAACGGCTCCCTGTGGGACCGAAACGGCGGGCCGGGCAACCGAAACGGCGGCGGCTCCCACCGGAAGGACGGCTCCGGGAGCTCTGGTGGCAGCGGTACCCGGGGCCCGGCCCATCCGGGCAGCGACCGCGGGAGTGCGGGCACGGGCGGGAGCGGACGCCGCTCCGCCCGCCAGACCCTCGCGGACTGGTGGGGCAAAGGCAACAAGAAGAAGCCCGACGGCAAGGGCGCGGCCAGCGCGGCGGACACGAAGGACGCGCTCCGCAAGGCCGTCAAGAACAGCAGGCCGGGGCCGACGTTCTGGGAGAAGGCCGGCGACCGGCCACAGGACCGGTGGCGCAAGCGACGCTCCGGCCCCGACGCCCCCGGCACGGGCACGGGCGGGAAAGGAAGCAACAAGGACCGGAGCACCAGCAACGACGGCTGGACACCTTCCGGCGACCGGGTCGGTTTTCGCGACGCCGTCTTCGACGCCGTGAACGACCGGTGGAAGAAACGGCGCGAGCGCTGGTCGGCCGACGGCGGACCGCGCCGCACGCCAGGCCGCCCGTCCTCGTCCGAGAAACGCGGCAGCTCGGACAGCACGACCAACCGACCGGGACCGTCGGCCGGCTCCGGCCCGGATGCACCTGACCCGTCCGGGCCCGGCCCCGGCCCGGGCGGCCCCGGCGCCGGATACGGGCAGGCACGGTCCTCGCCGTTCGACGCCGACACCGGCCCCGCCGTCACGATCACCGTCGAACAGGTCGACCCGCCCGGCGCGCACGCCAAGCGCTGGGAGCCGACCGCGATCGGCCCGAGGCAGCAGGCACTGCCGAAACAGGGCGCCCCTGCCCTGCCCCGCGCCCCGCAGCGACCGGCCGGGCCGCGCCCCGGCACCACCCGCAGAAAGGAACCGATCCCTATGCCCACTGTCCCCGCGAGGACTGCCGGCGTCCCGACGCCCGTGGCCGCGTCGGTGCCGTCACCGGGCGGCATGCCCGCCCAGCACGCCACCGACATCACCCTGGATGACGCGCTCAAGGCCCTCACGCTGCTCACCACCGCGGGCATGGAAACCCATGACGAGTGCGCCGCGCTGGCCAAACAGGCCCGGCTGCTGCTGGGTGAACTGGAGTCGATGGCGCACGACCTGGCCGTCACGCACAACGTCACCGGGCCGCGCACCCTGCGCGCTGTGTCGGTGCTAATGGAGAGCGTGGCGCAGCTGGTCGTCCAGGCCGAGCGGATGGCCCGGGCCGCTCTGGACGCCGCTGAACTCGCCGAAGCGGAGGAAGTGGCCATGGCGCGGGACTACCGGCCCACCCAGGACGCGACCGCCGACGCCGGCCTCGCCACCCCCAGCGCCCGCATCCACAACGAGAACTGACAGGAGAACAGCCGATGGGGCAGATCGCACCCGCCGTCGGCGCCGACGGCGCCAACAACGGCTACACCGCACTCGTCGCCAAGTTCACCGCGCTGCAGAACGCCGCCACAGGGCTGCTGGAGGAAGCCGAGCGACTGGCGCAGCGCATGCGCGCCAACGCGAACGCGGCCATCACCGTGGCCGACCTGAGCGCCGCCGCCCACGTCGACGACCGCCACGTCGCCGCTGTCGCCGATGTCGGCACGGCGTTCGGCCGCGTCGTCGGCGGCTGCAAGCAGCTGATGGGCGCGGCCGAGGCGATGCACACCGCCGCCGGCCACCTCAAGGCCGAGCACCAGGCGGAGTACGGCGGCATCCACGCCGCCGTCACCGCATCCAAGGCGCGCCAGGCCAGGCCCGGTTTCTACCGGCCGCAGTAGCCGCCCACCGCACCACCCCCTCGTGGGGCCGCACCCGGACGCCGGTGCGGCCCCACCGCCGTTTCCGCCCACTGGCCACGCCGGACGCCGCACCGCCCCCGCCGGGGCGGTGCGGCGTCCAGCACGACCAGCGGACTCCCGAGCCACCGCACGAAAGGACCCGTCACCGATGAGCACGCTGCCCACCCGGGCGAAGGCAGAAATGGCCGCCTACGGGGCATCCGCCGCCGCCCTCGCCTACGTCCCCTCCATGGAGCTGCTGCCCGCGCACACCACCGCCGCCGCCCTCAGTGGCGGCTGCGTGTGGTGGCTGTACCGCAAGGTCAAGACGAAGGACTTCCGCCGCACAATCCGCACCGCACAGCGCGTCCTGGGACCGGTCACCGGCGGCGCCGTCTACGCCGCCGCCGCGATCGTCCCCGGCCACTCCTGGTGGGAACCGGTCGCCGCACTGGCGTGGGGCGCCGCCATGGCCGCCGCCCTGCCCATCACCCGCTCCACCTGGACCCCGCCGACCACCGAGACGGCCCCCTACCCGCCCGGCTTTCGCGGCCTGGTCATGCAGATGTGGGACACCGCCGAAGTCGCCCCCGGCACCCGGCTGGAGAACATCGAGCAGACCGTCTCCCCCCAGCACCCCGACTTCACCGCCCACGTCGTGGCCCCGGCCGGCAAGCCCGTGCCGCGCATCGACCTGGTGGACGTCGCCGCCTGCTTCGGCTTCCCCGTCGGCTGCGTCGCCCTGGACGAGATCCCCGGCACCGGCCCGGGCCGCATGCGGCTCACCGTCGCCCCCACCACCCGCCGACGCGGCGGCAGCATCGAGGACATGTGGGCGGAGAACGTCGCCCGCCCGGACGGCGCCATCCCCGGCAGCAAAATCGTCCGCGTCGAACAGTTCCCCGCCTCCGGTGACCTGCCCGCACGCGGCATGATCCTCGCCCAGGTCGACGTCGGCAAGCTCGCCCGCGTCCACCACGCCCAGCTCTGCTCCGCATTCGGCGTGGAACCCGAGGAACTGCGCCTGGTCGCAGAGACCCGGGGCCGCGAGGCACTGGTGACGCTGTACGAGTCGGCGCCACTGAAGGCATCGCGCCGTGCCACCCGCGAGCTGCTGACCCTGGACGCCTACGGCCGCTACGTCATCGGCACCGCCCACGACGGCAGCGACGCCAAGGTCCACATGCAGTCCGCGGCCGGCACCCTGCACGGCTTCCTGGTCGGCGTCACCGGCTCCGGCAAAACCGTGGCACTGGCGCTGATGTGCGCGGCATGGGCACTGGCCGGCCTGGCCACCTGGGTGACCTCCGCCCGCCCCGACGCGCAGATGAGCGCGGTCGGCCGGCACATCGACCGCCAGGACGCAGGACCGGTCTTCACCTGGTGGATGCTGAAAGCCGCGATCACCCTGATGGACATCCGCGGCGAGATCAACGCAGAGGTTGGGCACGACTTCTCGGCCCACTCCCCCTACCCGGGGCTGGTGCTGGTCCTGGACGAGTTCAACTCCCTCGTCGGTGACGACTCCCTGGGCGACGAGATCGCCCACATGACCGACGTCCTGGCCCGCGAGGGCCGCAAGTTCGGCATCGGCATCGTCTTCGCCGGCCAGTCCCTCAACCTGTCCAAGCTCGGCGGTGAAGCCTCCCTGCGCGACCAGGTCCAGGGCGGCATCGGCGTAGTGCTGCGCATCGCCAGTTCCTCCGGCGGCATCGCCGCCCGACAGGCCACCGGCGGCCTCGCCGGAGACATCGACCTCGCCGAGATCCCCGACCGGTTCAACGCCTCCATGTCCCTGATGGACCGCATGCACGGCCTCACCGACAACGTGCCCGGCGAGCCCACCCAGGGCGTCGGCCACACCGTCACCGGCTCTGGGGCGACCATGATGCGCAGCCTGTACGTCCACCTGCCCAAGGACGGCAGCCCCGACGGCCTAGGCGAGATCTTCCCCGAGGACGGCTCCATCAACTGCCTCACCGACCGGGAGATCGACGCCCTGACCGAGCTGGGTCTGTGGCACGACTGGACGATGCCGCCGCCCTCCAAGAACGACAAGACCGAGGGCGATGGCGCGGGCGCCGCGCTGCCGCCGCAGTTCAGCGGGATCGGCTCGTTCGCCCCACCCGCCGTCAAGCCGAAGAACCGCACCGTCAAGGACAAGATCCTCGACGTGGTCGACCGGCAGATGACCGCGAAGGAGATCCGCGCGCAGGTCGACGCCGCCGCCGGCACCATCCGCAACGCGCTGAGCGACCTGGTGGCCGACGGCCGCCTGCGCCAGGTCGACCACGGCGTCTACGCGCCCGCCACCCCGGCCGGTGTCGGCTCCAGCCCTGAGAACGACTGACCGCCCCTCCTGCTCACTGCGGCCTCCGGCAACACGCCGGAGGCCGCCATCACCTCATGCACGAAAGGACTCCGTCTGTGATTGTTTCTGTTTCCCTGGCCTTGCTCTTGGCCGTCGTCGTGGTCGTGCTGCTGCGCCAGCGCACCGTCGGGTTCGGCAGCGCCCTGGCGTGCGCCGCGTTCGGGTTCTGCCTCGCCTCCACCGGCCTGGCCCCCGCCATCGAAAACTTCCTGGCCGCCATTACCAGCCTCGCCTCGCTGGGCTGACGGGAGCCCTCACCATGGCCACCTCACAGCACACCGCGCCCGCCGCCCCAGCCGTCCAGACACCCCCGGCAGCGGTGCCCGCCGACGGAGGCCGTCTCAGCCTGGACGCCCGGCTGGCCGCTGCAGAGGCGGCCATGACCGTCCGTCTGGAAGAAGCCGCTGTGGCCCACGAAGTGCGCACCGCACACATCGACACCACCCCGGTCGACCTCGCCGACGTCGTCACCGTGCCACTCACCCCGGCCCCGCAGGCACCGCCCCAGACCTACACCTCCCCGGTCGCCGCGCTCCTCGAGCGCGCCCGGCACCGGATGGAGACCCGCGGCTGGTGCGCCGGCGCCGCGGTCGACGAGAACGGCGCGGTCTGCATGATCGGAGCCATCCGCGCAGAGGCCGGCAGTAACCGCGGCCTGGAAGCCGACGCCGCGCGTACCGTCCTGGACGCGATCCGGCGCCGCTTCGGCGACCACATCGACTCCGTGCCCACCTTCAACGACGGGTTCGGCAGCGGCCACACCCCGGCCCGGATGCTGGGTGAGGCCGCTTCGATGGCCGACGCGCAGGGACTGTGACCGCCCGGGCCGCCGTCAGTCCAATTCGATGACCAGCCGCCCGTAGTCGTCCACCCACGCCGGATAGACGTACCCGCCCACCACCGCGCGGTTCACGAACACCTCGACATCCGCGTCGGTGTCGATGACCAGCACCCCGTCATCGTCCGTGAACGCCTGCCACGTCACGCCGTCCGTATCGATCACCGCGTCGAAATCGACCACCGGCGGATCACTGCGAAACCAGCCCATCACTGCCCCCTGCTCTGCGCGCACTCCAGCCTGACGCACCCGCCCTACCCACACCAGCCATGGAGGAAAGCCCGATGCTCCCTCGCCCCCGCCGCCGTATCGGCCGGCCCCGCCCCGCCGTACCCGGCCCCCGCTACCCCCACCGTCCCCGTCGCCTGCCCCGCTCCTGGGAGACGCGATGACCACCCGCCGCGCTCGGAAGCGACGCCAGACACACCCCCGCACTGCGCAGGGGTTACCCGAATACGACTGGAGGACCGCGCCGACCGAGCTGCTGGCCACGCGCCGCCAGCTGCGCGCGGACGGACTCCGCCCGGGAGGGCAGGAACCCGTGGCGATCCTGCGGTGCAAGGCGTGCGCCACCCGCCCCCACCGCACCTGCACCCGGCCCGCCTACCTGTACCGCCGCGATCTCGCACTGCCGGTCCGGCCGATGACCCTCGCCAAGGAAGCCGCGCTGGACAAGGCCATGGCAGCCCGGTCCACGTGCCCGCTCTGCCGGCGCCGCTTCCACCACTGTCTGCCGTTGCGCACCCTCGGCTCCTGTTTGGGGTGCTACGACGGCACGCCCGTCGACCCGAGCACCTACATCGCCCTGCCTGCCCACACCCTCGCTGCCTAGGAGACGCCAGCCATGTCCGCACCCACCACGACCGCCGCGAGCATCACGGACAAGAACCTGGACGCCGCCTGTGCCGCGGTCGCGACCGAAATCGCCCGCACCGACGGAAAGGCCTCCTTACTCCTGGCCTTCGCCGGCGCGGTCCTGGCCGGCCTGACAACACTCGCCGATCACGACCTGCCTGCGGCCACCAAGGCCCTCGGTGCCCTCGCCGTGGTCGCCCTCGGCACCGCGGCCGTGCTGCTGCTCCTGGTCGTCCGCCCCCGCATCGGCGGCCACGACCGCGCATCCTTCCCCTACTGGGCCCGCCTGGACGCAACCGAGATCCACGCCTGCATGGACGGCGACATCCGCGCCGCCCGCATCCGCGTCCTGTCCAACATCGCCCTGCGCAAGTTCACCCAACTACGGCGCGCCGTCGACTGCACCCTCAGCGCCCTCACACTCCTCGCCCTGGCCGCGCTCAGCGCCCTTTTCTAACCGCCCCGGCCCGGACTCGACTGGACTGACGTCGTAGCTCAGCACGGCGCAAAGCGCTCCATACCGCTCGTAGCACACTGCACCGCTAGCGTTGCAACCTTTCAAGGCCCCGGAGACGAGTCCCCTCGTCTCCGGGGCCTTTTCAGCGTTTCTGGCCCTCCCACCGCGCACGTCCACTCCCGCGCCCTGTAGCGGTTCCGGACCCGTCATTCAAGGAAAGGACGGCCCTGAATCCGCACGAAGTCCCAGGCCTATAACTCTCGAATGAGGCCTCGTCGGCTGTCATGGTTCCTCTCCCGACGGGCTTGCGGAGCTAACCCACCCGTCCCTCACTGTGCTGCACACCAGCCCCGGCTGCCGAGCAGCACACACCCCAAGACGTAAGGGACGGGACTGCTCCATGCTCCGCTCACTCGCCAGCCCGGCGGGTACCACCGACACAAGGAACCGACATGTCCGACCACAACACCCCGACCCTTGACCCGGCCGCCCCCTCCGACCCCGCCTCCGTCTCGCCCCCGCGACCGCAGCCCACCTCCCCCGCTCTACTCGTCGGGATCGGCCTCGTTGCCGCATTCCTCATCAGCTTCATGGCGATGTTCTTCGGCTACCTCTCCTGGCAGCACCCTGCAGCCGCAGAACCGCTGCAGGTCGCCGTCGCCTGGACCGGCGTCGGCTCCACCATCCTGCTCGCCCTGCTCGCCGTAGCGGCCCGACGATGACGGCCCTCCACCTGGCCGCTGCAGCCAGCCACCGAGCCTTGTCGGGCCCGTCACGATGCGGAGCCCGCCCATGGGGGCACGCAGGGCAGCACCATCCCGTATGCGACAGAAGCAGCTGTCCATGTTCGATGACGATCAGACACCACCAACCGACCGGTCTGCCCTCAGCAACACCTACGTCACTGCCAACGGCGACGGCGACGTCGGTAAGTGACCCTCGCCTCGAACTCGCCTGCCCGGTGGCCGCCGACGGCACCCGGATCCTCCTGGTCGACATCGATGGGCATGGAAACGTGAGTCGCGACCTCGGCTACCGCAATAGCGACATCGACGACGCCGCAAGTGAGTCCAGCCTGGTGACCTGACAGGCACAACCGAGCACGTCAAAGCCCTCGTACTCCCGGCGAGAACGATGTACGGAGTACGAGGGCTTTTTGCGTTCAAAAGCTGTCATTGCCTGCTCAGGTCAGGCGGATGACTGCTCTTGCTCGGTCAGTTGGTGGACCAAGACCCTGTACTCGTCGGGCTGCTGCTCCCGCAGGATGCCGATGAGCACACGAGCGCACTGAGCGAAGACGGCTGGTTCCATCTTCCGGTGCAGGTGATGGGCGACAAACGGTGCGTCGTCGTACGGCAACCGACGCGGCTGACCGCCCTTCTCGTGATCCAAGACGTCCCCCTCAGTACTCGCAGGGACCTCCGGAGCCGCCGAGGTATTAACGGCGTTAACGGTCGATGGTGCGGACAAGTCCGGCACCCCTGAGCTCTCGAGGGTATTAACGCCGTTAACGGTCGGGTCCGCGCTTCGCTCCTCGGAGAGCTTCCGGCGCTGTCGCGGAGGCTTAACGGCGTTAATAGCTCTCTCCGCCTCCTCTGCCTGCTGCTCCTTCGGGAGCCGGCCGATACGGCGAGCCGGTTCTACCTTCAGCTCGCCGGTTTCCACTTTCTCCTGCAGCTCCGGTTTGAGCTCCAGCAGGGCCAGACGCTGGGACACCCAGGCCGGCGTCTTCCCCAGCCTCCTGGCTACCCGTCCCTGCGATCCATGGACCTGCACGAGCTCCTGAATGGCCTTCGCCTGATCTATGGGAGGGACGTCCACTCGGTGAATGTTGGCGATGAGAGCGGACTCCAAGAGATCCGCAGCGCTGGCGGCGAGATCATCATTGACGTCGATGCGCAGCTCGGTGAGCCCTGCGAGCACCGCAGCGGCCAGGCGCCGGTTGCCGTCGATGACGACGTACTCGGCTTCCTCACCGATCTGATCCTCCTGACCGGGGTGGGCGTTCAGGAAGGCCGCACGCCGTGCCACGGTGACGGGCTGGATCTGGCCCTTGGCCCGCAGCGACTCCGCTGTCTCTTCGATTTCGGTGAGCTCGTCGCGAGGGTTGAACGGATTACCGGCGAGCAGCTTGAGCTCCACCTTGACCGGAGGCCGCTTGCCCTCACCGTTCATGATCTGCTGGCGAGTACGGATACGGCGCGGCGTCTTCTTCTCGCCGCTCCCCTCCTCATCCATGCTGAACCCGCGGGTGACACGCTGCTGAGTCATACGGCAAGCTCCTTCGCCAGTTCGCGCATCACCTGCGCGTGCTCACTGTCGGGCGCGTACTCCAGCAGCGGGATCTCACCGTCTGCCGCCTCCCGGCCTTCCTTCAGATCACCGATCACGGCGAGCACGGGCGGGGAACTGCTCTTCTCCCACTCGTCCCTGTTCTGCTTCACGAGCTTGCCGCGGCGACTGTCGTAGGCGTTGATGATCAGCCCGAGGTAGTCGACCTGGATCCGGCCCTTCTTACACAGGTCGTCCATCTGGTTCTTCAGAAGACGGAACGCCCGGTGCGAGGCCTTGTTCGCCCAGACAGGAGTTATCACCCCGGACCGGTCGGCGAGCTCACCGTCACGACGGCGCACGTAGTACAGCGCAGTGTCCATGTTCAGGCCCAGGCTGGGCGGGCCGTCGATGATGATGACGTCGTAGTCCTCCTCCAAGGGTTCCAGGGCACGCTCGAGCGCGGCCTCCGAGAAACTCACCTTGGACAAAGCGACATCACGCAGGAAGGCATCGTCGGAGGCAGGCAACAGGTGCAGCCGCTCCCCAAACCGCTCCTGGTCTAGGGCCACCAGGAGGTCGTGGATGTCGCCCTTGGCGGTGCCGTCCATGTGCATCATCAGCGTCTCGACGTCGTCCTCGTACATGAGCTCTTCGAAGCCGAGTTCCGCCGTCAGGTGCCCCTGCGGGTCATAGTCGACGAGCAGTACTCGATGGCCGGCCTCCGCGAGGGCCTGAGCAATCCCCGATGAGAGGAAAGTCTTGCCGACACCGCCCTTCTGGTTAGCCACTATGACGCGCACGACAGGCTGCGACACCAAGGGGGCCGAAGGAGACGGGTGGTTGTCGAGCCACAGGGTCAGCGCCTGCGCCAGGCCCTGCACGTAAGTGACCCCTCGTTCCGCGCAGACCCCCTTGAACCTGTCAGGTTCGCCGACTGGGAGGAAAGTTCCCCACGTCTTGGCGCCGTCGGTCTTCACCTCGGGGAGCCCGTCGGCTTCGTACCAGGCCCTGATGGCGTGTTCGGCCGCGTCCTGAATGTCCATTCCGTGCTCGAAAGCACGGATCTTTAGGTGTCTGCGCAATTGGGGAGTGAGGGCTGTAATTAGCTTCTCTCTCTCCCCTCGAGGGCTAGGGAGGCTCATGCGACCAAACATTACTAGGTGGACATCACGGTAGGGAGCACTGGCCACCAGTTCACCCCCGAAGAGGGCAAAACACGGCACACAAACACCAACTACTTCACTCCCACCACCCAGTCCTTGTCGCCGACTTCGCCTTCCAACCGAAAGCGCACCTGATCAGATAACCCTTCGACCGGCAGCGACAGCAGCCGTACTCCCACACCTCGTGGCTGGCATCCACACGCCAGCGGCCGACGGTCACCCCCTCTTGACTTCCATGGGGCGCGGTGCTGACCCGCGGAGATGGGCAGGGTGAAGTCGGCACGCAATCTTGGACGTTGGCACGGCCCACCCGAGCCGCGCCAACAACCCCCGGAAAGGGAACAACATGGGACGGTTCACGCGGAGCACACCGGACGGCGACAACGACGGCCTACAGGAGCAATGGCTCCAGCAGGCAACGGCTGGAGACGTTGTCTTCGAGGAAACAGAGTTCGTGGACAGCTACGCAGTGCTGCGGTGGAACACAGAACGAGGCGGCCTCGGACTGGTGCACTCACTGATCGACGGCAACGCCAACCCCAAAACGGTCCTCCGCGCCCTGCACCGACGCCACGGCGAGCGCCTCACTGACCGCTACGCATGCCTAGTGGTGGCGCAGACCAGCACACAGATGACACAACCGTACGTGCCTGAGCTCTTCGCCTACGACATCGACGGATCCGGCAAGCAGTACGAGACGACCTGGGCCCAACTGGCCGCAGTGCTCAGACAACCAGCGCCGTACTGGTTCCACCACCTGCGTGACCGCGATGCAATCGCCGCCTGGCGCCCGGGCACACCGCCGGCAGTAGTGCCCGCACGCGACATTGCCACCCCCATCACGGCACTCGTAGAGCTCGCCGCCGACGAACCGGACGGCTCCCCAGCCGCCGAACTCTGCTGGTACCTCGCCCGGGAGGTCCGCCACCGCGGCCACACCTCAGCTACCCGTAACATCACCAAACTGCGCGAGAACGCGGCCGACGGCGGCGACGGCGCCTACCTCGTTCTCGGCGCGGTCCCGGCCCCGCTCACACGCCCTGCCCCCCAAGAGCCAGCGGAGATGATCCGCCGCGCCGGCTGGCTGAGCATCACCGAACGCCGCGATGTCCTCGCACACCGGGTCGCAGACTTCGCCCAGCGCTGGGACGGCGGCCAAGACTGGCACACCGGCGCCGTGACCAGCGTGCACCCAAGCTCCTGCACCACCGCCCACGAATGGGCCCAACGCCTGGTCCCCGCCGACCGCGACCAGCCCTCCACCGTGCTGGAGAAAATCCTGCTCGACAACGGCCGCGATACCGACACCGACCCCCTCCTCCACGACCCCGTCACCGGCATCCCCGTGCTGCACCGCGCCCCGGGCACCCGCAGCGCGAACCTCTTCACCTACACCCTGCAGCGCCTGCCCACCCGCTCACCGCTCGCCGCCCTCATCCTCAGCGGCCACACATGCTGGATCCGCACCCAAGACGGCACTCTGTGGCTGGCGCCTGAGAGGGAAGGCTGGGGAATCGGCTTCGGCTACTCAGGCACCGGCTGCCACACCCTCGCCCGCCTCGTCGACGTCCTCCTCGACGACATCTCCGCTCCCGCAGTCGAAGTAGGGGACTCCGCAGCACCACACGGTCTGATCGAGTTGCTGCGTGACACGCCCTCGGACGGCACGACCACCTACACCCGAGCCCAGTTGCTAGTCGCCCGAACCGACTGACAGCGCCCACATCACAGGAGTAGCGGGCGCCGGAGTAGCGGGCGACGTCAGCGGTGGCTGACTTTTACAATCGCACCCCCGATTCACCGCATCACCGCCTGCGCTCACGGTCGCACCCTCGCCTGAGAGCAGTGCCTGTACCTCGTTGACCGCCAGCCTTGGCACAGTGGGCGGTCGGCTTGCGCCCCTGTGAGAACTGCTGGGTGCGCTACCTTCGCCGCGACGGCCCTCAGCCCGCTCGTGGAGGGAGCTTCAGCACAGTCCACTGGGTCTTCGACTCAGTAGACTTTTGCGTCGCCGCGGTCATCGATTCCCTCTGCAGCATGGTCAGCAGTGGCGTGTTCAACGGGTAGGTGGGGGTGTGCCGGGCACCGAGCTTTTCTTGGACCGGCGGCGACGATGGCGGTGGTGGAAGTGGATACCGCATCCCCCGGTGCACCGCAGGAAACCGCGGCCCGTCAGTCCTTAACGACAACATGAGTTCAACCTCAGTAACTGCCTCAGATGCTGCGCCTGACGGCATAACGGGCACCAGCAGCGACAAAGTCGGAGACCGCCGTCTTGGGGTCGCGGCCGGTGACGAGAGACTCGCCGACCAGGACGGCGTCGGCACCGGCGTTGGCGTAGGCGATGAGGTCGTGCGGGCCGCGGACGCCGGACTCGGCGACCTTGACCAGGTGGGCGGGGATCTCGGGGGCGACCCGCTCGAAGGTGCCGCGGTCGACCTCGAGGGTCTTGAGGTCGCGCGCGTTGACGCCGATGACCTTGGCGCCCGCGTCGACCGCCCGCTCGACCTCGTCCTCGTCGTGCACCTCGACGAGCGGGGTGAGCCCGATGGACTCGGCGCGCTCGATCAGCGACTCCAGGGCCGGCTGGTCGAGGGCCGCGACGATCAGCAGCGCGAGGTCGGCGCCGTACGCACGGGCCTCCCAGAGCTGGTACGAGGTGACGATGAAGTCCTTGCGCAGCACGGGGATGTCCACACGTGCGCGGACGGCCTCCAGGTCGGCCAGCGAGCCGCCGAAGCGGCGCTGCTCGGTGAGGACGGAGATGACGGCCGCGCCGCCCGCCTCGTAGTCGGCGGCGAGCCCGGCCGGGTCGGCGATCGCGGCGAGCGCGCCCTTGGACGGGCTGGAGCGCTTGACCTCGCAGATCACCTTGACGCCGTCGCCGCGCAGGGCGGCCACGCCGTCCTTGGCCGCAGGAGCCTTGGCCGCGCGCTCCTTGAGCTCGTCGAGGCTGACGCGCGCCTGCCGCTCCGCGAGATCCTCACGCACGCCAGCGATGATTTCACCGAGAAGACCCGCCGGCCCGTATGATGGGGCACTGGCCGGTGGGACGGCAGCTGTCCTCAGAGGCGTGGGTGTTCCTTGAAGTCGGGCAATAGCAGGAGCCGCTGCACGTCGCTTGAGGTCCGCCAAGCGAGCAGCCAGGTCCTCAGGGGAGTAGGCGACGTCTCGTGTCGCCTCATGCAGCAGTCGCTTGGTGTCGTCGGATTCTTTAGCCATTGACATTGCCCCCCTTTCTGAACTCGTCCGCATAACTTGCCAGGATCTTGCCCAACGCACCACGAGCATCGTGCAGCGTGGACTTGACCGTGCCCGGCGTGACTCCCAACATCTGAGCCACCTCGCCAACAGTTTGGTCGAAGTAGTAGTACAGCACCAGCACCTCACGCTGCCGCTCGGTCAGGCCAAGCAAGCCGTTCACGATGTCTGACCGTCTCTCGACCTCTTCGGCGGGCTGCTGTTGATGTGAGATGGAGGACAGCCCAGCTTGTCGGGACAGTTCCTGTCGCCGCCCCCCTGTTCTGCGTACCTGGCGCCACTTGTAGATTGCGGTCTTCACCACCCACGCCTCAGGTTTGTCCAGGTGCCCAACTTTTTCCCAGTCGCGCAAGGCGACCAGGAACGCTTCTTGCGCCAGGTCCTCGGCCGTGGATCGGTCAGCTCCCAGCACCACCAAGGCACGCACCACTGAAGCGAACCGAGACATGAACATTTCGTCGAAATTTGTCGACATCGTCACCAGCGCCGCCTTGGCGCATCCGTAGGCCTACGGCCATCGTTGCGCCAGTTACGCCTGCGTACATGGAGATCACAGGAACTGGAGTCATGGCGGATACCAAGCTCTGCGACATCATGACGGTTTGCATTGAGCACAGCGACTAGTGTGGCGCGACGAGCGCGCTCATACAGCACCTTCGCGGCCGCCCGCGCGAAAATTCGGCTGATACCGAGCACCGCAAGAACAACAACCAAGACAATCGGGTTGCTCCACACAGAGCTCCTCCTCCCACGTCGGCAACAACATGGACGTCGTCGTCACCCAGTAACTGCCGTGGAGGAAAGCGTTGGTTGGGTCGCCTAGCAATCTAATCCGCGGGATCGGATGTCTACGTGGGACTGTAGATCGTTCGGTGTAACTCTCGATCATGGAGGATGCATCGATGACCAGTGAGAACATGGCCGAGCAGGGCGCTGTCGAGGCGCCAGTGGCCGTGTCGGCGAAGGCCGTGGACGACCAGCCGATCGACGAGCTGGTGAGCCGGGCCCAGGCCGAGGGCCTGCAGCTGACCGGTGAGGGCGGCTGTCCCCGCGGGGCAACCCCCAGCAGCAACTGACAGTGATGATGTAGCCTGCGGCATCGCTTGGAGGTCTGACCCGGCAGCTGACCGGCACGTGGGTTGTCCTTGCTTGGAATTGTCGATCTCTCAAGCGGTGTCGCTGCGCGTGGCCGGTTGGGCATCTGTGACTTCAGAGAAGCCCCGCCATCTTGAAGTCGCAGGGGGTTGGGAAGCCGCGCGATCGCCCGGGGTGGGGATGCCACGCCGCCTACCGGGCTGTGGAGGACGGCGCCGTGTACAACTGGCCCCACCTGATCGAGTACTGAGGAGTCATTGTGAGCGACTTACCCGCAGGCGTTACCGGCGCCATCGGCCACGCTCTGGCCTTCAACTTGCGCCATCACAGCCAGCAGTTCGGGGTGGGCAATCTGCGCTGGTCTGACCTCTACACGGACGTGATCACGGCGCTGAAGTGGATTCACTCCGTGGACCCGGCGCGGGCCGTGCGCGTCGCACGGCGCGCTCTGCAGGACGCAGCGGACGAGGGCGACAAGCAGCCCGTGCCCCTGAAGGAAGCGGTGCTCTGCCTGCGCCACTCCCTGACGCAGGCCAGCGTGCCGTATGGGAAATGGTCGGAGGACCAGGCGGAGGCGTTCATGACTGCTGTCCTCCTGGACATCGACTGACGACGGGACCGCCCTCCTGGGTAACTGAAGGGCCCCGCCGTCGGGGAGTCCGTCGCGGGGCCCTTCGTCGTGCGCATGAGTGAACGCTGTGCTACGCGTCCAGCGTCGCCGCGGAGCGGCGCCCGAGCCGTCATGGGCTTGCTGCCTGGGCGGCTGTGGATGCCGTCATCTCCCGATGAGGATGCAGGAGAGAGCGCGCATCGGTGTGAACGTCGGCCGCGCCGCTGGTCCCCGGGCCTTGAGGCTGGCTGGCCGGTGCAGGTTGCGGCCCAGTGGGCGTTGTGGGGCATCCGCTGTCTACGCGTCTCCTGTCGACGCGGTACCGATGTCGCCGCCGGCCGCTACGGACCGGTCGCCGGCTGCCGTCGCGCCGCCGGGTGCCGGGGGCGTTGCCGCGGGCATGGCCGGAGAGGCTGTGGGCGCGGCGCCGTCGCCTGTCGTGGCGGCGCCGATGCTGCCTCCGGCGGCGATCGATCGTTCCCCGGTGGCGCTGACAGACGGTCTGTTGGGGGTCAGCGCGAAGTGGGCGTACAGGGCGAGGCCGATACCGACGAGCCCGGCAACACCACCGCCGACGCTGGCCCACGGGTCTGCTGCGTCGACGTCGATGACTGCGCCCACGATCAGTGCCGCTGCACCCGCCCCGCACAGTCCAATACCCGCGTACATCAAGGCCCTCATGCGCTCATCATCCCCTCCGTGTGCTACTCGGCCGATCGCGCCGGCCCGAGCGTCGGCTGCGCTCATGTCAGCTTGCGGCCCGTAGTGTTCCGTGCAGAGTCGGCCGCAGCAGTCCCCGCCTCGTGCAGCATCGCACGTACGGCCGTCTGCAGGGCTTGGGGTGCTGTTCGGTGGGTGGCGTGTATGCAGACGTGCCAGGGGGCGAGACTGAGCGCTTCAATGGCGGCTGTGCGGCCCAGGGGGCTGTCGCCCCATCCTTCGGCGGCGGCGGCTTTGAGGCTGCCCCGCTGCCTCTCGGTTTGGGCATCTGGGTCCGAGGTGTCTTGGATCAAGGACTTGAGCTTGCTGCTGAGCTGGTCGGCGTAAGCGTGCTCGCCGTGCTGGCGGGCTGCTGCGGAGATCGCGCACAGCGCTCGCACCTGGTCGTAGGACTTGGGCAGGGCGCGAGCGGCGGTAGAGGCTTCAGCGTACTGCCGCTCTCGTGTAGCGAGGTTGACGGTGGTCAGGAGTGCCCAGTTCTGCTGCTCGTGGTGGTCGATGCCGGCGGCTACGTCGACAGCCGTGCGGAAATCCCCGCGCTGAGCGGCCCAGTGGGTGATGTCGCTCAGGACCCGGTCCCGCTGAAGGGTGTCGGGCAGGCTTCTTGCGAGCTCGAGGCCCTTCGTGCCGTGTCCGAACGCGACCATTGCTTCAGCGACCGACGCTATGGCCTCGCCCTTGGTAAATGTGTCCGGTAGTGCGTGTGCCAGAGCTCGGGCCCGGTCGTGCTGCCCGGTCCAGGCCAGCGCTGCCGCGGCTGAGGCGACGGCTTGCTGATGGGTGTGTTCTTCGGTGGCCAGTTCCACGAGGAAGGCTGCCTCGGCCGTAAGATCGTTGTCGTCCTCGTCCGGGTCGGGTGCGGGCGGTGTCGACGAACTGGCGGCGCTGTCGTCCGGGGCGACGGCCCGCGCCTGCAGACAGGTGTCTGTGATGTGCTGGCTGACGGCCGCGGCGAGCTTGAGGCGGCCATGGCGGACCAGCATCCTCACGCGTTCGTACAACACGTGGTCGGACCAAGTGGGAGCGGTCAGCACGTCGGCCAGGGCGTGCGCCTGGCGCGCCAGGGCTGAGTCCTGCGGAACATGGTCCGCCCTAGCCAGGGACTGCGCGGTGAGGGCAAGCGCCTCGGCCTGCTCTGCCGAGTGGGGGAGGGCCTGGATGGCCTCAAGCGCACGGGGCTCTGAGCCGGCTCGCGCCCATGCAGCGGCCACCGGGGCGAGGGCGCGAGAAGCGCGCGAGGACGTGGCGAAGTCCCTTACCAGCGTGAGGGCCCTCTCGTCCTCGCCGCGTGCGACGAGGCCCTCGGCCACGGCTGCCAGGATCTCCGTCCTGACCCAGGAGTGCTGGGCGGTGGTGACCAGAGCGCTCGCGGCATCGTCTTGACCGGAATCGGTAAAGGCTTTTGCCAATGCGGCAAGGGCGGCTTTGCTGTGATCGACTGAGACAAACGGCTGTGAAGGGCGGCTGCTTTCGGCCTCGTGCATCGCCTGTACCAGGCTGCTGGCGAGCTCCAGGGAACCGGCCCGGGCCGCGGCGGCTGCGACCCAGCCCAGCGCCTGGGCCTGCTGGTACGGATCCAGGATCGCGCGGGCGATGTCTGCGCCGTGGTGGGGCCTGCCGCACCTGGCCGCGCCGCAGGCCGCCTCCAGCAGGACTCTGGCCTGCCTGTCCGGGTCGCTTATCCCTTGCGCAACCTCAACGGCGAGGCCCGGCGCATCCGACTCGGCCAAGATCACGGACAGCGTGCCGACGTGATGGGACTCTCCTAGCACGGTGCCCTGCCGGGTCGCGTCGGAGGCCTCCCGGGCCAGCTCTTCTGCTTGCTCGCGGCTTCCGGCGCGCAAGTGGGCAGCTGCGAGGTGTGCCAGTGCCTGGCTCCGGCTGCGGGGGAGACTCAGGCTGTGCGCCAGTTGGGCTGCAGGGCCGAGGCCGTCCGCTGCTTGCGCCAAGGCGGCGACGATGTCCGCGACAGCCTCCTCACGCTCCCTAGGGGACTTGAGGGGCCGCAGCAGTTCGACGGCATGCTCGTGCCGTCCGGCTAGAGCCAGGGCCTGCGCTGCCATGGTGAGGCCGTGGGCGCGCAGATTGTCCGCGGTTACCTGGTCGGCGAGGGCAGCGGACTCGCGAGCGAGCTCGGCTGCGCGGCTCCCCGTGCCGGACTTGGCCAGAACAGCTGCGACCTGTGCCAGGGACGTCATCTGGGCGTACGGGTCGGACAGCGACCGGCACAGTTCGGTTGCTCGCTGGTGCTCGCCGGCGTGGGCCAGCGCGGCCGCACCAGCTGTTAGGGCGTTGCTCGTTGCTCCCAAGAGAGCATCCTCGGCCACCGCGACGGCGTCCGAATGCTGCCCGCTCCCTGCCATGGCTATGGCGATGTTCGCCACCAGGCGGGCCCGCAGGTCGGTGTCGCTGACCGTTCGAGCCACTGTCACGGCCTCTGGGTAGCGGCCGTCCACGGTCATGGCCTGCACTGTCGAGACAGGCACAATGTCGGGTATCGACGAGGCGGCCGCATGGGCAATGACCTCTCCCGCGCGGCGTTGCCCGGCCTGCAGCGCGGCGAGGGCAGCTTGCGCCAAAACCCGGCCACGGGCCTCCCGAGAAGCCAGCGTCTGTGCCACGTCGACCGCCCGGTCGGGGCAGTCGGCGACGGCCAGCATGGTTACGGCGCGTGCCGTCGCCTCCTCACGACGCGGCCCGGTCACGGCGCCCGCCAGTTCTGCCGCTTCGTCAGCCACCTCTGCCGCCTGCGGCAGATCACCGGCGGCAGCCAAAGCCTGAACCACCCCAGTGAACGCCTGCAACCGCGCCAGGTCGTCCTGGCGGGCACGAGCCAGGCTGACCGCGCGCCGCACATGCCCCAGGCCCGCCCACACAGCGATCAGTGCGTCCGGAATGCTCTCACTGCGGGAGCGCAGAGCATCGCGCCGCACAGCGAGCAGGAAGGCGTCACCGACATCCGCCGGATCGGAGCTGCCACAGGCCACCAGGCTGTCGAATGCGGCAGAGAGCTCTGCCAGCGCGTCTAGGTCGGAGCCGGAGCGCTGCCACAAGCGGCTGTGGCGGTGAGCGCCGCCGGCCAGCTGAACGAGCCGCGCCCTGTCCGCCTGCGTGCGCAGCAGCTGGCTGTATCCACGCAGCAGGTACTCCGGCGTGTGAGGCGGCCAGTGCCGCTCGTGGAAGGAGTCTGCCCACTCGTGCAGCCGCTCCCGGTACGCCGTCAACTCCTCGTCAGTCAGCAGGTCGAGGGCGCTGCGCTGGATCTCCTCGTGGGCCAGCACGTAGACGCCCGCAGCCCGGCGGCCATCCCCCCAGGAAGACCACTGGGGTGAGCGGACCCGGAAGGCACGCCCGGTGACCGTGCTCAACTCCCGCTCCACCAGCCGCGGACGCGTACCCGCCAGCTTGGCCAGGTCCGCAGCCGTCAATCCGCCGCCGGCCGCCGTCACCAGCCCGAGGAGTGCTCGTGCCAGACCACCGGCATCCAGCATGCGCAGCAGACTGTCCTCGGCCTCCCGGCGCACCCCAGCGGCAAACGGCGAGGGCCTCAGCCACCGGTCGATAGTGCTGTCCCGCAACGGGTGGGATGTCGGCACGTCGTCCGGAACGGGAGGGTGCGGCCGCCCAGCCACAATCACCCGCATCCCGTGCGATGGCGAGCGCGGCAGCAGGGCGGCGATGCTGTGGCTGTCCGGCCCGGCCAGCACCCCACGGTCCTCATCCAGGCCGTCGACCACCAGCACCAGACGCCGCCCACGCATTTTGCAGACCGCAGCGGCCCGCTCCATCGCGGCGAGCAGACTCTCCTCACGCGTGTGCTCGGTGACCGCTGGCTCCTCCTCACCCAGCAACGCGTAGAACTGGCGGTGCACCACCTCACAGAAAGCGGTGCGGTCGTTCTGCCGGTTCAGGCGCGAGGTGATGAAGAACGACACGATGTCGACTCCAGGAGGTGGCGCAAGGACGAACCGGGCCATCAGAGCCGTCTTGCCTGCCCACGCGGGGGCCAACCACCGCCAATACGCGCTCTCCCCTGTGTCTACGTCCCCGGGCGCGCTGCAGAACGCCGCCATGGCCGTCAGTTCGTCATGCCGACCGCGAAAATCGGTCGCAGCGAGGGACTCCACCTGGTACCGGTAATCGGAAGTGGCCACGCGCGGTGGCGCGACCACCTGATAGACGTGATTGCCGTCGCCTGTCACGGCAAAGCCGATATCCCCGCCGGCCACCACCGATCTCGCCCCGGCTGCCAGCGGGGCGCCGCCGATCGGCAGTGCTTCCTGCCGGCCTGGGCGGTTCCACCATCTGCCGATCACAGGTGCCGACCCTCCCCCTCGCCTGGCGCCTTGTGCATGGCCGCACCGATAGCGACGTAGCAGATCCTGGCACGACGTCGCCGTCAACCTCACTGTCCTCCTCTCGCTTTGCAACCCCTTCTGGGGGTGGCTGCTGCCGCGGCGGAGAAAGGACAACGGGCAGGGTACGCGGAGCCTGCCGCACCGCGGGCTCATGGGTGTTTCCCATCGGGTCCGCGCCCGGCGCGAGCCGCCATGGACCCGCGAACGAGCGCTGAGCTTCCTCTTCGAGGACAGAGACTTGTCCAGAAGCGGGGGTGAGACCTCACCGGCGTGTTTCCCGGTCGACCTAGTGCTCTGACCGCATAGGTTCGCCGGGTCGGCGGTCGTGGCGGTTGGATGTGCGGTGACATCCAATCCGACCGCTGGAGGCGCGGTGGCCGAGCCCGTCCGTGTGCGCAGACTGACCGACCAGGAGGGGCAGAAGCTGCAGCAGATCGTGCGCCGGGGCAGCACCAGCACGGTGCGCTACCGGCGGGCGATGATGCTGCTGGCCTCGGCCGGCGGGAACCGGGTGCCGGTGATCGCCCAGCTGGTGCAGGCCGACGAGGACACCGTCCGGGACGTGATCCACCGGTTCAACGAGATCGGCCTGGCCTGCCTGGACCCTCGGTGGGCGGGAGGCCGTCCCCGCCAACTCGGCGATGACGACGAGGACTTCGTCATCGCTACGGCCACCACACGACCGGTCAAGCTCGGCCAGCCGTTCACCCGCTGGTCTTTGCGCAAGCTGGTCGCCTTGTCGGCGTACAAGCGAACGTGGCCCTGGCAAGATTTCCGTGATGCTGGGATGTGCCACCGTGCGCCGGTGACGCTCCGTCATGGGTCGCGGCTGTAGCCGTTACGGGACTCGGCTCCCTGGGGCAGACGGTCGACGGCCTCGGTAAGGGACAGCGTCTGGGGCGCGGCGTGGGCAGCAGCGGGGGACAGGACGTGGGGCAGGACGGCGAGCACCGCGGCGACAAGGCCGCGCAACACAGGCTTGACCATGTTCCGTTGATAGCGGCCGGCCGCGCGGTGGGTCGGGCGTTGTCCGCTTATACCACTCGTGTGAGGGCAATGGTCATACCGGAAAAGAACACGACTGCTGCGGGCCGGGCGAGCGCAGAGTTACCGCCCGTCCGGCACGGCGCCCCGGCCCGGCCAAGGGCCGGTCGGCCCCCGGCCTGGTGGTGGGGGCGGGTCAGCCGCAGTCGTTGGAGTTGATCTTCAACGAGCGGGTCTGGTCGTTGAGGTTGTAGCCGCGCAGGTCGTGGATGGAACCGCCGCTGCGGGTCACGCACACCCACCGTCCGGCGTGGTTGCGCTTTTCGTAGACGCGGGCGGTGCGGTCGGAGGTGTTGCGGATCGAGCTGCCGCGGTCGCGGATCGCGGAGGGCAGGTCCTTCACGCTGCCGTCGGCGGCACGGCGTACCCAGGGCTGCCCGCCGAAGTTGATCTCGGGGTAGATGCACACGTAGCCGGACGGGCAGTCGATCGCCGCCCGTCCCGCGGATGTCCCGGTGGAGGCGGCAGCCGGGGCGGTGAGCGGGAACAGGGCCAGGGCGGCGACGGCCGCGGCACGCATCACGTTTTTGATCACAGCACTACACATACGGGACGCCGGGCGCTGGCCGGGTCGGTTCGCCGCAGAGGTCACCCGTGCGGAGGAGCAGGGCGTCTGGGGGCGGGCCCGGTGCCCCGCGAGGGCGGCGGGGACATCCTTCGGCGTCGGGCTGCGCGGACCGGCCACGAACCTGCGGGCAGCCGTCCCCCGCCGAAGTCCGGACGAAGGGGTGGCGACTGCGAAGACGCCCCGGTCTGCGTAGCTGCCGCGTCTGCTAGATTCGATCATGGAGATGGGCGGTACGCCTCGGCGGCTGCTGTCTGTGCGTTGGTCGTCTAAGGAAAGATGCCCCGCTTCCTGCGGGGAGATGCAGGTGCAAGGCCTGCCCGGCGCTCGATACGAAAGAACCCCGTTCCTGCAGCAGGCAGGGACGGGGTTTTTCGTTGTCCGGTCTCTTGGCCGTCGCCATGGCGGGAGGCCTTGGCGCCTTTACGGCCGTCGGTGACCGGCGGCAGGTCCTGTCATGAGATCGCCTGCCGCCCGCCCTTGCGACGTCGAGGTCCCCGGAGAGGCGCCGGGAGTGGCCGGGGGTGTGCGGCCGGTGTCGGCCGCACACACGGGCCGGGGCGGGTCAGCCGTGGAAGGAGATGTAGCCGTTGCCGTCCTTGTCGTTGGCCTTCTTGGTGTAGGCGTGGACGTCGGCGCGGGCGCCGGAGGGCTTGTAGAAGTAGATGGTGTCCTTGTCGTTGTTCCACATGAAGTTGCAGTTCTGGCGGTAGACGACGTTCTTGGCGTCGGAGTCGGTGCCCTTGCCGCCACGCAGCTTGATGTAGTCGCCGGGCTCGAGGGTGTGGCTGGTCTTGAAGGAGAACTTGTTGCCCGCGGCGTCCTTGACGACGTAGCCCTTGAGGTTGACCTTCGACTTCTTCGAGTAGTTCTTGATCGTCAGGTACTCGTCCTTGGTGTTCCCGCCCGAGCACTTGTTGGAGTCCCGGCCCGGCGCGTCGTACTGGACGCCCTTGATCTTCAGCGCCGAGGAGTACTCGGCGGCCTGCGCCGGAACGGCCGCGACGAGGCCGAGCCCGACGGCCGCGGCAGCAGCGGCGGCAGCGGCCAGGGTGTGAGACATACGCATGAGGAATCCCCCCTCAGTGGTGCGGATGAAGCGTCGAGAAGCATAACGAGCCAGTGATCACCCCGTAGGGAAAAGGTGAGAAGAGGGTGAAGCGGGGGAGCGGGCCGGGATCCTCGAACAACCGGACCCTCACGGCCGGGATGCAGGGCACCGCCGTAGCCCACGGGCGGCTCGTGCCACACTGGCCAAGGGCCCGCCGCGCATCCCCCGTCGCGGCGGGCCCTTGCCCCTCAGCCCCAGTCGCAGCCGATGCCGTCGTTGTCCCGGTCCAGGTGCGAGCCGTAGCCGGGATCACCACGCCGCACGGGCGCAGCGCCGGCGGCCCGGGCCGCAGCACAGTTCGCGTAGTAGGCACCGCCCCCGCCGCTGTCGTCGTCACTGCTGTCGTTGACGCCGCTGCCGGAGACGGGCTCGGCGGTCACGGTCTCGGTGACCTCGACCTCGACGGTCTTCGTCACCGTCGGCGCCGGCTCGGGCTTTGCGGTGGCGGTCATGGTCGCGGTGACGGTCGCAGTGGGCTGCGCCCCGGCCGCGGCCGGTTTGGCGTCGTCCTTGGGCTGCGAGTTGCCGGCGCCGGCTCCGATGCCGAGGAAGAAGGCGAGGCCGAGCGCGGGCAGGACGTACCGCTTGCGGGCCCACCTCGGCGCGGGCCGCTCCGGCGCGGTGTATGGGTTGGTCATGTCGCCCCCCTGACTATGACGGTTGAAGCGTTGACGATAGTCATCTGGTGAGGCGGTTGTGCCGTTCTGGGGGAGCAGTCACCGATTCGTGACACCCGAGCTGCCTGCTGACGTGCGCCTGCCAGTCACTCCTGCCTCCCCTGGACCGCCGGCGGCCGCTCCGTAAGGCACGGTCGACGGGCGCAGAGCGAACCCCGCACCACATGCGGCCGGTCACCCGGCTACCGCCTTGGCACCGCCGGCGGGGCACCCGCCGAACCACCCGCTTCATCGTCACAGGCCACCGTGTTCCGGCAGTAGGCCCACGAGCCGAACGCTCCCCGCCGGCGTAACTGAAAAGGCGCACAACATGCGTCCCACTGGGCCACGACTGCGTTGTCATCGCCGCCCGCGCTCCTCACTACACGGCTGCACACCCCGCGCCCCACCAAACTCAGGACACTCGGGACCTGTCCCCGAGTGGTGGACACCTCTGAGCCCGGCCCCGGGAGGGGCCGGGTAGGAGGGATCTCTTAGAGGGCGTTTGAAGTGGGCAACTTGCCGTTTACGTCCTAGTACGTTCCTCGCCAGGTGGGTGTCGTCTCGTCCGTTATGCGCCTGGTGAGGTTGCCGATCGAGGCGATGTGGATCATGGCCTCGGAGCTGGTGGTGAGGGTCTCGTAGTCGCGGGCGAGGCGGCGGTGCATCATGAGCCAACCGATACTCCGCTCGACCACCCAGCGCCTTTTTACGATCTGAAAGCCGCGGGTCTCCGGGTTCCTGTTGACGACTTCGACATCGATTCCGAGGCGGGCGCCGTGCTCGACGACAGCGTTCTTGAAGCCGGTGTCGACCCAGCTCTTGGAGAGGGTCGGGTACGTCTCCTTCGCCTGGTCGAGGAGACGGATTCCCAGGGCGTTCTCCGACAGGCTGGCGGCGGTGACGGTAACGGCGAGGATGAGGCCGATCGTGTCGGTGAGGATGCCGCGCTTCCGACCGACGATCTTCTTCGCGGCGTCCGTTCCCTGGCTGGTCACGGGCACGTTGGTGGAAGTCTTCACGCTCTGGGTGTCGATCACGGAGGCGGTCGGTTCAGGCTTGCGCCCTTCCTTCACGCGGGCCAGTCCGGTCAGGTCGTAATTGAGCCGGGCGAAGATTCCTTCGTCGCGCCAGGCCGCGTAGTAGGCATAGACGGTGCCGTGGTTCGGGAAGTCATGTGGAAGGTATTTCCAGGGGATTCCCGTGCGGTTCACGTAGAGGATCGCGTTGAAGACGTCGCGTAAATCGACTTTGGCCGGCTGCCCGGTTGGCCTGCGGTCGAGCCGGGCCTTTCTCCAGGCCGTCAACGTCGGCTCGATCAGGGCCCATCGGGCGTCGGACAGGTCGCTGGGGTACGGCTTGCGCTCGCTCACGACGTAGCGTGATCATGAGCGAGGCGGAATGTTCGATTCCGCTGTTCATTGGGCGATTCCACGGCAACTTCAAACCAGACGGACTTCCAGGCATGGAAGCGAACGAGACGGATGGCTGAGCATCCGCCCTGGAGACCGCCATTCGCCACCTACGGGATGAAGGCCCCCAAAGCAGGGCAGGGGCGAGAGCCGCATTTAGGGCTTAACCTGCATAAACGCCCTCTTAGTGGGCGGTTCGTGAGTGTATGAGTGATTCTGCTATCGCCTGATGGTGTGGTTGTGAGGCGGATTCTCCCGGCCCGGGGGCTGGGGTCTGGTGGGCTGGCCGGGTGAGTGAACGGAAGCCGTATCCGAGTGACTTATCGGATGAGCAGTGGGCCCTGATCGAGCCGGTGATCACCGCGTGGAAGGACCGGCATCGTTCGGTCAGCGGCCATCAGGGCGCCTATGACATGCGGGAGATCATCAACGCGATCCTCTATCAGGGGCGGACCGGATGCCAGTGGGCCTATCTCCCGCATGACCTGCCGCCCAAGAGCGCGACGTACTACTACTTCGCTGCCTGGCGGGACGACGGAACCGACCAGGTCATCCATGAGCTCCTGCGCTGCCAGGTCCGGGAACGCGCCCGGCGATTAGAGGACCCGACCCTGGTGGTGCTGGACACCCAGAGTGTCCGCGCGGCCGCCTCGGTCCCCGCCGCGACGACCGGCCATGACCCGGCCAAGCGGGTGCCGGGCCGCAAGCGTGGCCTGGCCGTGGACGTCCTCGGCCTGGTCATCGCGGTCGTCGTTCTCGCGGCGAACGTCCATGACAACACCGCGGGTATCGCCCTGCTGAGCGAGGTTGCCGAGAACGCCGGCGGCGCCGTCAGCAAGGCTCTGGTCGACCAGGGCTTCAAGACCCAGGTCGTCACACACGGCGTCGGCCTCGGCATCGACGTGGAGATCGTCCAACGCGGCCCGCAGCACAAGGGGTTCGTCCCGCAGCCGAAGCGATGGAGGGTCGAGCAGACCTACGGGATCTTGATACTGCACCGGCGACTGGTCCGCGACTACGAACACCACCCCTCCTCCTCGGCCTCCCGCGTCTACTGGGCCATGACCCATGTGATGGCCCGACGCCTCACCGGCGCGAACGCCCCCACCTGGCGTGAGCCGGCGGCAGCGTGAACATCCAGCCCCTCCTCCAGGCGCTGGACATCCAGGAGGAGGCCGCCCGTGCCCTGGCCGACGACCTCCGCGCGCGGATCGACGACCTGCAGACCCGGCTGCGGGAGGCCGAGACCCACCTCGAGCACCTCGCGATCACCCGCACAACCGTCACCGGCCTCGCCGACCGGATCCCCGTCTCCCCGCCGGAGCTGCCCGAGCATCCGGACTACGCCCGCATCCTCACCGTGTTCAACGAGGCCCCCGGGCCCCTGCGGGCCAAGGACGTCTGTCAGGCCCTCGGCCACGAAATCCTGCCCAAGAACGTCGAGGGCACCCGGGCCAAGCTGAAACGCCTGGTCAAACTCGGCGTCCTCACCGAAGCCGACACGGGCAGCTTCGCCAGGAAGCAATAGCCACCGCTACGACCAGCACCCCTGACGCAACCCTCATGCAGAAACGGACATCACTTCACGAACCGTCCACTCAGGGTGGGGTGGTGGTCGAGGGCAAGCAGGGCTTGGACGTGACGGCGCTGCAAACGCCCCGTTCCGCTTCCATGGCGGGCCTGACCGCTGACATCAAGCGCATCGGTCAGGAGGTCAACGTCGATCCGGGTGTCCCAGAATCCTTCGGGCGCACGGTTTTCCTGCTCCCACCGGGAGCGGACGTCTGCGTCGCGACCGGGTATAACGCACAGGCCCGTCGTCGGGTCGGGTGGAATCTTCTCGGCGATCACCTTCAACAGGACCCTCGCAAAGTGCACACGGCCCTTGTCATTCGCTTCCTCCCCTGGCCACTCTGCCGCGATGACCGCGGCCAGGGCGTTGGACAGGGCCTGGTCGTAGATCCCTTCGTGCCCGGGCTCGGTTTCAGCGGACAGGTCGACGCTGGTGACCTCGGAAAACGGGTCCGCGTCATTCTCCTGCCGGAGCGCATTGAGCATCATCACCGCGCACTGGCCGAAATATTCGGCCCGGCGGTCGTTCGGAAGTTCGCTGCCCGACTGCATGCGCACATCATCCTCCGGACACGGGAACGAGGACTATCGGTTTGACCCGATGGCGCACGAGCACAGCCTGATCGGACGGTACCCAACACGAGCGGCGCCGCACACCGTGGGCCCAGCGCCCGGAGCAGCACACAGCTGCACTACCGGCGGGCTCAACTCGCCAACCGAGGCGCTCAGCCACACCGGCATTGGAGCTGCCGAGGATGAGGCGTTGCAGACCTCCGCAAGTAGCAGCCCGGGGAGACTGGGCGAGCCGTTCAGTCTGAACGCGCTGCTTCGAGTCCGCGAGGTGTCGGAGCCACATCTACGGAACGAAATGGCGCTTCTCGGGCTTGCTCACCAGAACTCCTCCGGGGCCTCAGTGCGCGACTCGATGCCCGCCATGATGATCTCCTCACGGTTGCTCAGTGACAGGCCGTAGAAGGGGCAGGAGAAGGATTCGACGGTTCCTACATCGATGACTCCATCAGAGTGCAGGCACTCCTCCTCCCACCTTTCGCATCGGCAGGGTACGGCGTTGAGGTCCCCGTACACGTTGCCTGCGTAACCGCACGCTGGACAGTCCCGCCACCACACGTGCTCGCCGGTTGCCTGGCTGTTCCTAAGCCATCCGGTTGCGTCGAGGTTGATCAGGCTGGGAATGACGGGGCGATCGAGGTCGAGGTATTGCACGTCGACGAGTCCTGCGATGACGCTCGACGCGATCATGACCTTGACGGTCACGGCGGTGTGAGCCTGCTGCATGGTGTCGGGGTCGTTGGGCGATGTGTCCGACCGGACGGGGAGTGGGAGCACTTCGTACTCTGCGAGGAGCTGAGCGCCGGCCTGGCGGGTCTGGGCTCCGGCGGTCCGTAGTGCTGCGACCAATGCAGTGTTGAGGGCGGTGCGGGCGACGTCCTCCTGGTGCTCGCCGGACCTCGTTGCCGATTCCCAGGCGGCGGCTTCGATGGCTGTGGTGACGGCCGTCAAGATCGCGGCGCGGGTACGAGACCGTTCGGCGAGCGCGAGTTGTTCGGCGAGGGCTTCGATGAGGGGCCGGTCGGCCTGTCCTGCGGGGGCGGGCATGTCGGCGACCTGGGCCAGGTCTGCGAATACGCTCACGTACTCGCCCCAGAAGTCAGTCGGGTCGAGGCCGAGCTCGGCGCGGACGGACTCGACGACCTGGATACCTGCCTCGACAGCCTTCCTGACGGCCGTGTCATCGACGTAGGCAGAGTGGGCGACACCGTTACGGGAGTCGGCGAACGGCCGAAACGTCCGCTCGTCAACGGGCATGCGGCCGCGCATGAGAATGGTGGCAGTCTTGAAGGCATCGAGGATGCCGATGGTCCTTGCCTCTGAGAGGGGCTTGACGCCGTTCGCGTCGCCGTGTCCAAGGGAGTGGAAGCGGAATGACTGATCGCCCTTTTCCGCGATCAACAGTGGGTTGTGACGACACAGCAGGGCCTTGAGGATGTGCTCGCATCCGACGCCAGCGTGTAGTACAGCGAAGGCATAGTTCCCTGCGCGCCACGAGTCCAGGGTCGCGCGCAGGAACTGGCTCGCCATATCGGCGAAGTTCTTCTCGTTCAACTCTTCCGCCCCCTCTACCCGATCCTGTCTCAGTTGTCGGACCTCCGTCCAGTACGGGACTTGCAAGGTCGCTCGTGGGGCACCGTTGACGATGCGTGGTTGAGCTGGGCCGCATATCGAGGTGCGGACGGTGCCCAGGGCGGTGAAGCGTATGCGGGTGCCGGGCGGCGACGGGCGGGGCGCTGGTCATGGTGTCCTCTCGTCTCCGGACAGCGTCCGGAGTTGTGTCGGGACACAGGGCGGGCGTGTCCGCCCCGTGTCCGGTGGGTTGGTGTCCGTGCTGGTCAGGCAGTGTCCGGACACGTCCAGCCGTGGTGGCCGGACGTGTCCCGCGGTCAGTCGGTGGCGGGGGCGGCGGCTGCTCGACGTCCTCGGCGTGGCCGTAGCGCAGGTCTTTGACCTCCTCCCAGCCGTAGTTGTCCTTCCAGGAGTAGCCGGTGGCGACGGCCACAGTCTTGGCGTTCGCGTGGACTACCTCGCGCCACTGGCCGCGGATCCGCACCAGGTCGCGCTTGTGGACGTTGGCGCCGCGCTCGCTCATCCCTTGGCTCTCCCCCTTGATCATCAAGTCCAGGGGAACGTACTGACCCTGCACCAGCACCGCCAGGCCGCCCTCACCCGAAGGAGTGGAGGTCAGTCACCGTCCCGGAAGTGAGCGGAATCGGACGGTGGCGTACTCGTTGCAGTCAGCGAACACCCGGTGCGCCCACCTATTTCAATGGGCCCTAGGATCGGTGGCCATGGCGGGACGACCCACGACGGATGCGCTGCAGCGAGCACAAGGCAAGCGGCTGGCTATGCACCTGCGCCGGCTCCGGTCGCAGCGAGACTGGAGCCGTGCACAGTTGGCGGATCTCGCGGGAATCTCTCCGCGGACGCTCGAGCGTATCGAGGCTGAGGCCACGTCCAATCCGGGACTGTTCACCGTGGCGGCCTTGGCCGACGCCTTCGGTGTGTCGGTCGACGAACTGGTGCGGGAAGCGCGGGGCGCCGAAGAAGCCGGGATCGTGTCAGCCGGGTATGAAGGGCGAAACATTGAGCAGTTCGTGGAGCAGCTGCTGGCCCGCAACGTGAGGACAGTGGCCGATGTGCGGCTCACGCCCCTCAGCCGCAAGCCGGGCTTCAGCAAGACCAAGCTGACCGGCGCGCTGGCGGAGGCCGGCATCGGCTACCGGCATCTGCGGGCGCTGGGCAACCCCAAGGAGAACCGCCCGCCGTTCTGGGAGGGGCGGGCCACGGAGGGACGAGCCGTCTTCCGGAGCCTGCTCGACAAGGACCCCGCACCGCAGGCTCTGGACGAGCTCTTCGCCCTGGCGGCGAAGGAGACGGTGGCCGTGCTGTGCTTCGAGCAGGACGAGGACCGCTGCCATCGCAAGGTCATCTGTGACATGGCCCGGGCCGATCACGGCCTGCATGTGGCCGCCCTGGGCTAGAAGAGCTGGAAGCGGTCCATCACCCCGTGCGGCGGGTAGAACGCTCCCAGCAGCATGAACTGGTGGGGTCGTTTGTGCAGGTTGCCCACAAAGAAGTGCAGGTCCCGCTGCGGACCGGCGATCTCAGTGAACCACCGCTGCCGGATTTTGTCCTCCAGCACCCCCGGTGCATACAGGCGACGCCACTTCAAGTACGCCGCCCCCGCCTCCCAGTCCAGCAGCCCGATTTCGTGTCCTCTGCAGCGTTCGTCATCACAGCGGAAGCTGTAGACGAACCGGTAAGGCAAGGCCTCCAACGCCTTGCGCTCCTGGTCGAAGATGTTCATCTGCGAGGCCATCATGTCCTGCCACGCGGACCGGTCATCGGCCTTGACCAGCCGAAAGCTCTTGATCTCAGCGGGCCGGAACACCCCTAAGGATGTGCCGTTCGCCTCCTGCTCCCGCTTGATCTGGCACAGCGAGGCCGCGACGAGCGGACGTACCCACTCGGCCCGCCGTTCCCAGGACCTGTCGCTGGACACATGGCCGACGACCTCCAGCGAATCCAGCACCGGTCGCCGACTCTCAGGCCGGTCATCCCGGGAGTGACCGGTGACGTCGATCTCGATGATGTCGTACTTCTTGAACTGCTTGGACTGCTCCATGTCCCGGAACGGGACCGGGAACAGCCGCACATGCTCCGGCCGCTCGGTGTCCATCCGGACCCCGGCGACGCAGACCGTCTCGTTGTACTGCCGCGACAGAGTCGGGTACGCCTTCACCGTCACCATGACCCGGATGCGTTCGGCCTCCATAGCTCCCCCTCTATGTGCCCCGACACCAGGATCAGTCCCAGCAAGGCCACAGCGAAAGAGCGCCCACCTGCTGTCTACAGGGCGACCAGCCGTCTCATGGGCCGCATATCCAGCCCGGCCGTGCCGGAGCCGTCAGACGCCAAAAGGGTCCACGAACCACAGGTTCGGGGATCCTTCACAGGCCTATGCGCAGGTCAGCGGGCGAGGGTGACCTTGATGGGCGCGTTGGGGCAGGTGTCGAGGATGTCGGAGATCGCTGTCTGTTCGGCGGGGTCGACGGCGAGGCTCCACCTGGTCTTGATTGCGACCCAGTCGGTCGCGTAGGAGCAGCGGTAGCCGGTGGCCGGGGGCTGCCAGGTGGTGGGGTCCTGGTCGGCCTTGGAGCGGTTGCTGGCCGCGGGCACTGCGATCAGCGCGCGGGCGTCGTCGAGGTCGTTGGCGTACGCCTGACGTTCGGCGCTGGTCCAGGCAGAAGCGCCGGAGTCCCATGCTTCGGCAAGCGGGACCAGGTGGTCGATGTCGAGAGCGCGGGCCTGGTTGAAGTAGGTGTCGTCGTACGGCGAATACCAGGAACCGCCGGTCAGTGCGCAGTTCGCGCCCTGCTCGGGGGCGGTCATGGCCTCCTCGATCAGCACCTCCAAGCGTGTGCTGCAGCCGTCGCGGTCGGCGTCGATCCAGTGGCGGACTTGGTGCGCTCGTAGCCGGTGCGGTCCTCGGCCTGGACGGCGAGTGCGGTGAGGGCGTCGCGGACGGGCAGAGCGACCGTGTCGCCGGGAGCGGCGTGCGCGGCACCCGGGGTGAGCAGAACGGCGAGCGTGGAAACGACGGCGGCCGCGGCGCCAACGGCGTGGGGGAGACGCACAGGCAGGGTTCCTCTCGAAGAGAACCAACAGATCCGCGATCTTCGTACCGGGCACGGTCTCCTCCCGTGCGGGATTTGGCCGTTGGCTCACCCGCCCGGCGGTAAGTCACCCGTCGCCAGGTGCCTTTCGGCGAGGCTCGCAGGCACCGGGGGTCAGCAGCGACGCCCCCCTCGATCGGGTGACGGCAGATCGGTTCTGTGCGCACACGGCCGTCTGTGACGGCTTGCGCTTCACGGGATGTCCACGCAGTACCGAGCGCAGTGTGAGCTGTGCCACGAGTCCGACGGTTCTTGAAATGCCAACTTCCGCGCCCGAGCCCGTCGTCGCAGCTCAAGGCCCGTTCTCGAACTTATGAGCCAACATCGTAATCACGTTCCGTTTATGGAGAAGATCGCAGAGTCACGATTTCCGAGGGTCGTATGAGTTTCAGGACCCGAAAAACGCCAGGGTGGTGCGTGAGAGCCCGACCCAACGGGGCGCTCACGCGGGTGAGTTGGCCCGCGTCCGATCCCGCCGGCCTCAACGGAGAGGACCGGTGTTCACCGCCTGGAGGACTGCATGGGCAACGGCGACGTCACCACTGACGCATCGCCTCAGGACGGCGGCCACGGCCAGCCCGTCCAGGCCCCGCCCGATCTGCCCCTCGACTTCGAGGGCTTCTACCTGGGGCACCAGGAGTTCTTCCACGACTTCGCGGAGATCCACCTCGGCAGCCGTCGCACCGCCGAACAGGTGGTCCACCAGGTGTTCCTGGAGATCCTCGGAGGCTGGAACGAGCTGCTGCAGCAGGGCGACCTCGAACAGCAGACGCTCGCTGTACTGCACCGCGGCGTCACCCGCCGCCTCGAAGAGGACGGACGCCCGCCGGCGTTCCTCATCAACGGCCCGATAGCGCAGAACCTCGAGGCGGTCCGCAGCCAGCTGGAACTCAACAGCAGCGCCGGCGGCCTGTACGAGGCGATCCTAGAGCTGCCCACCCGCCAGTTCACCGTAATCGTCCTGCGCCACCTGCTCGGCTACCCCACCAAGCGGATCGCCCGCTACATGGGCCTGGACACCCGCACCGTCGACTACCACGGCCGCAAGGGCAAGGAACGCCTGCGCATCCGCCTTGACCTGCCGGCGGCTCCCGCCAAGAACAAGAAGGGGACAGGACAGTGACCGCCATCGACGAACTTCTGGCCGACGCCCGCATCCCCACCGCACCGCGTGACGGCTTCGACGTCGGCGCTGCTCTGCGCCGCCTCGCCGCCGACGCGGCCGCCGTCGCGGCCAAGCCGCACCCGGACACCGTCCGCGCCACCCAGGCAGGGCAGCGGCTGTCCGTGGTGTGCCGCTGGATCCTCAACAAGCCCGACGCCGCCGACCACGTGGACCGCCTCGCCCAGGAACCCGACGCGGTGACCGTGGACCAGTTGGACGTCGACGGAGCCCTCGTCTTCGCGTGCCTGCTCCACCTGACCGACCACCGAGAGAGCGCCCAGTTCTGGTGGCAGCTCGCCGCCGGGGCCAGCCACCGCGCCGCCGCGTACTGCCTGCACCTGCACCACCTCGCCCTGGGCGAGTCCCGCGAGGCGCGGCACTGGCTGCACGTGGTCACCGACGACGTCCTCGACTCCGAGGCCCCCGACGGCACCTTCCTCGACACGCTGGAGGCCGTCGCGATGTATGTACGCAGGACCGGCACCAGCCTCGCCAACGCCCCCACCGGGGGACTCGAGATGGAGGTGGACCGCCTGGCCACCGCGAAGGACGACTCCTGCATCATCGTCCAGCGCCCCGACCAGCGCCTCGCTGACCTACTGCATGACTTCACCCGCCGCTGAGCATTCGTACGGTTCCAGCCGAACCATGACGCCAAGTCGACATTCGATTCAGGCGGCCGTCGATAGACTTCCTGAACGCGCAAAAGGAGCCCCTACGTCCCAACAGGTTTCCTAGGCCTCTGAGTTGGGAGGGCTCCTTGCGCGGTGTTCCAGCACGCCTGTAACGAGAGGAACTCCGTATGGACGAGAGTAACGCGAAAGACCAGCCCAAGCACCCGTTCCGCTGGGTCAGGCGACGCACCGGCATCGTGCGCCGCCTGCGGAAATGGATCAGTCAACAGGGACAGAACATCCCGCGCGAATTCCTGCAGGGTGTCGCCTACAAGCTGGGCAGCGGCGCCGTGACGCTGCTGATCCTGTGGTGGGAGACCCGCCGCTGATCTCGCTGCGGGCCCGCACTCACCTGCGGGTCCGCAGCCCCGGCACCGTGGGCAGCCAGGGGTCGGCCGTCATTCCGCCGGGACGCCGCGCCGCCGGGCCCACCAGGACGGGCGCGGTGCGGTGGCCGCGCGGACGGCCTGCCCGAACGCTTCCAGTGCCGCCTCCAGTTGCGCCGTGTTCTCCACGTCCCCGCAAGCGCCCAGCAGCTGCTCGGTGGTGGCGGCGACGGCCGGGTCGGGGTAGCGCATCAGCGGGGCCGCCGCGGCGGCAGCCCGGGCGAGCGGCTCCCGCACGGCGGCCACGGTCTGCTTGGTCGCCCGTCGGTCCCAGCTCAGCAGTTCCGCCGCCTGCCCGAGACCCACCAGGCCGCTCAAATTGTCTGTGCCGCCGGCGATCCGGGCCCGGGCGGCGCCCCCGGCGAATGCGAGGACGGCCAGCAGGAACGACCGTGCCCGTTCAGCCGGGCCTTCCCACAGCAGGCGGTTGGCGGCGGCCGCGCCCTGCAGTTCCGCCACCGCCACCGTCATCGCGTCGGCCTGCACCCGCAGGGCACCGATCTCGGCCTGCTGCTCCTGGCGGTTGCGGGAGCGGTTGGTCAGCCACGTCGCGAGGACGGCGATGAACGCCCCTGATGCGAGCGTGCTCGCCAACTCGATCAACTTCTCCATGGCCGCAGGCTGACTGTGCACCGGCCCCGGCGTCCGGCTCGTTGCGTATCTGACGCACAACCCGTACGCGGCTGTTGCCCCAGGTCATCCCGGAGAGTGAACGTCAGGTCAGCTGTCGTCGCCGATGTGGTCGAAGCCCCGCAGCACGGGGTCTAGTTCGGCCGCCGCGCCGCACAGCGCACACAGCCGGACGCCGGCCTTCTCGGCAGCGTCCAGGGCGCGCTCCAGCTCCAGCACCGGCACGCCTTCTGGCGCCTCGTCACAGTCCCGAGCGTGCAGGACAGCCTGGCCGGGCCCGTGGCCCGCCGCTCAGCTTCTGCAGGACCCACCCGGAGGGTCGGCGCGGTCCCAGGGCCTCACGCACCGGCGAGGGCTGCTCCAGGGGCTCGGTGGGCACGGCGTCGTACGAGACGCCGTCAACGGGGCGTACGTGCTCGGGTGCGCGCACCCACACGCGGTACTCGGCTGGCTCCACGCCGCCCTCCAACTGGTGGAGAGGCAGTATTCCAAGGGTGCGCTATTCCGCCCGGTCCAGCCGGGGTGGTCGTCGGCACGGGGTCGCATCCTCTCGGGATCGGCGGCGGAGATGTCGTCCAGGACCCCGCGCTGGCACGCCGCTGTGTCATCGATCAGCTGCTGCGGATCAGCCTGCTCGACTGCTGAACAGAGTTCACCAACGCCAGACATCGCTGGCTGCTGCGGGTGCGGGAGAGGGACGTGCGGCAGATCGTTCCAAAGGCCGATCTGCCGTTCGGCGTCCATCCCCCGCACGCCTACGGGTGCAATCGCAGGATCCGGCCGTAGCCCGGCACTTGCCCAGGACGACCTTCGCCGGATCGTCCTGGGCTCAAATCAGGATGTGGCCGTTTCTGCGGCCCATGCGCGTTGTTCTTCGGCGAGGCGTGCTTCGTCTTCGGCGGTGTCGGTGCCGGCGGCGCGGTTGCCGTAGCCGCGGTGGACGACGAGGAGCTGGTTTTTGTCCCCGTACCTGTCGCGGTAGGCGATCACCGCGGGGCCGGCTCCGCTGGAGTGGGCGGGGAACTGCTTGTCGGTGCTCCAGCCGCCGTTGGTGGTGTAGGTGGCCCACCACAGTTTCTGGTCGTTGCCGCCGTGGCCGCGGTGGATGCAGTACAGCTTGTTGTCGAACACAGCCAGGCCTGGCCCTTCCAAGCTGTGGTGGGCGGCCAGTTGGCGCTCAGTACCCCATCCGGTGCTGGTGCTGTAGCTGATGTGCTGCAGGGCGGTGGTGTTGTTACCGCGGTACACGCAGTGGAGCTTGCCGTCGTAGACCGCCAGGGCCGGGTTCGCCGAGGTACCGACGTTCAGCCTGACGTCGCGGGTCCAGCCGGTGGATGGGGTCCAGGTGGTGTGCCATAGGTGCGCCGAGTCGCTGCCCCGGTGGACGCAGTGAAGCTTGCGGTCGAACACCGCCAGGGCTGGGCCCACGGAGCTGGAGTGGGCGTCGAGACGGGTGTCTGTGCTCCACCTTCCCGTGGCCGGGTCAAAGGTGGTGTGCCACAGTTGCTTGTCGTTGTTGCTGCCCCGGTGCACGCAGTGGAGCCGCCCTTCGAAGGAGGCCAGTGCCGGTCCGCCTTCGCTCGAATGGGCCCCGAACAAAGTGTCCTCGCTCCATCCCTTGTCCGGGTCGTAGACCGTCCACCAGAGCCTGGAGTCGGACGGAGAGCCGCGGTGGGCGCAGTACAGCTTGCCCTGGTGTTCGGCCAGTGCTGGGTTCGCGGCACTGTGGTGGGCGGTGAACTTCTCGTCCTTGCTCCATTCCTCCCGGGTCTCGTAGACCGTCCACCACAGGTTGGTGTCCTCGTTGGGCTTCAGGCTGATCGGGATGAGCATGCCCGGAGCGATCCAGGGGGAGACCAACTTGCAGCCGTAAGTGCTGCCAACCTCCTTGATCCACAATGCCTTGAGCTTGCAGTACGCCTCAACGATCTTGTTCATCGGCGAGGGCAGCGCCTCTCCCGCCACGTCACCGATCAGTTCCGCGATGTCGCCCGCCAACGCAGCCGCCTCAGCGTCCAGGTGGATCTCAGTGGACGGTTCGTGAAGTGATGTCCGTTTCTGCATGAGGGTTGCGTCAGGGGTGCTGGTCGTAGCGGTGGCTATTGCTTCCTGGCGAAGCTGCCCGTGTCGGCTTCGGTGAGGACGCCGAGTTTGACCAGGCGTTTCAGCTTGGCCCGGGTGCCCTCGACGTTCTTGGGCAGGATTTCGTGGCCGAGGGCCTGACAGACGTCCTTGGCCCGCAGGGGCCCGGGGGCCTCGTTGAACACGGTGAGGATGCGGGCGTAGTCCGGATGCTCGGGCAGCTCCGGCGGGGAGACGGGGATCCGGTCGGCGAGGCCGGTGACGGTTGTGCGGGTGATCGCGAGGTGCTCGAGGTGGGTCTCGGCCTCCCGCAGCCGGGTCTGCAGGTCGTCGATCCGCGCGCGGAGGTCGTCGGCCAGGGCACGGGCGGCCTCCTCCTGGATGTCCAGCGCCTGGAGGAGGGGCTGGATGTTCACGCTGCCGCCGGCTCACGCCAGGTGGGGGCGTTCGCGCCGGTGAGGCGTCGGGCCATCACATGGGTCATGGCCCAGTAGACGCGGGAGGCCGAGGAGGAGGGGTGGTGTTCGTAGTCGCGGACCAGTCGCCGGTGCAGTATCAAGATCCCGTAGGTCTGCTCGACCCTCCATCGCTTCGGCTGCGGGACGAACCCCTTGTGCTGCGGGCCGCGTTGGACGATCTCCACGTCGATGCCGAGGCCGACGCCGTGTGTGACGACCTGGGTCTTGAAGCCCTGGTCGACCAGAGCCTTGCTGACGGCGCCGCCGGCGTTCTCGGCAACCTCGCTCAGCAGGGCGATACCCGCGGTGTTGTCATGGACGTTCGCCGCGAGAACGACGACCGCGATGACCAGGCCGAGGACGTCCACGGCCAGGCCACGCTTGCGGCCCGGCACCCGCTTGGCCGGGTCATGGCCGGTCGTCGCGGCGGGGACCGAGGCGGCCGCGCGGACACTCTGGGTGTCCAGCACCACCAGGGTCGGGTCCTCTAATCGCCGGGCGCGTTCCCGGACCTGGCAGCGCAGGAGCTCATGGATGACCTGGTCGGTTCCGTCGTCCCGCCAGGCAGCGAAGTAGTAGTACGTCGCGCTCTTGGGCGGCAGGTCATGCGGGAGATAGGCCCACTGGCATCCGGTCCGCCCCTGATAGAGGATCGCGTTGATGATCTCCCGCATGTCATAGGCGCCCTGATGGCCGCTGACCGAACGATGCCGGTCCTTCCACGCGGTGATCACCGGCTCGATCAGGGCCCACTGCTCATCCGATAAGTCACTCGGATACGGCTTCCGTTCACTCACCCGGCCAGCCCACCAGACCCCAGCCCCCGGGCCGGGAGAATCCGCCTCACAACCACACCATCAGGCGATAGCAGAATCACTCATACACTCACGAACCGCCCACTCAAAGCCCCACCAGAACGTCCTGACCGAGATGTCATAGCCCCGTGCACCGAGCTCCGTGCGGGCCGCCTCCGCCTTGGCGACCTCCTCCTGTGACGGGGGTGTCGCCCGGCTGCCGTCCTCAAGGACGCCGCTCTCTTGTGCTGCTTGTTCTTCTGTCGCCACCCTGCGCTCCTGTCTGCTGTGGCAGCAGAGTCACAGCCCAAACCTGCCCCGGCCCTCGCAGACGGTCCAAGCCCTGCCCACTGCTCGCCTGAATCGGTTCGCACAGTCCAGCACTGAACGTGTTGACTTGTGCGCATACCGTAGCGATGCCCAGCTCACGGCAAGGCCGAATCCCGCGTGACTGCCTCAAAGTGATCTGCGTGGTCATGACGCAGATGCCCACTCCTCGCGACAGGCGCCGACCAGCCACCGGTCCAGCTTCGATTGATCGATGAACACTGGACACCACTCGCGGCGCGTGGAGTTGGTGCGCAGGTCACCAACCCGTGGGAAGCGGCCGCGGTCAAAAGCGTTTGAGGTGTTGGTGTACGCCGGGATGCCCACCTCGTACCGCCAGCCGTCCGACAGTTGTCGCCGACGCCAAAGCCGCGCCACGATCTCCTGGTCGTCCGGGAGCAGGAGGCGTACCGGGACGGGTACGGCCTGGTCGTCGGAAGGCGTCGTCACTCGCCCCACGGTAGACGCCCGCAGCCGACGGCTCAGGGCTGGTCGGGCGGGGTTTCCTGCCAGTACCAGCCGTGGGCGGCCATGCACTCCTTCGTCCACTCCATCATCAGGTGCGCCGCCTCCGAGGCGCGGGTCTCGTCCTGCCCGCCGCCGTCGGCGAAGAACTGCAGCAGAAGGCCGGCCGCGGGTCGGTCGGCATCGCCCGCGTCGCAAGAAGCGCACAGCTCCATGTGGATCGGGCGGCCTTGCGCGTCGTTCTTCGGCGCCACCGCACTGATGATGAGGTCGCCACGGCAGCGTGAGCACTGTGGCAGCCGGTCGGAACGCTCAACCAAGGCCATGATCAGCCCCCTTGCAGACGTGAGCCTCCACCCAAGACCCGCTGACCTGCGGCGTCAATCCCTCCGACGGGCAGCGAGAGTTCGTTCAGCCGCTGGCCTCTGTCCACAGGCGACCGGCCCGACGCTGCTCGGTATGGATGATCAGCAGCACGCCAGGGCGTCGGCCCTGCTCCGGCACAAGCTCTTCGACGGCCTCGGACGCGCCGAACGGGCCCTGTTCACCCGTCCGGCACCGAAATCAGCGCAAGCCCAGATGAAATTCCTCCTCACGCGCGCGAAGCGCTCCACGAAGGCCGTAGCCGAGCGCCTGGGCGTCTCCCGCCGCACGGTGGAGCGCTACCGCTCGGGTGCGGCCAAGAAGCCGCAGAAGCGCCTTCAGGAGGCTCTGGTGCAGGAGACCGAGTCACAGTGGCAACCGCAGGTCAGGGCACAGGCGAGGCAGCGCGCGGGCAGTTCTGGCGGGTTCGTCATCTCCTGCCGCGCCTACTTCGGATTCGGCCCCGAGGGAACCTCGGATGAGGGCCGGGTGCGGGACCTCATGGTGCACGTCTCGCCTTCCCACGCCTCCGCCATCCTGGCGGCACAGGAGTCCGGAGCGACGGACAAGGATCTGCATGCACTGGTTGCGGAAGCCATAGCGGACGCCTATTTCCGCCAAGGCGGTGGCGGGCGCGCGGGCGTGAAGGTGAAATTCGCGGACGTGGAGTGGCTCGATATCAAGTTTTAGGCACGCCGAATTCAGGGCTGCTATAAACCTGTCTACGGCTGCCGCACCCACCGCGCGGCAGTCGGATTTCCCATCACCGTTTCCGCAACGATTGGGAGGCTCGTGTGAGCACCCCTGTTCCCCGATCCACCCGGCGTCCCCGCGTACCCGCGCCCGGCGCGGCCGCGCCCCGCCAGCCGGTCGACCGGGCGAAGGTCGGCCGCAGCTGGGTCCGCCGGCGCGCCACCGGCATGACGGCCACCGAGGCCGCGGCCGCACTCGAGGACGCCCGGCTGCAGCAGCACATCGACCGCGACCGCGAGGACCTGGCCGACGACGCACGCGGCCCCGCCGAAGTCGCGGAGTGGGAGCGCATCGCGCAGCTGCTCGCCACCACCGGCGGGACGTACGACCCGAAGGTCGACGCCGTCGTCCAGGACGAGCTCGCCGCCGAAGCCGAAGACGAACTCCGGGACCTGGAGATGGAGCAGGAGCGGCAAGTACGGCTGCACTCCAACGGGCTGCCCGAGCGCGCCCACATGCTGATGGCCCTGGAGAAGGCCGGCCTGCTCGGTACGACCGGCGCGTACTACGGCGCCGAAGGCCCGCTCGTGCTGCACGAGCCCGAGGACCGCCACGCCCTCGACTACCTGAACGAGTACGGCGAGTTCCACGAGATGTTCCGCATCCTGGAGGGCAACGGCATGGCCCCTCCGAGGGACCCGGACGCCGTCCCCGCGTCGGTGCGAGCGCACAGCGCGCTGCTGCGGGCCATGGCGCAGGCCGGGACGGTGAAGGGCTTCGACGCGGGCCACGCGGTGCGCCTGGCGCAAGCAGACCCGAACGCCGTGCTCGCGCTCGCCGCGTGGATCGAGACCTCCGGCCGGAGTGCTCGGTGAACGCCGACGGCCCCGTGGTCGCCACATGGGTGCAGTCGACCGGCTGCGGCACCCGGTACGAAGAGCTGACGGCCGACGGCCAGGTCCACGTCGACTACACGCCGCCGCTCGGGGAGCCCTGGTTCGAGGGCGCCGACGACCCCGACCACAACCCGATCTGCCACTGCCCGCGCGTCCCGAAGCAGTTCTGTATGGAGTGCGCCGGCTGCGCCGCCTGCGGGCAATGCACCGGCCCGCATGTCTGGCCGCCACTTCGGAACTGACCGACCCCCAGCACTCCTGGAAGGAGAGAGGCCCCGGCCGCCTGTGTCCTCTGCCGCTGAACCTGGACCGTTTGCCATTGAAGTTGGACCGACTCGGCGTGACGTCTCTGCTTCAGCGGATCGCCCAGGTCACCACGTTCCGACAACTTGCCAGGATGGAGCCGGCTGGCACCTCACTACCTTCTGTCATGAAATGATTACGTTACGCATGTATCGACAAGAGGGAGTCAGGCAATGGCAGGCGAAGTGACAGAGGCGAAGGAAGACGTGAGTGACACGTGGATCACGACGAAGGTCAAGGCTGACCTGGTCACCGAGAAGGGCATTCCCGGTTCGGACATCAAGGTGGAGACGAACAAGGGCGTGGTCTCCCTCTTCAGTGCGGTGACGTTCTCTGACGCACAGAGGGACACGGCCGTAGCCATCACCAAGAAGATCAAGGGCGTGCGAGCTGTATCCGCCGAAGGGTTGCGAGTCGAGTAGGCGCGCGGCTGGGCAGTGCTGTTGCCTCCTGCCCTCTAGGAGGCAGCAGCACTTCGCACGGACCTGAAGCGCGGCCAAGGACTGCCTGCGTCGACGTCCGAGCTCAAGAAAGTCCAGCTCCAAGACTGATAACGCGGCGTCCCCGTACGCAAGAGCCGGTACCCTCGCCCTGCCCCCAGCCCTCTCGATCCAACATCAATGGCAGGAACGTCCAACTTCCCTGGCAATCGGTCCAGGTTCAGCGTCAGAGGACAGCCTGCACGCTCACCGTGCGTCACATGGGGGGGCACGAGCCCTGTCACGCTGGCTGTCACGCCCGCCGGGCCACCACGCGACAGCACCCGCCGAATGTCCGTATTGAACGCTTTTCGATTGCCGGGAGGGCTCCGAACCCCTGCTCCAGGCCCGATCCGGCGTGACAACGTGACAGCGTGACACCCCTGCCCCGCGGTCCGGCCGGGTCATCACGCTCCGCTCACGCTGTCCTGTGCCATCAAAGCTTGAGCGGACGCTCGGCGGTGCCATCGAAGTTTGATCAAGCTGGTCACCGACCTGTGTAGCGGGACAGGGAGGCGTCACGTGTGCCAGCGACAGGCGGTGCGTGACCACTGCGTCATGCGGCTCGTTCCTCGATCGTGAAGACCACGCTGATCAAGCTCGCGACCACGTCCGCGATGGCCCTCGTCGTCACTTCGACCGCCGCGATCCCCGCCCATGCAGCGCCCCGCCCCCCCCCCGGCCAATCCTCGCCCGCACCTATCCCCGGAACTATCTGCAAAGTCAGCGGCATCGTCGGGTGGTTCGGCGGCCTGATCGGCGGCAATGACGTGTGCGGCGACGACTACGACGACACGTTCCCCGAAGTCTCTAACTGAGAGAACGCCCGGTGATCAGGCGCACAGCCGGGGCCGCATCTGGGTGCAGCTGATCAAACTTCGTTGGCACCCGCTCAGGGTTCAGTGGCACGGGACACACGCCGACCGGGTCAGTGAGAGCCTCGGAACGCCGCGTCGTGGTGACTGGGGGAGACCGGCGTCTCCACCGGGCGCAGCCAGCGGATCGGCACGGTGAGTGTGGTGACCCGGGGGAGTTCGACGGGCTCGCCGTCGGCATCGAGCAGCATTCCGGAGACCTGGTAGCCGTGGCCGGGCGGAAGGCCGGCCGCCTCCGCCTGGTCCTCGGTGAGCTCCACCGTGACCCGGGTGCTCGCTCCCATCACCAGGCCCTGCGCGGTCCGGGCGGCGGCGTCGACGTCGATCACGGCCAGCGGAAAGTACGTGCCGCGCAGCCAGCTCAGCGGCCACCAGGAGTCGCCCATGGTCTCCGGCCGGTACCGCCGCACCGGAAGCGCGAGCGGCACCTCGCAGCGGTACGTCTGCCCCACCTGGACGTCCTTGGTGCGCATACCTCCAGCGTGCTCCCGGCCGTGTCCCGGCGCCTGAACAGCCAGCAGTGAACAGTCCGACCTGTGTCATCGACCCCCCGTTTCCCCAGGTCGTCGTGACCATCTGTGTCACTGTTCAGCTGTGTCATCTGTGTCATCGGGTGGGTTTCGCCCGTACCGTCCCGGAGCGCCCCGCCCCGGCGATACCGTGGTGACACACGCCAGACGACAGCCCAGGAGCCCCGGATGAGCGAGCAGCCGGCCCCCGCGCCCGTGCCCGACCGTCAGCCCCTCGATGAGCACGCCGCCGCGTCCGTCCGCGCGTACGCGGCCGGCCAGCGCGCGAAGGTCGACGTCCTCGCCTCGGTGCTGGAGGACATCGCCGCCAACGGCTACCCGTCCCCGGAGACGGGAGTGCTGTGGGAGGAAGCGCGCGACGCCCACCTGGAGCGCCTCGCCGGTGAGCAGCCGCGTGTCGCCTGAGCACGCACGCCGCCGTTCCCAGGTCGTCCTGGTGGAGCCGGCGCTGAGCCAGCTGGCGAAGCTCACGGCGAGCGAGACGCACCGCCTGGACCGCGCGATCGTCGCCATCAGCGTCAACCCCGAGCTGGGCACCCCGGTGCCCGACACCCTGCTGCGCGACTACGTCGACGACGTCGACGGGGTACGCGTCATCTACTACGTCACGGCCCTTCGGCAGATCACCATCGTCGCGTACGTTGAGGCGTAGGAGCCTCCCGAGCACCCGTGCAGCGCCCCGGACCACCAGGTGGTCCGGGGCGCTGCTGCATCCCGCTGCACGGTGCAGCGCGAGGGCGGTGGGCGGCGCTGCACGGGTGGTGGAGTGCGAGGCCGGCGCCCAGGCGGCACACGGGTGCTGCTCGTGCAGCAGGTCGCGTGCTGCAACACGGCGGCGCCGTGCAGCGACCTGTCGTCGGTCTGCTGCACGGCGCCGCTGCAAAGGGTCAGCTGCTGCTGCCGGTGGCCCACTTCTCCATCGCGCTCGGGTCCTTCTTCACCAGGGTGTCGCGGCGGTACTGCGCGGTGGCACGGGTGACGCCCATGGAGCTCGCCAGCGCGCCGTACGAGCCGCCCTGTGCGGCGTGCTGGCGCACTGCGGCGTCCCGGATGCCCTCCAGCCGGTTCAGCAGGCCGTTGGACATCAGGATGGTTGTCGCGAGGTCTTCGGTGCTCGCCCCGCCGGCGCGCAGCTGCGCGAGGCCGTGCAGTACGGCACCGAGCCGCATGGCCATCTGCCCGACGTCGTCACCCAGCACCTGGGCGTCGGCGGTGGACAGCGGGATCGTGAGGTCGGGGACGGGGTCGGTGTGCTCGGTGGTCATCGGTGGCCTTCCCAAGGGCGGGCGGGGACGGGTGCGGGGCGGGTTCTAGAGCCAGTGGAAGGCGCGCCGGACGTCGCCCGCGGCCACGCCGAGGTTGTCGGCGTGCAGCCGCACGTCGAAGTCGTACGGGTCGTCGACGGCATCCATGACGCGCTCGGAGGCGGCGTCGAAGACGCGGGCGAACGCCTCGTGGACACCGGCGGCCTTGAGGGCCTGGACGATGTCGTCGTGGTCGGCGCCGCCACACCGGACGGCGTCGGCGAGCAGGTTGAGCGCGGCGGCCGCGGCCGGGGCGAGCACGACCAGGTCCTCGCCGCCGGAAGTGCCAGCGGTCCGTTCGGCCGACGTCTCGACACTGCTGATCCGGGCGAGGGCCTTCCACTGCTGCTCCATGGGGACTCCGATCTGGTGCGTGGATGCGAGGGGGAGGCTGACCGGGGCTGCCGGAGAGCGATGACATTCCGAGTCGACGGCCCCGAGCACGCGGGTGCGGCGCGGTCAGGCGGTCCGGGCGAGGTAGCCGGCGGCGGCGTCGACGAACTGGTCGTGGGCGACCTTCGCGGCCTCGCGGGCGGCGGTCAGCTGCTCGCCGGTGGTGTACGCGTCGCGCATCGCGTAGGTCAGGGTGATCATCTCGTCAGCCGCGGCGCGCACCGCCTGGTCCTCGATGAGCACCCGCAGCGCGACCAGCGGGCGGGTGACGGCGGACCGGGTCATGTGGCTCTCGCCGCGCAGGGCCTCGATCCGCTCGGTGCCCGCCTGCTTGAGGACGGCGTCGCCGCGCATCCACATCGCCCGGCGGTGATCGCTGATGGCACAGGCGAGAGCGGTGACGGCTTCCAGGCGGTCACGGCGGATCGCCTCGCCGTGGCTGGCGCGGACGGACCGTTCGGCGGCGCGCTCCTGGAAGCGGCCGCTGACGATCGCGCCCAGCAGCGTGGCGACGATGGCGAGGGCGGCGGTGACGAAGGTGGGTAACACGGCGAATCCTCCCGTATCTGTATGGATTCCAATACTGTATGAGAATCCATACAGGCAGAGAAGAGGGTCGCCCATGATTCTTTGCGGCCTGCTCTGACCTGCGGGTTTCCCGCCAGCGGGAACCGTGCGTCCGGATCTGACACTCACCGCCCGCACACGAAAGCGGCGCCGCGCCCTGCCGAGAGGACGCGGCGCCGAAAGGGGCGGGCAACAGGCTGTTTGGCCCTGCACGGATGGATCTTGTCCACCCAGACAGGGACCTTCGGTGTCGGCACTGACACCAGGAACACGAACGGCGCCGCACCATGGGTGCAGCGCCGTCGGGTTGAGCAGTGGGTCAGGACACGGCCTTGAGATTCTGTCGGCGCTTGGCGTCCTCGCGCTGCCGGCGCTTCTCGGCGAGCTGGTCCTGGTAGGCCGCGACGGCCTGCCGGTACTGCTCCACGAACCCGGGCGAGTTCAGGCGCTGCGCCTTCGGCATCGCCTTGACCGCCGCGACAGCGTCCTCGGGGGCGAGGTAGGCGGCCAGCATCGGGTTGAGCTGGTAGACGCCGGCCCGCTGCTTCTTCACCAGCTGCGCCAGGTCCAGGTCGCGCAGGGCCGCGTTGACGGCCGTCCGGCTCAGGTTGAGCATCTGGGCCATGGTGCCCTGGTCGATCTCGATACGGCCGCCGGGCTCACTGTGGGCGCGCAGCTTCAGCAGCACGCGGTAGGCCGCGGGCAGCAGATCGAGATCGGCAACGATGCCTTCCGCGTTGACGGCGGCGAAATGCAGACCGCTCACTGTTCGGCCCCCTTCTCCTTCAGCTGCGCCCGTTCCTGGCGCCGGCGAGCTCGATCGTCTGCCCGTTCCTTACGCAGCCGCTCGATCTCCTGCCTCATCTTCTCCAGTGACGGGAAGCGCACCAACTCGGGCAGGCTCTGGTCCGCGCGGATCTCCTTGAGGGTGA